>NZ_BAAASM010000021.1:0-114358 GCF_039532885.1 Streptomyces nogalater | reverse complement strand
CAAGGAACGGTCGCTTCCTTTGTACTCACCCTCTCGGGCTTTCCTCCGGGCGCTTCCCTTCGGTGTTTCAAACTCTACCAGGGTTTTTCCGTCTCTCTGACCACTCTCCTGCAAGCACGCAGAAGAAGATCCAGAGATCAGGATCTGATGAGTTTGGTTGCCGCCAGGGGCTGGGCACTGTTTCGTGCCTCTCGCCTCGAGCAGGGTTACGACTGTACACGCGGCCTGGAAGGCCATGCAAATCGCCATGGTTGGTGGTCTAGACCACTAGCTGGTAGCTTCTATCCGGAACCGCCAGTTCATTTGACATACGCTGCTGCTCGGTATGCCGTCCGGGACAGGCGGTGACGGCCTGCGAGCAGCTCCACTCCTTGGGAGGCTTCCCATGACCACCGTGACGTCCCCTCTCGCTGGACGGGCCATCGGACTGGCCGCAGTGCCGGACCCGGTCTTCTCCGGGGCCATGGTCGGCCCGGGTACCGCGATCGATCCCGTGCGCGAGGCCTCCGAGGCGGTGGCGCCCGTGGACGGCGTCATCGTCTCCCTGCACCCGCACGCGTTCGTCGTGGTCGACGAGAGCGGCCACGGGGTGCTCACCCACCTCGGCATCGACACGGTCCAGCTCAACGGCGAGGGCTTCGAGCTGCTCGTCGCCAAGGGGGACAGGGTCACCCGCGGCCAGGCCGTCGTCCGCTGGAACCCGGCCGCCGTCGAAGCCGCCGGCAAGTCCCCGGTGTGCCCGGTCGTCGCCCTGGAAGCCACTGCCGAGTCCCTCTCCGAACTGCGTGACAGCGGTGACGTGGAGACCGGCGACAGCCTCTTCTCCTGGAACTGACGACTGTGCCGTCCCAGGGCGGCGTACAGGACAACCACCGCGGCGGCGGGACCCGCCGCACTACTGGAGACGGGTGAGATGGAGACAACGCTGCGAGGCGTCGGCGTGAGCCATGGCGTGGCGATCGGCGAGGTTCGGCACATGGGCACGGCGGTGCTGGAGCCGCCGGCCAAGCAGATCCCCGCCGAGGACGCCGAGCGGGAGCAGGGGCGCGCCCGGCAGGCCGTCGACGCCGTGGCCGCCGATCTGATGGCGCGCGGGAATCTGGCGGGCGGCGAGGCCCAGGCCGTGCTGGAAGCGCAGGCCATGATGGCCCAGGACCCCGAGCTGATGGCGGACGTGGACCGGCGGATCGCCGTCGGCAGCACCGCGGAGCGGGCGGTGTACGACGCGTTCGCGGCGTACCGGGAGCTGCTGGCCGGTGCCGGCGAGTACCTCGCGGGGCGTGTGGCCGACCTGGACGACGTGCGGAACCGTATCGTCGCGCGGCTGCTGGGCGTGCCGATGCCGGGTGTGCCGGACAGCGACCAGCCGTATGTACTCGTGGCCCGGGATCTGGCTCCGGCCGACACCGCGCTGCTGGATCCGTCGCTCGTGCTCGGTTTCGTCACCGAGGAGGGCGGTCCGACCAGCCACAGCGCGATCCTGGCGCGGGCGCTGGGCGTGCCGGCCGTCGTGGCGCTGCCGGGCGCCGGCGAGCTGGCCGAGGGCACGGTGGTCGCCGTGGACGGCAGCACGGGTGATGTCTTCGTCAACCCGAGCGAGGAGCAGAAGGCGCGGCTTTCGGCCGCGGCTGCCGAGCGCAAGGCGGCGCTGGCCGCCTCGACGGGTCCCGGTGTGACCGCGGACGGGCACAAGGTGCCGCTGCTGGCCAACGTGGGCGGGCCGGCGGATGTGCCGGCGGCGGTCGAGGCGGGTGCCGAGGGCGTCGGTCTGTTCCGTACCGAGTTCCTGTTCCTGGACGACAGCAAGAAGGCTCCTTCCGAGCAGAGACAGGTGGAGGCCTACCGGCAGGTGCTGGAGGCGTTCCCCGAGGGTCGTGTGGTCGTACGGGTGCTGGACGCGGGCGCGGACAAGCCCCTGGACTTCCTCACGCCGGCGGACGAGCCGAACCCGGCGCTGGGTGTGCGGGGTCTGCGGACGCTGCTCGACCACCCCGAGGTGCTGCGCACTCAGCTGACGGCGCTGGCCAAGGCCGCCGAGGGGCTGCCCGTCCACCTTGAGGTGATGGCGCCCATGGTGGCGGACCGCCAGGACGCCAAGGCGTTCGCGGACGCCTGCCGGGAGGCGGGGCTTCAGGCCAAGTTCGGTGCGATGGTCGAGATTCCGTCGGCCGCGCTGCGGGCGCGCTCGATCCTGCGGGAGGTCGAGTTCCTGTCGCTGGGGACCAACGACCTCGCGCAGTACACGTTCGCGGCGGACCGGCAGGTGGGCGCGGTGTCGCGGCTCCAGGACCCGTGGCAGCCGGCGCTGCTCGACCTGGTGGCGCTGTCGGCCGAGGCCGCGCGGGCCGAGGGCAAGAGCTGCGGGGTGTGCGGTGAGGCCGCGTCCGATCCGCTGCTGGCCTGTGTGCTGACCGGTCTGGGGGTCACCTCCCTGTCCATGGGGTCGGCGTCGATTCCGTATGTGCGCGCCACGCTGGCGAAGTACACGCTGGCGCAGTGTGAGCGGGCCGCCGCCGCGGCGCGTGCGGCGGACAGCGCCGAGGAGGCGCGGGGCGCCGCTCAGGCGGTGCTGTCCGGCGAGTAGCCGTACCGGTGCCTTCGGGCGCTGTCGGTCAGGGGCGTCCTGCCTTCGGGTGGGGCGCCCCTGACGCGTGTGCGGGCGGTGGCCGTGTCTCAGTGGCGGTGGTGCGCTGCCGTGCCGTCGTCTCCGAGGTCGGGGGGCGCGCCGTAGTCGACGCCGGACTCGGGTGGGATGAGGTCGCCGGATTCGACGTCGGTGCAGTAGGCGTCGAAGACTTCCGAGGCCGTCAGGGGTTCGAGGGTGCCGCGGCGCAGGCGCCAGCCGTAGACGCGGTCGGCGGTGCCGGCGGCGCTGGTGCGGATGACGAGTCCGCCGGGGCTGCGGGTGGCCAGTCCGAGGGCGAGGACGCTGGTGAATTCCAGGGCCTCCGCCTCGTCCAGGCGGGTCGCGCCGGTGTCGTCCTGGTCGCCGTGCAGGACGGAGACGAGGGTGTCCGGTGGTCCGGAGACGCTGCAGACGAGGTGCCTCTCGCCGGGCGGTGCGGTGTCGAGGATGCGGACCAGGAGGTCGGAGGCGCGGGTGAAGGCGGCCCTGCCGATGTCCTCGCCGCAGGTCGGGCAGGGGCCGAGGCGGGTGAGGAGGGTGGTGGCGTACTCCCAGGTGGCCTGGCGTACGGCCTCGTCCACGAGCTGGGGCAGGAGGTCGGTGAGCGGGCGGCCGTCGTAGGGAACGGTGGGGCCGGTGGCCGCGAGCTGTGCGGTGAACCGGCTGCGGCTGGCCGGGGCGTCCGGGTCGAGTCCGGTGTCCGCGCAGTACGCGGCGTAGTCCTCCGGGTCGAACAGGGCGAGTGTGGTGTGGCTGCCCTGTGCGGCGCGGGCCTTGAGGACCGTCTCCAGTTGCCTCAGGTAGGCCGTGTGGTCGTCGAAGGTGAAGCTGCGGTAGCGCCGCATGGCGCGGAAGTCGTGGTCGTCGGTGAGAACGCCGATGGTGCCGGCGATCTCACGGCGCAGGACGCGTCGCAGGGCCTGGTGGTCGGTGTGCGCCATGATTCCCCCAATGCGCGGTCGATCAGTGCTCACTCACCGTAACCGTCGGCACTGACAACGGCCGTCCGCCGGCTGGCGTGGACCGGCTTGTGGAGGGTGTCTTCCCAGGTCATGGTCGGTGTGGGGAGGCGGTCCCGGACGTCGCGGTCTGGTTCGGCGGGGGACCGGGACCGGTGCGGAGGGTGATGTTCCGGTGGGTCAGGCGCGCTTGCGGGCCAGTTCCTCGTAGAAGCCGAGCAGGGCGACGTTGTCGATGGAGCCGGGGTTGACCGCCTTTTCCAGCGGGGTGCCCTGCAGCAGACGCTTGACCGGGACCTCGATGCGCTTGCCGGTGAGGGTGTGCGGGATGCCGGGGACCTCGATGATCTCGTCCGGGACGTGGCGGGGGGAGAGCTGTTCGCGGATGGCCTGCTTGAGGCGGTTCAGGAGCGCCTCGTCCAGGACGGCGCCGGGTGCGAGGTGCACGAACAGCGGCATCCAGTAGCCGCCGTCGGGTTGTTCGACGCCGATGACGAGGGATTCCCTGATCTCGGGCAGGCGTTCGACGACCTCGTAGATGTCTGCCGAACCCATGCGGACGCCCTGCCGGTTGAGGGTGGAGTCGGAGCGGCCGTGGATGATCACGGAGCCCCGGGAGGTGACGGTGATCCAGTCGCCGTGGCGCCAGACGCCGGGGTAGGTGTCGAAGTAGCTGTCGTGGTAGCGGCTGCCGTCGGGGTCGTTCCAGAAGCTGATCGGCATGGAGGGCATGGGCTGGGTGACGACCAGTTCGCCGACCTCGTCCACGAGGGGTGCGCCGTTCGGGTCCCAGGACCGCAGGTCGGTGCCGAGGCCGGGTGCCTGGAGTTCGCCGGTGTACACGGGGAGGGTGGGTACGGCGCCGGCGAAGCAGGAGCAGACGTCCGTGCCGCCGCTGACGGAGGCGATCCACAGGTCGGCCCCGCCCTCGGCGAACTCGTCGTGCAGCCAGCGGAAGCCGTCGGGCGGCAGCGGGGAGCCGGTGGTGGCGACGCATTCGACCATGGACAGGTCGTAGTCGCGGGCGGGGTGGACGCCGGCCTTGCGGCAGGCCATGACGTAGGCGGCGGAGGTGCCGTAGAGGGTGGCCCCGGTGCGTTCGGCGATCCGCCACTGGGCGCCGGTGTCCGGGTGGCCGGGGCTGCCGTCGTACAGGACGATCGTGGTGCCCGTCAGGAGGCCGGAGACGAGGAAGTTCCACATCATCCAGCCGGTCGAGGTGTACCAGAAGAAGCGGTCCCCGGGACCGAGGTCGCAGTGCAGGCCGAGCTGTTTGAGGTGTTCGACCAGGATGCCGCCCTGCGACTGGACGATGGCCTTGGGCAGGCCGGTCGTGCCGGAGGAGTACAGCACCCACAGCGGGTGGTCGAAGGGGACCTGCTCGTAGACCGGCTCGGTGTCCCCGGCGGTCAGCGCCGACCATTCGAGGGCGCCTTCGGGAGTGTCGGTGCCCAGCAGCGGGATGTGGACGACGGCGCGCAGGGTGGGCAGTTCGCGGCGCAGTTCGGCGACGATGTCACGGCGGTCGTGTTCCTTGCCGCCGTAGCGGTAGCCGTCGACGGTGAACAGGACGACGGGTTCGACCTGCTGGAAGCGGTCGAGGACGCTGCGGGCGCCGAAGTCGGGGGCGCAGGAGGTCCATACGGCGCCGACGGCGGCCGTGGCGAGGAGGGCGACGACGGCCTCGGGGATGTTGGGGAGGTAGCCGCTGACGCGGTCGCCGGGGCGTACGCCGAGCGCGCGGAGTTCGGCGGCGAGGGAGCCGACCTGGCGGCGCAGCTCGGACCAGGTCACGGGGCGGGGTTCGTGGGTCTCGTCCACGCACAGCAGGGCGGGTTCGGCGGCGCGGTCGGCCGCGGCGCGCAGGGCGTGTTCGGCGTAGTTGAGGGTGGCTCCGGGGAACCAGCGGGCGCCGGGCATGGCGCGGTCGCCGAGCACGCGCGTGTAGGGGGTGGCGAACCGTACGTCGAACCACTCCGTGACGGCTTTCCAGAAGGTGTCGAGCCGGTCGACGGACCACCGGTGCAGGGCCGGGTAGCCGCCCTCGGCCGGGGCGCCGTGGTGTTCGGCGGCCCATGCCTGGAACCGGGTGATGCGGGCCTGGGCGATCCGCTCGGGGTCGGGCTGCCAGAGCGGCTGGGGGTTCGCGGTCGACATGGGAGGCTCCCGGGCTGTGCGCGTCGTGTGCGTCGGTCCGCGCACGGGCTGGGGTGTGCGCGTGACGCGGCTGACACGGACGATGCCATGTGATCGACTTCTGCACCAGGGTTCGCCTCACATAGTCGATGTCGTGAAGATGTGGCCCGGGCACGGGTGAACGGCAGTTGAACGGCACGCGCGCGTGGGACGCTCAGTGGCAGGGTGAGCAGCATGGACGGTCGTGACCTGGTGCGTTCGGTGAGTCTGGTCGGTTCGGGGAGGGCGGCTCGGGGGTTGCGCACCGTGCGGGCCGCGTGGCGCAGGAGGCGTATCGACGCGGCGGGGCTGCCGCTGCGGGGGCCCGAGCGGGCCCGGGTGCCGGGGCAGGTGCGGGACGTGGAGCCGGGTCCGGGCGGCGGGCTGATCCGGTTCGACCGTTCCGAGCTGCGGATCGTGGTGGCGGCGAACGGGGCGGTGTTCTGGGGGTGGGACGGGGCCGGTGCGCTGCCGTCGTACGCGCTCGCGGGGAGTGGTCCGGAGCCGGATCCGCGGGCGGTGCTGGAGCCGGACAAGGACGGCGGCTGGCGGGTGGTGGCCGAGCGGGTGACCGTGGTCGTGTCGCGGCACGGCGCGCTGCAGGTGTGCACGCCGGGCGGGGTGGTGCTGCGGCGGGAGCTGCCGCCGCGCTGGTGGGAGCCGGTCGGCGGGGGTGCGGCGCGGTGGGTGCAGCGGTCGGAGGTGGCGGCGGACGCCCGGTTCTTCGGGCTGGGCGGGCGGGCGTCCGGACCTCGGCTGCGCGACGGGAGGTACCGGCTGTGGAACACCGATCCCGGCCGGGCGTTCGGGCCCGGTGACGATCCGCTGTATCTGACCATGCCGGTGCAGCTGGTGGTGGCGGACGCGGGCACGCATCTGGTGTTCCACGACACCACCTGGGACGGCTCGGTGGTGCTGCGGGAGGGCGAGGAGGGTGCCGGGTCCGGGCACGACCGGGCGGGGCGCTGCGAAGTGCACATGGACGGCGGCCCGCTGCGCTGCTGGGCGATGGTGGGCACTCCCGCGCGCGTGCTGTACACGTGGGCCTCGCTGACCGGGGCGCCCGCGCTGCCGCCCGCGTGGGCCCTGGGGTACCAGCACGCGCGACGGGGTTTCGGCAGCGAGCAGGAGGTGCGCCGGATCGTCGCCGGCTATCACGAGCGGGGGCTGCCGCTGGACGCCGTGCACCTCGGTATCGACCACTTCGACGACCACCGGGTGTTCACCGTCGACGAGCAGCGTTTCCCCAAGCTGCCGGTGCTGGCCGAGGAGCTGCGCCGGGACGGGATCCGGCTGGTGTCGGTCGTGGATCCGGCGGTGCGGGCGGAACCGGGTGACGCCGTGTACGACGGCGGCAGTGCCGTGGACGCGTTCGTGCGGGACGCGCGGGGCCGCACGGTGGAGGGTCTGGCGTGGGCCGGCGAGTCGGTCTTCCCGGACTTCACGCACGCGCGCGTGCGCGCGTGGTGGGGCGGGCTCTACGGGGAGCGGCTGGAGCAGGGTTTCGCGGGGTTCTGGCACGACATGAACGAGCCGACGTCGTTCGGCGCCTTCGGTGAGCCGACGTTGCCGCGGTCGGCCCGGCACGCTCTGGAGGGGCGCGGCGGTGACCACCGGGAGGCGCACAACGTGTACGCGCTGTGCATGGCCCGGGCGGCCTACGAGGGGCTGCGCGAGCTGGCGCCCGAGGCGCGGCCCTTCGTGTTGTCCCGTTCGGGCTGGGCGGGGCTGCAGCGGTACGGGGGTGCGTGGTCGGGGGATGTGGCGACGGGCTGGCCGGGGCTGCGGGCGTCGCTGTCGCTGGTGCTGGGGCTGGGGCTGTGCGGGGTGCCGTACTCGGGTCCGGACGTGGGCGGTGCCGACGGCGGTCCGTCGCCCGAGCTGTATCTGCGCTGGTTCCAGCTGGGCGCGTATATGCCGCTGTTCCGGACCCACGCGGGCCCCCGGGCCGGGCGCAGGGAGCCGTGGGAGTTCGGTGCCGAGGTGCTGGAGCACGCGCGCGCGGTGCTGCTCGAACGCCGGCGGCTGCTGCCGTACTTCGTGACGCTGGCGCATCTGGCCCGGCGGACCGGGGCGCCCTATGTGCGGCCGCTGTGGTGGGGGTCGCCGGAGGACCGGGCGCTGCGCGACTGCGAGGACGCGTTCCTGCTGGGCGACAGCCTTCTGGTGGCACCGGTGCTGGAGCCCGGTGCCGGCCGGCGTGCGGTGCGGCTGCCGCGGGGCCGCTGGTACGACACGGTGACGGAGGAGGCCTACGAGGGGCCGGCGCGGGTCGTGGTCGACGCGCCGCTGTCCCGGGTGCCGGTGTTCGCGCGCGCGGGTGCGGTGCTGCCCGTGCGGGGCGCCGACGGCGGGCTGGAGCTGGAGGTGTGGGCGCCCGCGCGCGGGCGGACCGGCGGCGGTCTGGTGGTGCCGGACGCGGGCGACGGGTGGGAGGAGCCGGAGATCGAGCGCTATGCCGCCCGCGGCCGGGACGGACGGGTGGTGGTCACCCGGGAGCGGGAGGACGGCGCGGCCGAGCCGCCCTACCCGGTGCGTGTGCGCGGGCTGGGCTGAACCGCGCCGCTCACACGTAGCGGCCTTCGAACCAGGCTTTGACGGCCACGGTGTGCAGCGGGAAGGCGAGTTCCTCGGGTCTGCGCAGCAGCTGCCAGCCCTCGGTCTCGTCGGTGGGGCCGGAGGGCGGCAGTCCGTCGGCCGGGCGCTCCGGCAGCAGCCCGAACAGCAGCAGGTGCCCGTCGGGCGCGCTCATGGCGTCCACGAGCCGTACGTCGCGGGCGGCCGCGTCGATGCCGGTCTCTTCCTTGAGTTCGCGGACGACGGCCTGCTTCCAGTCCTCGCGGTCGTCGATGTAACCGCCGGGCAGGGCCGTGCCTCCGCGCGCGGGGGCGATGGTGCGGGTGATGACGACCAGGGCCGTGCCCTGGGTGTCGTACACGGGCTGGAGCGCGATCGCGACCGGCAGCGGGTTGCGGTAGGCGACGGTCCCGCAGGACGGGCAGGTACGCGGCCAGCCGGAGATGCCCTCTCCATAGGGCGTTCCGCAGCTCGAACAGTGGGAGTCCGGCGCGGAATTGGCAGTTGGTTGCTGAGTTTCGGACACGCGCGGACTGTATCCGATCACGAAAGGGGCGTGTTCCGGCAGCGAGCCGTCAGGAACGGGCGGATCGGGAAGAGGCGGCCGGAATCACCCCCGTCGGTCCCGGCCGCCCCCGCTGTAACACGACGCCGCCCGGGGCCCTTCGGTTCACCGCCACGGCCTGCCCGTTTCCGGTTGCCCGTGGCACCCTTCCGACGACCGGTCAGACGGCTCCCCCGGGTGGGGCGGGGGCGGAGGGCCGTCCACCCTGTGTGACCGCCACGGAATCCTGCGTGAACGTCTCATGAACTGCGCCTGGGCGTGCGCGGGCGGCGCCCATCATGCTCCCGTGCACTCCTGGACGGATACTCTCCGCTTCGCCTTCCAGCCGGTGGTCAACCTGAGGACGGGCGCGGTCGCCGCACTGGAGACACTCGCCCGCCCGGAGACCGGCGACATCCTGGCCGAGGCCCGCCGGGATCCCGAACTGGACGGCAGGCTGGCCGTGCTGGCGTTCCGCGCGGCGGCGCGCCAGGAGACGCTGCTGCCCCTGCATCTGAACGTGTTCGCGGCCACGCTCGCCGACCTCGGCGGCCTCACCCCGCTGCGCGACGCCGTGCGCGGGGCGGGGCGCATGCCCTGGGAGGTGACGCTCGACATCGTCCCGCCCTATACGCACGTACCGCACCGGGCCCTGCTGGAGGCGGTGGCCGCGCTGCGCGAGCAGGGGTTCCGGATCAGCGCGGACGGCATCGGGGACGGCGACGTACCGCTCAGGCTGCTCACCGACCTCTCCCCCGGCCTGGTCAAGCTCGACGCCTCGCTGCTGGCACGGCCGGCCGCGGTACGGGCGATGCGGACGCTGTGCGAGGAACTGGGCGCCCTGGTGGCGGTGGAGGGCGTGGAGACCGAGCTGCAGTACGCGGGGGCCCTGGCGGCCGGTGCGCAGCTGGCCCAGGGCGAGCTGTTCGCGCCGCCGGCCCGGATCCCCACCGTGGACGTCTACGTTCCGTCCCTGACTCCCGGTGCCCTGACCGCGCCCCGTTCCGGGCCGTCGGTGCGGGAGTTCGTGCGGCCCGCCGCCGTACTGCCGCTGTCCGCCTCGGCGGAGCGGGTGCGGGCCCTGCTGACCGGTTCCCCGGACGTGTCCGGGGTGCTGCTGGTGGACCCGTCGGGGCGGCCGGTCCGGTCGGTGCACCGCTCGCGGTTCCTGCTGTCGATGTCCACCCGCTACGGACACGCCCTGTACGCCGACCGGCCGGCGTACAAGCTGGGCGACACGCCCCGCACGGTCGGGGTGGACGCGACGGCCTGGGAGGTGCTGGACGTGGTCGCGGTCGGCGGCCGGGACCGCACCTCGGACGATGTGGCGGTGGTGGACGAACAGGGCCGGTGCGCAGGGGTCGTACGGCTGGCGGACCTGGTACGGGCGCTGGCCGAGAGCCGGGTGGAGGAGGCGGCCGGGCTCAACCCGCTGACCAGGCTGCCCGGTTCGGACGCGATCGTGGGCGAGGTGGACCGGCGGATCTCCGAGGGGCGGGCGTTCGCGCTCAGCTGGCTGGACATCGACCACTTCAAACAGGTCAACGACGGGGCCGGGTTCGCCGCGGGCGACGAGCTGATCCGCGCGGTCGGCGGCGCGCTCCAGCGGGCGGCGGGGCAGGCCCGGGTGGGGCACATCGGCGGGGACGACTTCCTGGTGCTGGCCGACGAGGAGGCGCTCGGTCCGTTGGTGACGGCCGTACTGGACGCGCCCTGGACGGCGGGCGGACGGCCGGTCACGCTGTCGGTGGCCACCGTCGTCTGCGCTCCGGGCAGCGTCGGCGACCACCACCAGGCCGCCGCCCGGCTCGCTCCGCTGAAGAAGGCGGCCAAGGCGCTGCGCGGCGGGAGCTGGGTGCTCGGCCGGGCCGGGCTCCCGGGCCACGAGGTCCGGCGCGGCATGCCCGGACCCGCCCCCGCGGGGGCCGGGTTCTCGGCCGCCGAGCCGGGGCGGTGAACCCGCCGCGCCGGTACGGCCGTCCGGCGCGGCCCCGTGGGATGACGGGCGGCCGGTGTCACCGGCGTCGTCCACAGCCTTGACGCCCCCGCGGTGCCGGTGAAAACTTCCCGGTGTCAGCCGATATCGCCGTACATTCCTGGCGGTATCCGGCATTTCATGACAGGCGTGCGCGCGCGTGGCGCTCCGTACGGGACCACGGCCCGTACCCCGGTCGGCGGGGGTACGGGCCGTGCCCGCCGGCGGGCGGCGCGGGACGTGGCGGGCTGCCGGGCGATCAGACGGTGGCGGCCCGGCGGCGTCCGGCCGTGTAGGCCATCGCGTGCCGGACGAGCCCGATGAGCACCTCCTTGACCGACTCCCGGTCCCGGGCGTCGCACAGCAGGAGGGGCACGCCGTCGTCCAGGTCCAGCGCCTGGCGGACGGTCTCGATGGGGTACCGCGCGGCGCCCTCGAAGCAGTTGACGCCGACGACGAAGGGTATGGAACGCCGCTCGAAGTAGTCGATGGCGGCGAAGCAGTCCTCCAGGCGGCGGGTGTCGGCGAGGACGACGGCACCGAGGGCGCCCTCGGACAGCTCGTCCCACATGAACCAGAACCGTTCCTGCCCGGGTGTGCCGAACAGGTAGAGCACCAGGTTCTCGCGCACGGTGATACGGCCGAAGTCCATGGCGACCGTGGTGGTGTGCTTGCCCTCCACACCGCTGATGTCGTCGACCGGCCGCCCGGCCTCGGTGAGCAGCTCCTCCGTGCGCAGCGGTCTGATCTCGCTGACCGCGCCGACGAGGGTCGTCTTGCCCACGCCGAAGCCGCCGGCCACCAGGATCTTGAGCGTGACGGGCTCGACCGGGGGCTTGCCGCGCTCAGAACGCCCGAAGATCATCGATCTCTTCTCCTGCTTGATGGGGGTCGGGCGACGGTCGGCCGTAGCCGCCGCCACCGGGGGTTTCGATGACGAGTACGTCTCCGGGGCCGACGTCGGCCGAACCGCTCGCGCCGAGGTCGGTGACCGAGCCGTCGGCCCGCTCCACCCGGTTGGCGCCGAGCGCTCCGGGTGCGCCGCCGGCCATGCCGTACGGCGGCACCCGGCGGTGCTGGGAGAGCGTCGAGACGGTCATCGGCTCCAGGAAGCGGATGCGGCGCACGGCACCGTCCCCGCCGCGCCAGCGCCCGGCGCCGCCGCTCCCCCGCCGGACGGCGAACTCCTCCAGCCGCACCGGCAGCCGCCATTCCAGGACTTCCGGGTCGGTGAGCCGGGAGTTGGTCATATGGGTCTGGACCACGTCGGCGCCGGGAAAACCGTCGCCTGCGCCGGAACCGGAGGCGACGGTTTCGTAGTACTGGTAGCGCTCGTTGCCGAAGGTGACGTTGTTCATGGTGCCGGAGCCCTCGGCCTGCACGCCGAGCGCGGCGTACAGGGCGCCGGTGATGGCCTGCGAGGTCTCGACGTTGCCGGCGACGACGGCGGCCGGCGGCTCGGGAGCGAGCATGGAGCCGGGCGGCACGATGATGTCCAACGGGCGCAGACAGCCCTCGTTGAGCGGGATGTCGTCGGCGACCAGGGTGCGGAAGACGTACAGGACTGCCGCGTCGACGACCGCGCGGGGCGCGTTGAAGTTGGTGGCCAGTTGCGCGGAGGTGCCGGTGAAGTCGATGGTCGCCCGGCGCCCGGCTCGGTCGACGCGGATGGCGACCCGGATGACGGCGCCGGAGTCGGTCTCGTAGGCGTACTCGCCATCGTCCAGGGCGTCGATGACGCGGCGGACGGCTTCCTCGGCGTTGTCCTGGACGTGCCGCATATAGGCCTGGACGACGTCGAGGCCGAACTCGTCGATCATGCGGCGGACCTCGTCGACGCCCTTGCGGTTGGCGGCGATCTGCGCGCGCAGGTCGGCGAGGTTGGTGCGCGGGTTGCGCGAGGGGTACGGCGCCCCGGTGAGCAGGCGCAGGGTCTCCTCCTCGCGGAAGCGTCCGTTCTCGGCGAGGAGCCAGTTGTCGAAGAGGACGCCCTCCTCCTCGATGGTGCGGCTGTGGGCCGGCATGGAGCCGGGGGCGATGCCGCCGATCTCGGCGTGGTGGCCGCGTGAGGCGACGTGGAAGAGGAGCCGCGGCTCGCTGCCCGTGTCCGTCGTCCGGTCGGTGTCGAAGACGGGAGTGATCACGGTGACGTCGGGCAGGTGTGTGCCGCCGTGGTAGGGGTCGTTGACGGCGTAGGTGTCGCCCGGCCGCATGGCGGAGCCGCGGCGGCGGATGACCTCTTTGACGCTGGTGCCCATGGAGCCCAGGTGGACAGGGATGTGGGGGGCGTTGGCCACCAGGTTGCCGGCCGGGTCGAACAGGGCGCAGGAGAAGTCCAGCCGCTCCTTGATGTTGACGGACTGGGCGGTGGACTCCAGCCGGGCGCCCATCTGCTCGGCGATCGACATGAAGAGGTTGTTGAAGACTTCGAGCAGAACCGGATCGATGTCCGTGCCGAGTTCGGAACTCTGCGTAATCGCCGCGCGTTCCATGACCAGATGCCCGTCCTCGGTCGCGGCGGCCCGCCAGCCGTCGTCCACGACGGTCGTCGCGCCGGCCTCGGTGATGAGCGCGGGGCCGGTGACGGTCTCGCCGGGCGCAAGGGCCTCCCGGCGGTGGAGGGGTACGTCGCGCCAGGCGCCGCCGGTGTGCAGGCGGACGGTGCCGGCCGCCCGGGAACGGCCCTCGTACGGGGCGAGGGCGGAGAGATCGGGGGGTGTGGTGAGGCCGGTGGCTTCGACGGAGAGGGCTTCGATCACCACGGGGCGGTCGAGGGTGAAGGAGTACGTGGCGCGATGACGTTCTTCGAAGTCCCGCCGCATGGCCTCGGGACCGGCCAGGGCGACGGTGAGGGTGGTGTCGGTGCCGTCGTAGCGCAGCTGGGCGCGGCGGGTGACGCGGACCCGGTCCTCCGGGACGTCCTCGGCGACCAGTTCGGCGCGCGCCGCCGTCTCCAGGTCGTCGGCCGTGGCGCGCACGCGGGGCATGGCGGCGGCCTCCAGGGGTGCCTCCACGGACCGCTCCCGCATGGCCGTGATGTCGGCGAGGCCGATGCCGAGTGCGGAGAGGACACCGGCCATGGGGGGTACGAGGACGGTGCGGATGCCGAGCGAGTCGGCGACCCGGCAGGCGTGCTGGCCGCCCGCTCCGCCGAAGGTGGTCAGTGCGTAGCGGGTGACGTCGTGGCCCTTCTGGACGGAGATCCGCTTCACGGCGCCCGCGATGTTCGCGACGGCGATCCGCAGGTAGCCCTCGGCCACCTGTTCGGGGGTGCGGTCGTCGCCGGTGCGGTCGTGGATCTCGCGCGCGAGGGCGGTGAACCGGTCACGGACGAGGGTGGCGTCCAGGGGCTGGTCGCCCCCGGGTCCGAAGACCGCGGGGAAGTGGGCGGCCTGGATGCGGCCGAGCATCAGGTTGGCGTCGGTGACGGTGAGCGGGCCGCCGGCCCGGTAGCAGGCCGGGCCGGGGTCGGCGCCGGCCGAGTCGGGGCCGACCCGGTAGCGGGAGCCGTCGAAGTGCAGGACGGAGCCGCCGCCGGCGGCGACCGTGTGGATGTCCAGCATGGGGGCGCGCAGCCGGACCCCCGCGATCCGGGTGGTGAACACGCGCTCGTAGGCGCCGGCGAAGTGCGAGACGTCGGTGGAGGTGCCGCCCATGTCGAAACCGATGACGCGCTCGAAGCCCGCGCGCTGCGACATGCGGGCCATGCCGACGATGCCGCCGGCCGGTCCGGAGAGGACGGCGTCCTTGCCGCGGAACTGCCCGGCCTCCGTCAGCCCGCCGTTGGACTGCATGAACATCAGCCGGACCCCGCGCAGTTCCCCGGCGACGTGCCGCACGTAGCGGCGCAGCACGGGCGAGAGGTAGGCGTCCACGACGGCGGTGTCCCCGCGGGGGACGAGCTTCATCAGCGGACTGACCTCGCTGGACAGCGAGATCTGCGGGAAGCCGACGCGGGCGGCGAGTTCACCGATGGCGCGCTCGTGGCCGGGGTGCAGGTGGCTGTGCAGGCAGACGACGGCGATCGCGCGGATCCCGTCGTCGTACGCCTGCCGGAGCGGGCCGGCCAGGGCGTCCAGGTCGGGGGCGCGCAGGACGGTGCCGTCGGCGGCGAGCCGTTCGTCCACCTCCACGACCCGTTCGTGGAGCAGTCCGGGCAGCTCGATACGGCGGGCGAAGATGCGGGGGCGGTTCTGGTAGGCGATGCGCAGGGCGTCACCGAAACCCCGGGTGACGACCAGGAGGGTGCGCTCGCCCTTGCGTTCCAGCAGGGCGTTGGTGGCGACCGTGGTGCCCATGCGGACGGCGTCGACGGGTTCCCGGGAGTCGCCAAGCAGCTCGCGCACCCCGGCCACGGCGGCGTCGGCGTACCGGGCCGGGTTGTCGGACAGCAGCTTGTGCGTGAGCAGCCGGCCGTCCGGGCGCCGCGCGACGATGTCCGTGAAGGTGCCGCCTCGGTCGACCCAGAACTGCCAGCCAGTCACGTCACTACCCCGCTCTCGCGCCGGTCACAGCGCCCGGAGGCCGTTGATCACGTCGCGCAGAATACTCTCGTCCGGCAGCTCCGCCGGTGGCACCGGGCGGGTCACATGGACGAAACCGGCGTGCACCAGATCGCCGATGAGCACGCGGACCACGCCGATGGGCAGATCGAGTTCCGCGGCCAGTTCGGCGACCGACTGGGGCTCGTCCCGGCAGAGCCCGACGATGTCCACGTGCTCGGGGGACAGCGTCGGGTCCGTTTCCGGGTCACCGGCGTCGAGCTCGGTGACGACCACCGCGATCAGGTCGAGGCGATGCTGGCCCTCGCTCGTGGTACGGCCACGTGTCATGGCGTACGGCCGGACGACCGGCCCGGCCTCGTCGTCGAACCAGTGGTTTCTTCCCTGACCGTCTCCGCTCATGCCATCCCACTACCCGCCTGCGGGCAGATCGGTGCGCGGGGCGGTGCCCAGGTGCACGCCGACCCGCTTGACCAGCAGCGTCATCTCGTAGGCGACCTGTCCGACGTCGGAGTCGGCGTCCGAGAGGACGGCGAGGCAGCTGCCGTCGCCGGCGGCGGTGACGAAGAGGAAGGCGCCGTCCAGCTCGACGATGGTCTGCCGGACGCCGCCCGCGTCGAAGTGGCGGCCCACGCCCTTGGCGAGGCTGTGGAAGCCGGACGCGACGGCTGCCAGGTGCTCGCTGTCCTCCCTGGTCAGGTCCTTGGACACCCCTGTCGGCAGTCCGTCGCCGGACAGGATGACGGCCTTGCGGATGCTGGCGACCCGGTCCACCAGGTCGTCCAGGAGCCAGTTCAGCTCCCCCTTGTTCGTCGTCGTGTGGCCGGTGGCCTTCGGTGCGGTCATCGACCGTCTCCCTTGGTCGTTCCTTGTGCTGTGCCGTTGTGGGTCCCGTCGCCCGCGGCGTTCTCCTCGCGGCCGCGCTGCCAGCCGCGCTGGAGCGAGGCCATCCGGCTGCGGACCTCGTCGGCGTCGCGGTCGGCGGGCTCCTCCGCGCGTCCGGCGCGCCGTTCGGTGTCCTGCTTGAGCTGGGGGGCCAGGCTGGCCTGGCGCACACGCCGGGGCAGCGGCCTGGCGCCCGGCTCCGGGGCCGGGCCGCCGGGGGGCGGGGCCGGGTCCGCCGGAGCGCCGGGGCCGGACGTCAGGGGCCGGGTGCGCCTGGGCAGCTCCGGGACGCCGGACGTCTCGCCGGTGCTCTCGGCCGGGGCTCCGGGCCGGTCGCCGGCGGGGTCGGTGAGGGGGCGCCGGGCGGCGGTGCCGCGGCGGCGGGAGGGCAGCGGGGCCAGTTCGCCGGCGTCGGAGGCACCCGGGCCGGCGGTGGGTCCCGGGGCCGGTTCGCCGCGGCGGGGCCGCTGGTCGGTGACGGGCTTGCCGTGCGAGCTGACCAGCTTGGGCGTCTGCCGCCGGGGCAGCGGTACGGCTCCGCGGTCGCCGGCCTCGTGGTGCGCGGGCCGGCCGGCCGGCTGGTCGTCGCCGCCCGGGCGCGGCCGGCGGGGGCGGAACAGGCCGCCGCGCTCGCTGTCCTCGTCCGGCAGGGCGCCGGGGAAGTCGTCCAGCGCGTCGAGATCGACGGGCGCCTCCAGCTCGACCGGGCCGTCCAGCACGGAGGTCGGCGGTCCGGGCAGCCGCAGCGGCTCCGGGGACCGCCCGCCGCTCCGGCCGAGCGCCTGCTCGCCGCCGTTTCCGGGGCGGTCCCGGTCGAGCCGGAAACCGGCGCCGTTGGTGTCCGGGACGTCCTCGGTGAGCAGCGCGTCGGGGATGAACACCACGGCGGTGGTCCCGCCGTACGGCGACGGCTGGAGGGAGACCCGGACGTTCTGGCGCTGGGCGAGCCGGCTGACGACGAACAGGCCCAGCCGGTCGGTGTCGGACAGTTCGAACTCGGGTGTCTCGGCGAGGCGGAGATTGGCGTCGAGGAGTGCCTCGGCCGTCATACCGAGACCCCGGTCGTGGATCTCCAGGGTGAAGCCGTTGGCGACCCGCTCGCCGACGACCTGGACGCCGGTGTGCGGGGGCGAGAAGACCGTGGCGTTCTCCAGGAGTTCGGCCACGAGGTGGGTGAGGTCGGCGACGGCGGGCCCGGTGACGGCGACCCGCGGCAGGCGCCGGACCTCGATGCGCTCGTAGTCCTCGACCTCGGCGACGGCGGCGCGGACGACGTCCATCAGCTGCACGGGGCGGCGCCACTGCCGGGAGGGCGCGGCACCGGAGAGGATCACCAGGCCCTCGGCGTGCCGGCGCATACGGGTGGTGAGGTGGTCCAGGCGGAACAGGTCGGCGAGTTCGTCGGTGTCCTCGGTACGGCGCTCCATGCTGTCGAGCAGGGTGAGCTGCTTGTGCAGCAGCACCTGGCTGCGGCGGGCGAGGTTGACGAAGACCTCGGAGACACCGGCACGCAGTTCGGCCTGCTTGACGGCGGCCTCCACGGCGGCCCGCTGCAGGGTGTTGAGGGCCTGCCCGACCTCGCCGATCTCGTTCTTGTCGTACTCCAGGCGCGGCACCTCGGTCTCGACGTCGACCTGTTCACCGGCGGACAGCCGGCGCATCACGCTGGGCAGCCGGACACCGGACGCCTCGTGGGCCTCCAGACGCAGCTGGCGCAGGTCGCGGATGAGGGCGCGGCCGATCCGGATGGACAGGACGACGGAGACGAGGAGGGCGATCAGTCCGAGGAGGCCGACGACGGCCGCCTTGGCGATGACACCGACGGCCACCGGGCGCATGCGGTCCTGGTAGCGGTCGCTCGCCTGGTCGTCGAGGGTGCCGAGTTCGTCCAGGGCGGTGGCCGCGGCGGAATCCCAGCTCTCGGCGGTGACACCGCGGGGAGTGCCGGAGTCCATGGCGACGACGGTCCGTTCGGCTCCACGCAGGGGTGCCGTGGTGGCGTTCTTCCAGAAGCGTTCGTAGCGTGCGCGTTCGGCGGCGGGCAGCAGCGGGAGGCTGATGTCGTACAGCAGGGTGCGCTGGGCGACGAGGTCGGAGATCTCACGGGTCTCGTCCCGGGTGAGCCGGCCGACGACGAGGGACGAGCCGAGCAGGGCGTCCTCGCGGGCGAGCAGTTCGCGGGCGCGGGTGAGGTTGACCAGGGCGCGGGCCTGCTTCTCGACCTCGACGTCGTCGATGCCGACGAGGGAGGCGAGCAGCGCGTAGCAGGGGTCGACGAGGCGGTTGTAGAGGCCGAGTGCCTGGGCCCGGGTGACGGAGCGCTCCTCGACGCTGCGGCGCAGGGAGTCGAGGCCGTCCAGGGAGTCCAGGACGGCGGTCAGGTGGTCACGGCCGTCCGTCTCCAGGCGGTCCCGGGTGTCCTGGTCCTCGGCGTTCCGGCGGAGCGTGGTGATCGACCGGTCGGTGGCGGCGCGGGTGCGGTGCAGACCGGACAGGGCCTCGGAGGCCCGCGGGTCGGCGAGGTAGACGAGGGCCTGGCGGCGTTCCTGCTGCAGGACGCGGACGGTGTCCTCGGCGGGGTAACCGATGTCCTCGATGACGCCGGACACGCGGAACAGCTGGGCCACTTCCCGGCCGGCGAACACCGTGGCGAACGCCCAGACGCCGGTCAGGGACACCAGCGGCACGAGAAGCAGCGCCACGATCTTCCGGCGGATCGACTTCCCGCGAAAGCGCATGGCCTCCCCCAGCTCGACCCCCGCTGGTCGGGGGTGTTCATGTCCGTCAGCAAACGGCGCGAGCCTACTACCGCCCCACAGCTAACTCGAAGACACGTCCGGTGGGTGAAGTTCCGCACCGCAGGCGAGAGATGGCGAGTTGTCCGGGCATTAGGGGAGATTGCCACCGCGTTCCGGAGGGCCACGACCGGCCGCTTGTGGCAACTTTGGCGGGTGGTTGGCCGGATTTTTTCGCCGTGCGGGAATCTTCACCCGGTCTCGTTCGTCCTTCTCTATGGGAATTGGGGGCGGAATAGGCCACAGCGGCCGCATCCCGCGTCCCGGCGGCGTAAAGCGGCGCAAGCCGGGCAGCCACTGGGGAGGCGGGGTCTTCGGACTCCGGGGGCGAGCGGTCTGCCGGCGGTGGGGAGTGACACGGTGACGGGCACGGCGGAACGGCGCGAGGCGCACGGGAAGAGCGAGGCGGGGCGCCCGCGGACAGGGTGGGGCGGCACGGCACCACAAGGCGGCGGGGAGCCGGGCGGCGACGAACCGCGGTACGGACACCGGCCGTTGTGGGTCGAGGAGCCCGCGCGCCGGCATCCGGTGCCCGATCCGGTGCGTGCGGCGGCGGTGCGGGCCGTCCTCGTCATCGCGGTGACGCTGATCCAGGCGATGGTCGCGTTCTTGTGCACGCTGGCCGGTTCCTGGCTGGCGTTCCCGATGGTGATGGGCGGTGTGGCCGGCACGGTGGTGGCCACGTGGGCCGTGGTCGACGTGTGGGTGACCCGCCAGGTGTGGAACCAGCGGCACGGTGTGGTCTCGGAGCCGAGCAGCACGGCCCGCGCCCTGCGCCGGGAGCGACGGGCTCGCCGCCGCCAGGAGCGTGCGGCCCTGCGGGAACAGGAGCGGATACGACGCAGGGGTGGGGCGGGGCAGCTGTCGCACCCCTGAGGCGGGGCGGCCTGTCACACTCCTGAGGCGGGGCGGGGCCTGCCACATCCGTGAGGCGGGGCGGCTGTCGAGCCCTTGACCGGGCCCTTCGATAGCATCGGGTTTCGTATGGCGCACGACGAAGCGCCCTGCGCAACGAACGCGGCCCCGGATGATGAGAGTCAAGCCATGCCCCGCACGCAGAAGCAGCCCGACCGCGGCGGGCGGACCGCCCGGGAGCCGGGGCGCCCGGAGCGGCCGGGCGGCCGTGGGGCGGCCGGCGCGGTGCAGTCGGTGGACCGCGCCGTGAGCGTGCTGGAGATCCTCGCCCGGCACGGCGAGGCGGGCGTCACCGAGATCGCCGCGGAGCTGGACGTCCACAAGTCCACGGCGTTCCGGCTGCTCGGGGTCCTGGAGAACCGGGGCCTGGTGGCCCAGGCCATGGAGCGCGGGAAGTACTGCCTGGGGGCGGGCGTACTGCGCCTGGCGGGAGCGGCGGCGGTGCGTCTCGACATCTCGCAGGAGGCCGTCCCGGTGTGCCGTGAGGTCGCCGACGAGCTGGGCGAGACGGTCAACATCGCCGTCCTCGACGACGACGCCGCGGTGAACATCATGCAGGCGCGCGGCACCGCGGCCGTGACCGCGCAGAACTGGCTGGGCAGACGCACCCCGCTGCACGCCACGTCCAGCGGCAAGGTGCTCCTCGCGCACCTGTCGCCGACCCTGCGCGAGGGTCTGCTGGCGCGGCCGTTGACGCGGTTCACGGACCGTACGGTCACGGGTGCGGCGATGCTGCGCGCCGAGCTGGAGGCCGTGGTGCGGCAGGGATACGGCGTCACGGTCGAGGAACTGGAACCGGGCCTCGCGGCCGTCGCGGCACCGGTGCGCGCGCACGACGGCGAGGTGATCGCGGCCATCAGCGTCTCGGGCCCGGTGTACCGGCTCGACGCGGACCGGCTGCCGAAGGTGGCCGCGCGTACGGCCGCGGCGGGAGCCGAGCTGTCCCGGCGGATGGGGTACGGCTTCTGACGGGCGTCGACGCCTGACGGCACCGCGCCACATCGGCCGGCCCTGTTCCGCATCGTGCGATGTGCTGCACGCTGCGGAACAGAGCGGCGGCGCGAGCCGACGCGCCCGTGCCCTACGGAGCGCTCGGCGCCGGCTTCTTGAACATGCGCGTCGCCGTGATCTCGCTGTGCACGGTCTCCCCCGCCTGAGGCGGCTGGGGCAGGCCGGGCCGGAGGTGTTCCTCCACGCTGATGTACTTCAGGCCCGCCCGGAGGTCGGCGTCGTTGCGCAGGCGGATGACCAGCGGGAACTCGGCGAGGGCGGTCGTGTCGAACAGACCGGTGGTGTACAGCAGCTGGACGCCCAGCGCGTCGGACACGGCCCGCTGGAGCTCCAGCAGATAGGTGGCGTTGGCCCGGCCGATCGGGTTGTCCAGGAACAGCGTGCCCGCGTGCCGGTGCTTGTCGCGGCCCCGGTCGTTCGAGCGGAGCGCGGCCATCGTGCAGTACAGGGCGATGGCCGCGGTGAGCAGCTGGCCGCCGGAGAACACATCGCCCATCTGGCCGACGGGGACGCGCTCGGCGCGCAGTACGGCGTCGGGCTTGAGGATCTCGACGGCCACGCCCTTGGGCTGGAGGGCCGCGGCGACGCCCCGCAGGAGCAGGGACATCCCGTCGCGGCGCAGGTCGGAGTTCTTCTTCACGGCCGCGCGCGTGGCCTCGTCGATGACCTCGCCGAGCCGTTCGGTGAGCGTGGCCTGGTCGGGTTCCTCGAAGCGGATGCGCAGGAACTCCTGCCCGGACCACTCGCCGAGCCCCTCCGGCAGCCGGGAGAGCCGCTGGGCGGAGCGCAGGGTGGCGAGGGCCGACTCCACGAGGCCGCGCAGCCGGTCCACGATGGAGTCGCGGTTGCGTTCCAGCTGGGCCAGCTCATCGGTCAGCACGCGCAGCCGGGGCGCGAACGCGTCCGCCCACTTCTGGGCGTGCTCGGGCAGCGCGGAGGCGGGCAGTTCCCGGATCTGCTGCCGGGCGGGGGTGCGGACCTGCTCGTAGCGCGTGGAGTTGGCGTGCCGGACCAGGACGTCGCTCGCCTCGCGCACGGCCGCCTCGGCGGCGGACAGGTCGGCGGCGCAGCCGCGCAGAGAGCGGCGGGCCTCGGCGGCGGAGTGCCGGGCCTCCTCCAGGGTGCCGGGGTACGGCTCCGGCTCCTCCGGCTCCTCCTCGGGCGTCTGCTCGCGCAGCAGGTCGCGGAGCATGGCGGCGATCTCGTCGAAGCCGCCGGCCGCGTCCTCGGCGGCGCGGTGGGCCTCCAGCAGCTCGGTGTGGGCCGCCCGGGCCTCGGCCAGCGCCTCGGTGGTGGCGGCGAGTTCGGCCGTGGCGGTGCGCAGCAGGGCCTGGGCGTGCTCGGCGTCGCGCGGGATCAGTTCCTCGGGCAGCTCGGTGTGCGCCTCGGCGTCCTCGGGGGCGTGCCGCTCGGTCTCGCCGCGCAGCCGGCCGAGCTGTTCGCTCGCGGTCGACATACGGGTCTCCAGGAGCTGCACCAGCTCCTCCGCGCGAGCTGCGGCGGCCTGCCGGGACGGCCCGTCGGAGCCGTCGGGCGACTGCAGCAGCTGCTCGGCGCGGGTGCGGACCTTGTTGCTGAGCCGGTCCAGTTCGGCGCGGGCGGCGCTCTCGTCGCTCTCCGCGCGGGCCTGCTCGGCGCGCAGGTCGGCGCCGACGCCGACCTTCTCGTACACCTGGGAGGCGGCCCGGTAGGCCTCGCGGAGGGCGGGCAGGGACGCCTTCGGGGCGTCCGCGTCCGCCTCGGGTACGTCGTCGGGGGCGCCGGCGATCTCGGAGCGCTCGGCCCGCAGGGCGCGCGCGGTGCGGCGGGCGTCGTCGGCGGCGCGCTGCGCGGCCCGGCGGTCCTCGTCGGCGGCGCGGGCGCGCTCCAGGCAGGCCTGGGCGCGTGCCTCGGATTCGGCCGCCTCGTCGGCGAGTTCGCGCAGCTTCGCCTGCCAGCCGGCGCGCTCGCGCAGCCGGTGGGCGAGGCCGGCGAGGGCGTCGGCGGCGCGCCGGGCCTTCTGCGCGGCCTCCTGGCGCTCGTCGCGGACCCGCGCGGCCTCCACCGCGGTCTCCTCCGCCTCCGCGCGGGCGGTCCGCGCCTCGGCGAGTTCGGCCTCGGCCTCCTCGGCGAACGCGCGGGCCTCCTCGGCGGCCCGGGCCAGCTCGGTCAGACGTCCGGCGGGGCAGCCGGTGCGCCAGGAGGCGAGCCGGGCGGCCAGTTCGCGGTCCTTGCCGAGGCGGGCGGCGAGGACGCGGATCTCCTCGTCGCGCTCGGTGGCCCGGGCGCGCAGTGCCTGCCGTTCCTCGTCGGCGGCGTGTTCGTCGTGCATGGCCGGGTTCGGCGGCACCAGGAACACGTCACCGGGGGTGGCGTCGGCGGCGGGCGGCGGGGCGAGCAGCGCGGCGGCGGTGCCGACGGCTACCGCGGAGCGGGGCAGCAGGGCGGCGTCGCCGAGGACTTCGCGGGCGCGCGCGTGCGTGTCCGGGTCGGTGATGATCACACCGTCGACGAGCTCGGGACGGGCGGCGAGCACGCGCGCGTGGTCGGCCGGGTCGACGGCCTGGGCGAGGTAGCGCCAGCCGGGGAGCGCCGGGATGCCGTGTTCGCCGAGGAACTCGACGGTGGCCAGCACGTCGGGGCCGGGCGGCAGCAGCCCGCCGTCACCGAGGGCGCCGAGGATCCGGGCGTCGTCGGCGGCCGCCGTGCGCAGGTCGAACAGGTGCCGTTCGGCGGTGGACACGGCGTCGTCGAGGAGTTCGCGCAGCTCGTCGGCGAAGCGGTCGAGCTCCTCGGGGGTGAGCGCGCCCTCCGCGACGGTACGGGGTGCCGGGACGGCGTCGTCGGCCCCGGTGCGCGGGCCGGGCACGCGGACCGTGCTCGGTGCCCCGGGCAGGCTCAGCAGTTCCGCCAGCCGTTCCTCGGCGGCCAGCGACTCGGCGAGGCGCCGCTCGGCCTCGTACGCGCGCTCGGCAGCGGTGGCCGCGTCCGCCGCGCGGGCCGCGGTCAGCTCGGCGCGGGACTCGGCGGCGGCGGTCTCGCGCGCGTGCTCGGTGGCCTTGCGGGCGGACTCACGAGCCGCGTCCCAGGCGGCCACGGCGGTCTTCTCGGCGTCGCTGGCGGCGAGCGCGGCCCGTGCCGGGTCGGCGTCCGGGGCGCTGTCGTCCAGCCAGCCCGCGCGGACCGCCTCGGCGGTCTCCTGCTCGACCTCGGCGAGCCGCTGGCGCAGGTGCCCGGCCTCGCTGCGGGCCCGCTGCGCTTCGGTGGCGGCGGTGGTGGAGTCGCGGTAGGCGCAGTCGCCGGACTCCTGGAGGGCGGCGGACCGCTCCTCCTCCTCGTTGGCGAGGGTCTCGGCGCTCTCGGCGGCCGCGTGCAGGGCCCGCACGAGGTCCACGGCGGCCTTGGCGCGGGCGGCGAGCGCGGGGGCCGCGTCCCGTTCGGCCTCCTGGATGGCGGCGGACACGCGCGCGACACGGTCGGCGGCGGCCCGGTGGCGCAGCACGGCCTCGGCGGCCTGCCAGGCGGAGTGCAGGGTGCGGGCGTCGGCCAGTTCGCGCTTCTGCGCGGCGGCGGATTTCTCGGCGGCGGCCAGCGCCAGCGAGGCGTGCCGGTAGGCGAGTTCGGCGGCGATGAGGGCGCTGCGCTCGCGGGCGCCCTCGGAGTGGGTGACGGCGTAGGCGGCGGCCGTCACCCGCTGGGCGAGGTCGGCGGCCCGGACCCGTTCCCGCACGGCCCGCGCGGACAGTCGGCGGGCCAGCGTGCGGGTACGGCGTTCGGCGCCCGCGTGCACGTCACGCGCGCGTGCCCGGGCGTCGGCCGCCTCGATGATCCTTCCGAGCAGGTCGACCGAACCGGCGGTGAAGTCCCGTTCGGCGATCAGCTCGGCGCGTCGGCCGAGTTTGCTGCCGAAGCCGCTGACGAGGTCGGCGAGGCCGTCGGTGTCGCGGGTGTCGGTGACGGCGCGCAGCAACAGATCGGTGAAGTCGGAGTCCTTCTTGACCGCGAAGAGGCCGGCCGCCTCGCCCTCGTCGGCGTTCATCTCGCGCTGGTAGCGGAAGAGTTCGGGGTCCAGGCCGAGGTCGCCGAGGTGCTCGGTCCAGCGCTCGTGGATCTCCTCCCAGTGCACTTCAAGGTGCGGGTAGGCCTTGCCGGCCTCCATGAGGGCGTCGCGGAAGCCCTTCATGGTGCGGCGGCGGCCGTGCGCGCCGGAGGTGCCCTCGGCGGGCGGCCGTACGGCGGTGGCCTCGGCGACGGGCAGGCTGTCCAGGCTGAGGCCGGGACCGGGGCGGAAGGAGTACCAGGCCTCGGCGAACTTGCGCGGGTCGTTGGAGACCTGCCGTCCACGCCACTCGCTGACCTTGCCGACGACCACGCACTCGCCGGTCTGCACGTGCTGCCACTCCAGGGCCACATGGCCGCAGTCGTCGGCGAGCAGGAACTTGCGCAACACACCGGAGCTGGCGCCGCCGAGGGTGTTGCGGTGGCCCGGCAGCATCACCGAGAAGATCAACTTGAGCAGGACGGACTTTCCGCCGCCGTTCTCCAGGAACAGCACGCCCGCGGGCGCGGGCCGGCGCGGCGGGCCGGACGGCTCCTCCTCGAAGAACTCCGCCTGCGTGGGCGCCGGGTCGGGCACGGGCTCGCCGACACCCCGCAGGTCAAGCACGGTGTCGGCGTAGCGCGCACCGGCGGGACCGATGGAGTAGAGGCGGACCCGGGACAGCTCGTACATGGCGGACTCTCGTCAGTGTTCTTGCGGTGGAGGGGGTTCGGGGTTGGTGCGGGGCAGGGGTTCAGGAGTGGAACGGCAGCCCGGCCTCGGCCACCAGGTCCAGGGCGTCGGTGTCCTCGGCGGGCAGCAGGGTGGCCGTGCCGTCGGTGACCGGGACGACGCCCAGCTCGGACAGTTCGGCCAGGGCGGCGTTGCCGGCCATGTCGCGGACCTGGAGCTGGTAGCGGGCGGTGGTGCGGTAGGTGCCGCCGTTGTCGTCGCCGGTGCGCTGCAGGAAGCCGGAGTCGGTGAGGAAGGCCAGGGCCTTGGCAACGATGCCGGTGGTGGAGGCGGCGGGGCGGCGGGCGTCCTTGGTGGCGCCGGTGGCGCTGCGCCTGGCCCAGATCCGCCAGGCGGCCTCCAGGCCGGGTGCGTCGGTGGCCGGGTCGGTGTTCTCGCCGCGTTCCTCGGCGCGCTCCTCCAGGCGGCGGCAGGCCTGCCGGACGAAGGCGTCGACGCCGTTGACGGTGACCCGGCCGATGTAGGAGTCGTCGGCGAGGTCCTCGGGGCGCGGGAACGCCAGCGCGGCGACGGCGAGATGGGCCAGGCCGTGCAGGAAGCGGTCGCCGGAGTCGGCGGCGGTGCGACGCGCGTAGTCGCCCATGCGCACGGCGAAGACCGAGTCCTCGGCGGCGGTGACGGCCATGCCCGCGCGCGGGGACACCTCCAGCACGACGAGCCCCAGTCCGGCGGCGACGGCGTCGGCGAGCCGGGCGAAGGCCGGGTCCTCGCGGTAGCGGCGCAGCAGTTCGGTGTACTCCTGGTCGCGGGCGGGCGCCAGCTTGGGCTGGAGTCCGAAGGCGACGAGCCGCGCCGCGTCGGCGGCGTCGGCGGGGGTGACGGCGGTGGGCGCCGGCGGGGCGGGTGTCTCCGCCTCGCTCCACTCGACGTGCTCGGTCACGGGTTCGGCTCCTTGTCGCGGTCGTGCTCACTCATGCTGCTTCCGTCCGGTCGGCCGCCATCCCGGCGGCGTCCAGCAGGGCCGTTCCCACGATGAGGTCGGCCCCGCCGAACTCGGGATCGTCCAGCTCGGTCCCGTCGTCCACGGCGAAGAGCAGCTTCTCCTCGCCCTGCCGGTAGGCGGTGCCGACGGCGGGGCTGGCCGCGTGGACGGCGAGCAGCGCCACCAGGTAGGCGAGGTCGGGGTCGCCGGTGCGGCGGGCCTCGGCGAGCAGCCCGGACAGCCGTCGGGGCGCGTCCGGGGGCAGGTCCAGCAGGTGTGTCGCCGCGGCGAGCTGTTCCTCGCTGAACCGGCTGTCGTCGGGCGTGGCGATCAGGTCGGGTTCGGGCATCTCCGCGCCCAGGTGCTCCCGTTCCACGGGCGGGGTCAGCAGGATGTCGACGAGGTCGCCGATCCGGACGGACACCGGGGTGCGCGGTCCGGTGCCGCGTGCGAAGAACGCGTCGGTGACCCGGATCGCCTGCTCAAGCGGCAACGGCAGGACCGGGGCGAGGAGATGGCCGTAGAGGTCCGTCCCGGACGTCGCCGCCGGGGTGGCGAAGGCCTGCCGGTCCTGTTCGGCGCGGAACAGCGGGCCGGCCTCCAGCAGGCGCGACTGGAGCTGGGTGTGGCGCCGGATGCAGTCCTTGACGATGTCGACCAGCTCGGCGGCGCGGCGCTTGTGCTCGGGCTCCTCGGTCTCGTCGCGGGCCTTGCGGATGTTGGTGAGGATGGCGTTCTCGTGGCGGTAGCGCTCGGCCACGTGGTCCAGGGCCTCGGCGATCATGTCGGGGACGGTGTTGAGCCAGTCGACCGCGCGGACGTTGCGCCGGGTGGCCTCCAGGGCGCGGCGCAGCGTCTCGGAGTACTGCACCGTGCGGTAGCGGGCCTGCTCGGCGGCGAGCTGGGCGTCGGCGAGCCGGCCGCGGCTGATCAGCACCTCCAGCTTGACCTCGGCGGCGATCTGGGCGCTGGTGACGTCCGTGTCGAGGGCGCCGACCAGGACGTTGACCGCCTCGTCCGTGGTGCGCAGGTAGACCGTGCCGCCGGGGCCGGGGACCTCCTCGATCAGCTTGAAGTCGTAGTCACGGCGGACGTACGTGCCGTCCGGCGCGAAGGTGCCGTAGACCGCGCGGAAGCCGCGGTCGACGCTGCCGACGTTGATCAGGTTCTCCAGGACCCAGCGGGCCACGCGCTCGTGTTCGGCGGCGGACCGGTGCGGTGCCTGGGCGGCGATGCGCGGGACCAGCCGGGCGACGACCTGTTCGTGGTCGGCGCCCGTGTCGAAGTCCATGTTCAGCGTGACCAGGTCGATGGCGGCCAGCGCCACCTCGGCCATCCCGTACACCGAGTACTCGCCGGCCAGGTTGGCCTTGCGCACGTCCAGGTCGTGCAGCGGCGCGGTGCAGGCGAGCGCGCGCAGCCGGCGCGCCAGCCCCTCGTCGGCGGCCGGGCCCTGCGCCGGGCGCGGCCCCGCGCTGAGCTGGGGCGGAACACTGTCCGTCGATGCAGGCGAAGTCACGGTGCACAGACTAGGTCCTGGGTCTGACATCGGCCCAAACGGCTCAGAAGCGACGGCCGTCACAGAGGCGGAAGACGGCCTGCCGTGCCGGTCAGGAGGGGCCGGCCGCGTCCTCGCCCACCCGGCGCCGGTAGACCTCGACGACCCGTTCCAGGGAGTCCGCGAGGTACGTCTCCAGGAGCCGTTCCGCGCCTTTGGTGTCCCCGGCCTGGAGCGCCCGCAGAATCCGGGCGTTGCGGGCGAGGTAGGGCTCGTGCAGCCGGCGCGGGTCGTCCGCCACGTGGAAGGCCAGGCGCAGCTCGGCGAAGACGCTGCGCATCAGCTCGTCGGCGCGTTCGCTTCCGGCCAGGGCGACCAGCTCCCGGTGGAAGTGGATGTTGGCGGTGCCCAGGGCCTTCCAGTCGTTCTCCGCGGCGGCCCTGTGCCCTTCCTCGACCGCCGAGACCAGTCCGCCGAGCCGGTACGGCGGCGCCCCGAGGCCGCGGACGACGGCGCACTCGACCAGCGCGCGCGTGCGGTAGATGTCCTCCACGTCCTCCACTGTCAGGACCCGGACGAACACGCCCCGGTTGAGTTCGTGGACCAGCAGGCGTTCGTGGGTGAGCAGCCGGAAGGCCTCGCGCAGGGTGTTGCGGGAGACGCCGAGGGCCCCGCCGATGCCGTCCTCCGACAGCCGGGTGCCGGGCGGGAAGTAGCCCTCGGATATGCGGCTCCTGAGGATGTCGGCGACCCGCTCCGCGGTGCTGGTGCGGCCCAGGAGGACACGGTCGCCGGCCAGTCCCGTCAACTGCTCTGCCATGCCCGGAATTCAATCGCAGACATCAGGACGAAACAACATGGGTATTGAGGGATCGTTGAACGATCCTCTACGGTGCTCGACACGGCTCACTTCCCAGCACCCTCCGTCCCCCTTTCTGCGAGGTGCCCATGAGCACGACCCCACCGCCCCGGTCCGGGCCCCGCGCCGACGTACGGTCGGCGGGAGATGAACGGGCCGGTGAGGACGGCCCGTTCGGCTGGCTGCGCGCCCTCGGCCCACGCGGCCGGCGCGCCTTCGCCGGAGCTTTCGGCGGTTATGCCCTGGATTCCTACGACTACTTCACCCTGCCGCTGAGCATGGTGGCGCTCGCGGCGTACTTCGGCCTCGACAGCGGCCAGACGGGTCTGTTCACCACGGTGACGCTGGTGGTCTCGGCGGTCGGCGGTGCCGTGGCCGGCGTGGTCGCGGACCGGGTCGGCCGGGTCCGGGCCCTGATGATCACGGTGATCACGTACGCCGTGTTCACCGTCGCCTGCGGCTTCGCGCCCACCTACGAGACGCTGCTGGTCTTCCGCGCCCTCCAGGGCCTCGGCTTCGGCGGCGAGTGGGCGGTCGGGGCGATCCTGGTCGCCGAGTACGCGAGCGCGCGCCACCGGGGCCGTACGCTCGGCGCGGTCCAGAGTTCCTGGGCGGTCGGCTGGGGACTGGCGGCGGTGGTCTACACGCTGGTGTTCTCCTTCGTCGGCGAGGACCTGGCCTGGCGGGTGATGTTCTGGACCGGGGCGCTGCCGGCGCTGCTCGTGGTGTGGCTGCGCCGCCGGGTGCACGACGCACCCACGGCGACGGCGGCCCGGGAGCAGGACCCGGGGCGCGGCTCGTTCGCGGCCGTCTTCCGCCCCGGCCGGGACGGCGTGCCGGGCCTGCTGCGCACGACGCTCCTCGCGAGCCTGCTGTCGACGGGCGTCCAGGGCGGCTACTACACGCTGGCGACCTGGGTGCCGACGTACCTGAAGTCCGAACGCGGTCTGTCGGTCGTCGGCACGGGCGGCTATCTGGCCTTCCTGATCTCCGGCGCCTTCCTCGGCTACCTGACCGGCGGGGTGCTGACCGACCGGCTGGGCCGGCGGAACAACATCTGGCTGTTCGCGCTGCTGTCGGCGCTGTGCATCCTGGCGTACGCGAACATCCCGCACGGCGCCGACACCCTGCTGCTGGTGCTCGGATTCCCGCTCGGCTTCTGCATGTCGGCCATCTTCAGCGGCTTCGGCTCCTATCTGAGCGAGCTGTACCCGACGGCGGTGCGCGGCACCGGGCAGGGGTTCACGTACAACACGGGCCGTGCGGTGGGCGCGGTGTTCCCGACCGTGGTGGGGTTCCTGGCGGACAGCTGGGGCGTCGGCGGCGCGCTGGTCTTCGGCGCGCTCGGCTACGGCGTCGCCGCGCTGGCCCTGCTGGGGCTGCCGGAGACCCGCGGGAGGGAGCTGGCCTGAGGCACGCACGCGGGGCGGCCGGTCCGCCGGCCGCACGAGAACCACCAGGGGCAACCGCCGTACGGAACCACCGTGCGGAAGCGCCGCAGAGAAGCGCCGTACGGAACCACCACCGGCGACCGCCGTACGAGCGACCCGCACGAGACACCGGAGACACGAGAACACCATGACCGCGATCGATCTGAACGCCGACCTCGGCGAGGGCTTCGGGCGCTGGCGGCTGACCGACGACGAAGCGCTGCTGTCCGTCGTCACCAGCGCCAACGTGGCCTGCGGCTTCCACGCGGGAGACGCGGCCACCATGCGCCGGGTGTGCGAGCTGGCGGCCGAGCGCGGCGTGACGATCGGCGCGCAGGTCTCCTACCGGGACCTGGCCGGCTTCGGGCGGCGCGCGATGGACGTGCCGCCCGCCGAGCTGGCGGCCGAGGTGGCCTACCAGATCGGCGCGCTGGAGGTGTTCGCCCGGGCGGCGGGGGCGCGGGTGGCGTACGTCAAGCCGCACGGCGCGCTCTACAACCGGGTGGTGTACGACGCCGGGCAGGCCCGCGCGGTGATCGACGGCGTCCGCCTCGCGGACCCCTCGTTGCCGGTGCTGGGCCTGCCCGGCTCGCGGCTGCTGGAACTGGCCGCCGAGGCGGGGCTGCCGGCCGTTCCGGAGGCCTTCGCGGACCGCGCGTACACCGACGAGGGCACCCTGATGCCGCGCGACCGGGAGGGCGCCGTGGTGACCGACCCGGACACGGTCGTGGAGCGCTCGGTGAGCCTGGCGCGCTACGGCGCGGTCGTCGCGCACTCCGGCGCGCGGATCCCGGTGCGCGCCCGTTCGCTGTGCCTGCACGGCGACACGCCCGGCGCGGTCGGCCTGGCCCGCCGGGTGCGCGAACGGCTGGAGGCGGCGGGCGTGCGGGTGGAGGCGTTCGCGTGAGGGCGCTTCTCGTGGGCGACGACGCGCTCCTGGTGGAGGTGTCGTCCGGAAAGGAGGCGCAGGCCCTGCACGCGGAGCTGCTGCGCCGCCGCGCGGAGGGCGCGCTCACCGTCCGGGAGATCGTTCCGGCGGCCCGTACGGTCCTGCTCGACGGGCTGGCCGACCCCGACCGCTGGGCGGCGGAACTGACCACCGCGCGGGTACCGGAGGTGCCCTCCCGCGCGCGCGAGCTGATCGAACTGCCCGTGCGCTACGACGGCCCGGACCTCGCGGTGGTCGCCGCGCACTGGGGGGTGACCGAGCGGGAGGCGGCCCGCATCCACGCCGGCACCGAGTTCACGGTGGCCTTCTGCGGCTTCGCCCCGGGCTTCGGCTATCTCACCGGGCTGCCGGACCACTACGCCGTCCCGCGCCGCGCCACCCCGCGCACGGCCGTCCCCGCGGGCGCCGTCGCGCTCGCCGGGCCGTACACGGGCGTCTACCCGCGCACCTCCCCGGGCGGCTGGCAGCTGATCGGCACGACGGACGCGGTGCTGTGGGACCACACGCGCGTGCCGGCCGCGCTGCTGTCCCCGGGGGCGCGCGTGCGCTTCGTACCGCGGGAGGACGCGTGACGCGAAAGGGAAAGCAGGGGCGCCGGACGACCGCCGCCCACGCGCGCGTGGCCGCCACGCGGACAGGTACGGCTGCCGTACGGGGCCGCCCCGCCGCCACGCGGGCGGGCGCCGCCGGTGCCCCGGCTCGTGTCACGGGCGTCCCGGTGGTCCCGTCCGGGGAGGTGGGTGCGTGAGTGACCGTGTGCTCGTCGTGGTGCGCGCCGGGGTGTTGACGACCGTGCAGGACCAGGGGCGGCCGGGGTACGCGCACCTCGGCGTGCCCCGCTCCGGGGCGCTCGACCGGCCCGCGGCGGCGCTGGTGAACCGGCTCGTCGGCAATCCGCCGGACGCCGCCGTCCTGGAGACCACGCTCAACGGCTGTGCGCTGCGCGCGCGTTCCACGGTGACGGTCGCGGTCGGCGGCGCGCCGAGCCCGGTGTCGGTGGGCGGTCGCCCGGCCGCGTGGGGCGCCCCGGTCGTGGTGCCGGCGGGCGAGCTGCTGGAGGTGGGCGCGGCCACGGCCGGCGTACGCGGTTATGTGGCCGTCTCCGGCGGCATCACCGTGGAGCCGGTCCTCGGCAGCCGCGCCACCGACCTGCTGTCCGGCCTGGGCCCGGCCCCGCTCACGGACGGCACGGTCCTGCCGCTGGGCCCCCCGGCCGGCCCTCCCGCGCGCGTGGACGGCGCCCCACAGCCGCGTCCGCCCGCCGAGCTGGTGCTCCGGGTGACCCTGGGTCCGCGCGACGACTGGTTCACGGCGGGCGCGGTCCGGGACCTCACCACGCGCGCGTACCGGGTCTCCTCGGCGAGCAACCGCATCGGTCTGCGTACCGAGGGGCCCGCGCTGGAGCGGGCCCGGCCCGGGGAACTGCCCAGCGAGGGGATGGTGCTCGGCGCGGTCCAGGTGCCGCCGGACGGGCGGCCGGTGGTCTTCCTCGCGGACCATCCGACCACCGGCGGCTACCCGGTGATCGCGGTGGTGCGCACCGCCGATCTGCCCGCCGCCGCGCAGGCGCCACCGGGCACGCTGGTCAGGTTCGTCCCGGTACGGCGCCGCTGACCCCGGCGGCCCGCTCCGGGGGAGCCACCGGAACGGCACGGCGGAGCCCCGCGGTCCGGCCGCCCTCGTCGGTGGCCTCCCGCGCGCCGTCTGCCCGCGTGCCATCTGCCCGCGTGCCCCGCCCGTCGTCCTCCCACGCGGCGCCCTCCCGTCCGTCGTCCTCCCGCCCGTCGTCCTCCCGCCCGTCGTCCTTCCGCCCGGCGGGCGGTGAGCCGGAGCGGTTCACCGCCCGCGCCACCGGACGGGGCGCACGCCCCGAGGCCGCCGCACATGCGGCCGGCGGCCGCCCCGCTGCCGCGCACCGGCCCGAGCGGCGCCCGGCGTCGCCTGTCACGCCACGCCCTCAGGCTCCGGCTCCGGCACGGCGGGGCGGGCGTCGGCGCGGCGCGGCACCTCCGCCGCGTCGTGGGCCGCGAGGAACGCCTCCACGGCCGTTCCCCAGCCGAAGCACTCCGCACGCGCGCGTGCCGCTTCCCGACGCTCGGGTCCGCCGCGGTCCAGGAGCAGTTCCACGGCGTCCGCGAACGTCTCCGGGCCGCCGGCCGCGGTGGCTCCGGCGGAGCCGATGACCTCGGGCAGCGCGGAGAGGGCGCTCGCCACCACGGGAGTGCCGCACGCCATGGCCTCCAGCGCGGCCAGACCGAAGGTCTCGGCGGGCCCGGGCGCGAGGCACACGTCGGCGGACGCCTGGAGCGCGCCGAGGGCGGCCCGGTCGGACACGTGCCCGAGGAAGGTCACCGGGAGCCGACGGGTGCGGGCGCGCCGCTCCAGCCGGGGCCGCAGCGGCCCGTCCCCGGCGACCACGAGCACCACGCGCCGGCCGCGCCGCAATAGCTCCTCCAGGGCGTCCAGGGCCGTACCGGGCCGTTTCTCCACGGACAGCCGGGAGGCCAGCACGAGCAGCGTCTCGTCCACGCGCGCGTGGCGGGCCCGCAGCCCGGGGTCGCGCAGCGCGGGGTGGCGTTCCATCAGGTCGACGCCCAGGGGGGCGCGTACGACGTTGCGCGCGCCGATGCGGACGAACTCGCGCTCGGCGAACCCGGTGGTGCACACCACCCGTGAGTAGACGTGCGCGGTACGGGTGTTGAGGGAGTCGGCGGTGCGCCGGGCGAGCGGTTCGGGCAGACCCCAGGTGCGCAGGACGCCGTCGGCGCTCTCGTGGGAGACCATCACGGCGGGCACGCGCGCGCGTCGGGCCCAGCGGCCGGTCCAGCGCAGGGTGGTCCGGTCGGAGACCTCCAGCCGGTCCGGGGCCAGCTCCGTCAGCAGGGCGGCCACCCGCCGCCGGTCGGTGAGGACCCGGTAGCCGCCGGTGCCGGGCAGCGGCGGGCCGGGCAGGGTGATGACCCGGCCCTGCTCGGTGGCGCGGTCGGTGTGCCGTTCGCCGGGCACGATCAGGACGGGTTCGTGGCCGGCGGCCAGGTAGCCCTTGCCGAGTTCGCGCAGGGCGGTGCGCAGGCCGCCGGAGGCGGGGGCGACGAAGTTGGCGAGGCGGACGATGCGCAGGGACGGCCCGGTCATGCCGCCACCGCCGTCCGGCGGGCCGCGAGGACCTGGTCGTAGTGGTCGATCAGCTGGTCGCCGACGGCGGCCCAGGTGCGGCCCTCGACGCTCGCGCGGGCGGCGGCGCCGTAGGCGGACCGCCGCGCGGGGTCGGCGGCCAGGACCCGGACGGCCTCCCGGACGGCGGTGGCGTCGCGCGGCGGGACGAGCAGGCCGGTGCGGCCGTGGGCGACCAGGTCGAGTGGGCCGCCGGCGGCGGGTGCGACGACCGGCACCCCGCTGGCCATGGCCTCCTGGACGGTCTGGCAGAAGGTCTCGAAGGGGCCGGTGTGCACGAACAGGTCCAGCGAGGCGAAGATCCTGGCCAGTTCGCCGCCGGTGCGCCGGCCCAGGAAGACCGCGCCGGGCAGGGCCTCGGCGAGCTGGGCCCGGCTGGGTCCGTCGCCCACGACCACGACCCGCACGCCGGGCAGTCCGCAGGCCCCGGAGAGGAGTTCGACGTGCTTCTCGGGGGCGAGCCGGCCGACGTAGCCGACGATCCGTTCGCCGTGCGGGGCGAGTTCGCGGCGCAGCGCCTCGTCCCGGCGGTCCGGCCGGAAACGTACGGTGTCCACGCCGCGCGGCCACAGCCGTACCCGTGGTACGCCGTGCGCCTCCAGGTCGGCCCACGCGGCGCTGGAGGGGGCCAGGGTGCGGTCGGCGGCGGCGTGCACGGAGCGGATCCGCCGCCACGCCGCGGCCTCTCCGGCGCCCATGTAGGTGCGGGCGTATCCGGCCAGGTCGGTCTGGTAGACGGCGACGGCGGGGATGCCGAGCCGGGCGGCGGCGGCCATGCCCCGCACGCCGAGGACGAAGGGGCCCGCCAGGTGGACCACGTCGGGGCGGTGGGTGACGAGGGCGGCGGCGAGGCGCCGGCTGGGCAGGGCGACGCGAACCTGGGGGTAGCCGGGGAGGGGCAGGGAGGGAACCCGGACGACCGGGCACGGGGCGTCCGGGTCCGGGCCGGTGCCGGGGGCCGGGGCGGGGGCGACGACGAGCGGGTGGTGACCGCGGTCTACGAGGTGCCGGGCGGTCTGGAGCGCGCAGTGGGCCACGCCGTTCACATCGGGGGGAAAGGATTCGGTCACGATGACGACACGCATACGGGTGTTGTCGCCGCGCCGGACGTGCCCACGTCAACTTCGATCTTTCGGCGCGGGGAACGTCCCATGAGCGTTGAGCGGCCCGCCCCACGAACCAGGCGCTCCTCCTGCGAACCAGGCCCCCACGGACCAGGCGCCCCCACAGCGGTCCACCCCGCCGAACAGGCGCCCCTCCACGCTCCGCCCCCCGCGGGACAGGCGGCTGTCACGGTGCCCTGGCCCGCGGGTCATCCGGAGTTCACCCGCCGGGCGGTCGTCCGCCCCGGCAGGGAGGTGCGGGTGGGGTCAGCCGAGGGCGGCGTCGGGCCCGAAGCGGCTGCGTACGGCGGTCTGCACCTCGGCCTCCTCGGCCGGGTCGGCGGCCAGGCGGCGCAGCCGCTCCACGACCCGGGTGTCACCGGTCTCGGCGTGCCGGGCGGCGAGTTCGCGGGTGGTCTCCTCGCAGTCCCACAGGCACTCGACGGCGAAGCCGGCGGCGAAGGAGGGGTCGGTCGCGGCCAGCGCGCGGGCGGCGCGGCCCCTCAGGTGGGAGGAGGCCGTCTCGCGGTAGACGTGCCGCAGGACGGGGGCCGCGCAGCCGATGCCGAGGCGTCCGGCACCGTCGACGAGGGTCCACAGGGTGGGCGCGTCGGGCCCCTCGCCGCGTACGGCCTGGCGCAGGGCGGCGAGGACGAGGTCGCGGTCGCGGGTGCCGCCGCGGCAGGCGAGGATGCGGCCGGCGGCGGCGCCGAGCGCGTCGGGGCGCCGGGCCCAGCCGCGCGCGCGGTCCACGGCGGCGACGCCGCGCATCCGTTCGAAGGCGTCGACGGCGGCCTCCACGACGGCCGTGGTCCCGTCGGCGACCGCGGCCTCGACGAGATCGAGGGCGGCGGGGTCGTCGCTGTCGGCGAGGTAGCGCAGGGCGGTGCAGCGGGCTCCGTCGTCGCCGCTCCTGGCGGCCCGGAGGATCTCGGGCCGGTCCTCGGGGCCGGCCACGGCGACCAGACAGCGGGCGGCGGGCACATGGAGGGCGGCGCCGCGCTCCATGCCCTGCTGGGCCCACTCGAAGACGGCCCGCACGCTCCAGCCGGGCCGGGGGCCGGTGGGGCGCATCTGCCGCTGCCAGCGGTCGAAGCAGCCGGTTTCCTGGGCGGCACGCACGCGGGTGGCGATCGACGCGCGCGGGTCCTCGGCCCACAGCCGCCAGGGCCGTGGTTCGAAGGCGTCGCGTACGGCGGCGGCCAGGTCGGCCTCGCCCTCGGGGTCGGTGGCGAAGCGGGCCAACACGGGCGCGGCGAGGGCGCGCAGGCCCGCGTCGTCGTCCCGCAGGGCCAGCTCGTCGAGGGCCCAGGCCCAGTTGGAGCCGTGCGCGGCATACCTGCGCAACAGGTCGAGGGCGTCCCGCCGTCCGTAGGAGGCGAGGTGGCCGAGGACGGCGAGGGCCAGGCCGGTGCGGGACTCGTCGGTGTCGAGCACGTCCTCGGCGTCGAAGAGGTGCGCCTCCACGGCGTCGAGTCCGCCGTTCAGGTCGAGGTAGAGCCGGGCGTAGTAGAGGGAGCGGTTCTCCACCTGCCAGTCGTGGCGGGGGTCGCGCAGTACACAGTGGTTGAGGGCCGCGAGCGCTTCGGCGCGCGGGGCCGTCAGCGCGTGCAGCGTGCCGTCGCCACGGCCGCGCTGGAGCAGCCCGAGCAGGGTGCCGCTGGGCGCTATGACCGGATCGAACATGGGAAACAGCCTCACATCAAGCGTCGACGCAACCGGTGAATACGCGTTACCTGGCCGTGCGACACAACGTCGGAGCGCCCGCCGTTTCCTGCTTGCTGTAGACCATCTCTCTCTGCCTCTCGTCGGTGGCCCATGCGGACCGCATCACGGCCCGCGCGGTGCGGCAACACCTGCCCAGCCATCGCGTCCGTGAATCACGTCGTCATGATGACCCGCGCTGTGTGCTGCCGCGACCGTATTTCCGGCGGCCCTGTACCGCCTCCCCCGTTTTCCGTGTCGTTGCTGGTCGGAATATTCGGTTCAGCGCGCGCCGAACAGTTCCAGCAGTTCGGTCTTGCCGAACATCCGGGCCGTGTCGACGGCCGACGGCGTGCCCTTGGAAGGGTCGGCTCCGCCTTCCAGCAGGGCCTTGATCACATCGGTCTCGCCCTTGAAGACGGCACCCGCGAGCGGGGTCTGGCCCCGGTCGTTGACCTCATTGGCGGCGGCGCCGCGGGCGAGCAGCGCGCGCACCGTGTCGGCGTGGCCGTGGTAGGCGGCGAGCATCACCAGGGAGTCGCCGCGGTCGTTGGTGAGGTTGGCGGGAGCGCCCGCGTCGACATACGCCACGAGCGCCTCGGTCTGCCCCTGCCGGGCCAGATCGAAGATCTTGGTCGCCAGCTCCACGACCTCGGGGTCGAGGGCTTCACTCATGGCCGGACCGCCTCTCCATGCTGATAAGGGGACGTGCCCCACTGCTGCGGGGACTGCTTCGTACGAGTGAATCGCCAGCGTACTGGCTCTCGGGGCACATGACCCGATGTGCCCGAGGTAAAGATCACCGACGGGCCCCGCACGAGGCAACAGCGCTGGTCAACCAGGCCGCAACCGCTTCCTCCGAGTGGGCGGGATCCACCGGTTTACACCCAGTTGCACCTTTAATCGTATGGATACATGCTGTGATCCTGGAAGAACTCATGGTGACTGTCCCCCACCTTCGACACCAGGAGGCCCCAAATGATCCTCTCCCTCTCCGGCGTGCTGCTGCTCGGCATCGTCGTCTTCCTGTTCTTCCGCAAGGACGGGCTGAAGGGCTCGCACGCCACGGTGTCGGCCCTGTTCGGTTTCTACCTGTCGACCACAGGCATCGCCCCGAGCATCAAGGCCGGAGGAGAGAGCCTGGCCAGCCTCCTGGGCGGCATCAAGTTCTGACCCCGCCCCCACCGTCCGCACGCACGACGAGGAGTCAGCAGTGGCCCGGCGCCCTCTCCCCCGCATTCTGAGCAAGGACAGCGCCCAGATCGCCCGGACGCAGCTCGCCCGGAGCAGGGAACTGGCCCGGACGGCGGCCGACAGCGCCACCGACGTCCTTCATCCGCTGATCACCGTCGCGCGCGGGCTGGGCGTGCTGGCCTCGGCCGGCCGTCGCAGGTGGGCGGACACGCCCAAGGACAGACGCGGGCCGGTGCTGTTCCTCGCGACCTCCGCGATCATGGTCGTGGCCCTGATGCCGTACGGACCGCTGCTCGCCGTCGTCACGGTGATGGCGGCGGCGGCCTGGCAGGGCCGCGACCGCACCCCGTCGGCGCCGGAGGGACCCGACGCCTCCCGGACCGAACGCCTCAAAGCGCTCTACGACGCCCTGGTGCCGTATTTCTCCGCCCCCGAGGACCCGGCGCCGCTGTACGCGCACGGCGGGGAGTGGGAGCAGGCCTTCACCGCCTACGAGTTCGACGACGCCGGGCGCGTCGGCCACCTGGTGATCCGCTACCCCGCCTATTTCCCGGACGGCGAGCCCCAGGCCCGGGCGCGGGTCGAGCAGCTGCTCACCGCCAAGGCCGGGCGGGGCCGCGAGTACCACTTCGACTGGGACGAGGAGGGCAACCGGCTCACCGTCACCGTTCTCGCGCCGCTGCCCGCCGACATCCCCGCCCAGCCCTTCGTCACCGCGCCCGGCGAGACCGTCCTCGGCTACACCGACCCCAGTGAGGTCCAGCGCACGCTTCCCCTGTCCTACGGAGAGGAACGGATCGACGTCCCGCCGGTCGTCTGGCGCACCGGCATCCGCTCCACCGAGCCGCACCTGCTGGCCGTCGGCCATCCCGGCAGCGGCACGTCGACCCTGCTGCGCTCCATCGCCCTGCAGGCCCTGCGCCACGGCGATGTGCTGATCGTCGACGGCGGCGGCACCGGTGAGTACGCCTGCCTGACCGGCCGGGACGGCGTACTGGCGGTGGAGTGCGCGCTCGCCGGGGCGCTGGCCAGCCTGGAGTGGGCCGCGCGGGAGACCGAGCGGCGGCTCATCGCGGTCAACCTGGCCCGGCAGGCGGGCGACCCGCCGCCCGCGGACACCCGGCGCCCGCTGTGGCTCCTGCTGGACCGGCCCGCCGTCTTCACGCACCTGGCGGCGGCCGACGGGCGGGGGGATCCGCAAGCGTTGCTCCAGGGGCCGCTGCGGCACGGCCGCGCGGCGAATGTGACGGTGGTCGTCGCCGAGCAGTTCGACAGCGCGGAGACGCTCGGCGACGCGGTACGGCAGCACACGCGCGCGCGTGTCGTGCTGGGAGCCACCGCGCCGCAGCAGGTGGAGGCGGTGCTCGGGGCGGCACCGCACACGACACCGCCGACGCGGGTGCCGCCCGGGCGGGGGTACGCCCGGCTGGGCTCCGGCCCGGTGCACCGGCTCCAGGTGCCCCGTACCCCCGACCCCTACGACGACGCCACGAGCGACGCCGACCGGCAGGCGGTGCTGGAGCTGCTGCCCCCGCGGGCCACCGCCGCGGGGTCCACGCCGGCGGGCCTCGCGAAACCGGCGCCGGAGCAGACACCGGTACGGGCGGAAGCGGTGGCGGCGGAGTCCTGACCGACGCCCGGGCGTCCCGAAGGGGCGCGGGGAACCGCGCGCGCGACCACCGGGTGCGGGCGGACGCCGGAGCCCGGCCCCCCGGCCATCAGACACGGCCCCACCCCGGCCGTCAGGACCCGCCGCCCTACGCCACGAAGGTGCGCGGCGACTCCGTCGCCCCCGTCGCGCCCGACTCCACCAGGCGGGCCGCCGCGGCCAGCCGGGACGCCGCCTCGTCCGCCACCGCTCCCCCGACGGTGAACGGAAGCCGCAGATAGCCCTCGAAGGCGCCGTCGACACCGAAGCGCGGCCCGGACGGAACCCGGACCCCCGTCCGCTCGCCGGCCTCCGCGAGGCGGGAGCCGGACAGGCCGCCGGCCCGGACCCAGAGGGTCAGCCCGCCGCGCGGCACCTCGAACTCCCAGTCGGGCAGCTCCCGGCGCACCGCCGCCACCAGGGCGTCCCGGTTCTCCCGGGCCTGCGCCCGGCGCAGTTCGACCGCCTGCTCCCAGCCGCCCGTGCTGAAAAGCCAGTTCACGGCCAGCTGCTCCAGCACCGGCGTGCCCAGGTCGGCGTACGCCCGCGCGGCGACCAGGCTGCGGATGACGTCCGGCGCCGCGCGCACCCAGCCGATGCGCATCCCCGCCCAGAACGCCTTGCTGGCCGAGCCCACCGTGATCACCGTGGAGCCGGCCGGGTCGAAACCGCACACCGGCCGGGGCATGCCCTCCCGGACCTCCTCGTCGAGCCATAGCTCGCTCATCGTCTCGTCGGCGACGAGCACGGTGCCGGCCGAGCGGGCCGCGTCCACCAGCCGGCGCCGCTGGTCCTCCTCGGCGAGCGCCCCGGTGGGGTTGTGGAAGTCGGCGACCACGTAGGCGATGCGCGGGGCGGCCTCGCGCAGGACCTGGCGCCAGCGGTCCATGTCCCAGCCGGACAGCCCCTCGGCCATCGCGACCGGGACCAGCCGGGCCCCCGCCTCCCGCATGAGCTGGAGGATGTTGGCGTAGGACGGCGACTCGACGGCGATGCGTTCGCCGCGGCCCCCGAAGAGATGGCAGATGGCGTCGATGGCGCCCATCGCGCCGGTCGTCACCATGATCTGCTCCGGCATGGTGGGGATCCCGCGCGCGGTGTACCGCTCGGCGATCATCGAGCGCAGCGCGGGCAGCCCGGCCGGGTAGTCGCCGTGGGTGTGGGCGTACGGCGGCAGTTCCTCCAGGGCGCCCTGGACGGCCCGGGTGAGCCATGGTTCGGGTGCCGGGAGCGAGGCGCAGCCCAGGTCGATCATCGAGCCGAGGGCCTCCGGAGGCAGCGGCTCCAGGCCGCGCGCGGGGATCGGGTTGCCCGCCGGTACGGCGGTCCAGCTGCCGGCACCGCGCCGGGACTCCAGGAAGCCCTCCCCGCGCAGCGCCTCGTAGGCCGCCGCGACGGTGGTGCGGCTGACGGCGAGGGCGAGGGCGAGTTCGCGTTCCGCGGGCAGGCGCGCGGCCACCGGGACACGGCCCTCCAGGACGAGGAGCCGGATGCCGTCGGCGAGGGCGCGGTAGGCGGGGGGACGGCGGGTGCCGGGGCCGGCCGGACGGTCCTGCTGGGAGGTGAGGAGCCGGGCGAGCTGCGCGGCCCCCACCGCCGAGGTCCACTGCGCCATGAAGATCAGTCCACCTTCCCCGGATTGGCCATGGATGGCGAGGATTAACAAGCCACAGAGTGTCATGCGTCAGGCCACCGCCACCACTCAGGGGGGAATTTTCATGTCCACTCGGACCGGCACGGCGCCCGGCCGTCGGCTCGGCCGGCGCCTGGTCCAGCTGTACGCGGGACTCGTTCTCTACGGCGTGAGTTCCGCGCTGCTCGTGGCGGCGGGGCTGGGCCTGGAGCCGTGGAACGTGCTGCACCAGGGGCTCGCGGGGCTGACCGGGCTCGGCATCGGGGTGCTGTCGATCATCGTGGGCGCGGCGGTGCTGCTGCTGTGGATCCCGCTGCGGCAGCGGCCCGGGCTGGGGACGGTCTCCAACGTCTTCGTGGTCGGCCTGGCGATGGACGGCACCCTCGCGGTGCTTCCGGACGTCCACTCCCTCGCCCTGCGCGTGCCCCTGCTCGTCGCCGGCATCGTGCTCAACGGCATGGCGACCGGCCTGTACATCTCCGCGCGCTTCGGCCCGGGCCCGCGGGACGGGCTGATGACCGGGCTGCACCGGCGCACCGGCCGGTCGATCCGGCTGATGCGGACGGCGGTGGAGGTGGCGGTGGTGGTGACCGGGTTCGCCCTGGGCGGCACCATCGGGGTCGGCACCGTGCTGTACGCGGTGTCCATCGGCCCGCTGGCGCAGGTGTTCCTGCGGGCGTTCGCCGTCCCCCCGGCACCGGCGGGCAGCACGATCGTCGCCGGCGGGACACCCGAGCGGGTGATACTGCGTTCGTGACCTTGACGACGCCCGCCCCGCGCCACCCGTATCTCGACCACCCGGGGCCGATCCCCTTCGCGCACCGGGGCGGCGCGGCCGACGGCCTGGAGAACACCGTGGCGCAGTTCCGGCGGGCGGTGCGGCTGGGTTACCGGTACATCGAGACCGATGTGCACGCCACGGCGGACGGGCGGCTGGTCGCCTTCCACGACGCCACGCTGGACCGGGTCACCGACGGCGCGGGCCGGATCGCCGACCTGCCGTGGGCGGAGATACGGCACGCGCGCGTGGCGGGCCGGGAACCGGTGCCGCTGTTCGAGGAACTGCTGGAGACCTTTCCCGAAGCGCGCTGGAACATCGACGTCAAGGCGGAGCCGGCGCTGCGCCCCCTGCTGGAGCTGGTCGAGCGCGCGAACGCCTGGGACCGGGTCTGCGTGGGCTCCTTCTCCGAGGCGCGGGTGGTGCGCGCGCAGCGGCTGGCCGGGCCCCGGCTCGCCACCTCGTTCGGCACGCGCGGGGTGCTGGGCCTGCGGCTGCGCTCCTGGGGACTGCCGGCCGCGGTGCGCCGGTCGGCCGTGGCCGCGCAGGTACCCGAGAGCCGGTCGGGCGTGCCCGTGGCCGACCGCCGCTTCGTCCGCGCCGCCCACGCGCGCGGACTCCAGGTGCACGTGTGGACCGTCAACGCACCGGAGCGGATGCACCGGCTCCTGGACCTCGGAGTCGATGGCATCATGACGGATCACATCGGCACCCTGCGCGAGGTCATGGAGGAGCGCGGCGTCTGGGCCTGACCGCCCGGAACGCCTCTTTCCCGGCCTCGGCGACGGGAAGCCGGCTCCGGTGGATCCGGAAGCGATTTCGCACTCGGCGCGAAAGGGCGGTAGTGTACGCGTTTGGCCTGCCAGGCGTACCGTTACTGCGCGTCAAAGATGCCGAAACGCTGGGTGACATCTGCTAGCAGATGTGACAAACCGGGCGCCTGTGGGTAGAACAAGGGGCGGCTACGACGGCGACGCATGACCCGGAACGGGAATCTTTACCGCCGACCGGACGTTGACCGGATGACGACGACAGCGACACCTGTCCTGTGGGCGACAAGCCCGGGAGGCACGATTCATGAGTGAGCGAGCTCTTCGCGGTACGCGCCTCGTAGTGACCAGCTACGAGACGGACCGCGGCATCGACCTGGCCCCGCGCCAGGCCGTGGAGTACGCATGTGAGAAGGGGCACCGCTTCGAGATGCCCTTCTCTGTGGAGGCGGAGATCCCGCCGGAGTGGGAGTGCAAGGTCTGCGGTGCCCAGGCACTCCTGGTGGACGGTGACGGTCCCGAGGAGAAGAAGGCCAAGCCCGCGCGCACCCATTGGGACATGCTGATGGAGCGGCGCACCCGCGAGGAACTCGAAGAGGTCCTTGAGGAGCGTCTGGCGGTGCTGCGTTCGGGCGCGATGAACATCGCGGTCCACCCCCGGGACAGCCGCAAGAGCGCCTAGTCCCCGCGGGGGCTCGGCCGGTACAGAGCGCGACACATACGACGGCGGGCGCCGTACATGGAGATCATGTACGGCGCCCGCCGTCGTCGTGCGCCGGAAAGCGCCCCGCGCCGGGACCGCTCAGCGCGTCAGCGGCGGACGGGGCCCCTGCGAGGCGTCGCGCGGCTCGTCGTCCCGGATGACCTCGCCCGGCACCACCTTGCCGTCGGGCCGGTGCATGCGGGCCTGCTGGAACACGTCCCCCAGGCTGCCCGGGGCGACCCGGCGCAGGCTCCGCTCCAGGGCGTTCTCGGCGAGCCGGCCGACCGCCCGCTGGACGGGCGGGAGCAGCAGGAGCAGGCCGGCCGCGTCCGAGACCAGGCCCGGGATCATCAGCAGCAGACCGCCGAGCATCATCAGGCCGTTGCCGCCGCCCCGCGCAGGCGAGCCGCCCTGGCGTACGGCCTCGTTCAGGCTCGCGAAGGCGCGCCGGCCCGCCCGCTTGATGACCACCGATCCGGCCACGAGGCCCGCGACCAGGAGCAGGAACACCGTGAGGCCGCCCGCCGCGCCCGCGACCAGGGTCAGCAGCCAGATCTCCAGCACCAGCCAGGCGGCGAGGCCCAGCGGCAGATACCTGCGCAGCCGGGAGCGCCGGCGGCGTGCGGGGTACGGGGAGGTCGGAGCGCCAGTCGTCATGCTCCCAGTGTGCCTGGGCACGGCTCAGCACCGGATAAGGGAGTGACCGGCCGCGGCCGTGACCGGTGTGCTAGGCGCGCTTGTCCTTGCCGGCGAACCGGCCGATGCGGTCCCCCACGCCCCAGGAGGTGACCCGCCACAGCGCCTCGACCACGATGTCCCGGCTCATCTTGGAGTCGCCCAGTTCGCGCTCGACGAAGGTGATGGGGACCTCGACGACGTGATAGCCGGCCTTCACCGCGCGGCGGGCCAGGTCGACCTGGAAGCAGTAGCCCTGCGAGGCGACCTCGCCCAGGCCCAGGCCCTCCAAAGTCTCGCGGCGGAAGGCCCGGAAGCCGCCCGTGACGTCCCGGATCGGCACGTCCAGCATGAGACGCGAGTAGGTGGAGCCGCCCCGCGAGAGGAACTCACGGGACTTGGGCCAGTTCACCACCCGGCCGCCGGGCACCCAGCGGGAGCCGAGGACCAGGTCGGCGCCCTTGAGGGCGGTGAGCAGCCGGGGCAGTTCCTCGGGCTGGTGGGAGCCGTCGGCGTCCATCTCGATCAACACGCCGTAGTCCCGCTCCAGGCCCCAGCGGAAGCCCGCGAGGTAGGCCGCGCCGAGGCCTTCCTTGCCCTTGCGGTGCAGCACCTGGACGTGGTCGTCGGCGGCGGCGAGTTCGTCGGCGAGCTTGCCCGTGCCGTCGGGGCTGTTGTCGTCCGCGATCAGTACGTGCGCCTCGGGGACGGCGCCGCGTACCCGGCCCACGATGGTCTTGATGTTCTCCGCCTCGTTGTAGGTCGGAATGATCACCAAGGCCGTGCCGAGCGGACCGAACCGCCTTCCCTGGGCTGTGGCCGCGAGGGCCCCGTCGCCGTCGTTCACTGCTGCCCCTTCATGTCGTACGCAAGGGTCCACCATAGTGGCCGCCGCCTGGGAAGACCCGATGGCGCAGGCATCTTGTGGTGTCGATTCCCCGGGAACGGGGTAGGGGTGAGGTTTCTGGGCACCTTCCCGCCGCGCGGCGGACGGAACGCGCCACGGCGGATGGGGGCCCGGCGCCCTTCGGGCCGACCTGGGACCCGCTGGCTGCGGATCTACCGAGAGCCGTTGTCTAGGGAGCGCCCGGGCCCCACCCGGGTCACACCGGCCGATCGTCCGGGGTGTTCCCTCGCCGGCGCGGGCGCTGGGCCTGGCTCCCAGTGACGGTGCCCCGGTGCGGCACACCGTCCCTGACCCAGCGGCGCTGCGACGAGCCGTGCGAACAGTCCCCGGTCGAGCGTTTCGGTGGTGGACCCGGCCGAACCTACCGGCCCCCGGCCGCCGACTGTCAACAGCCCTCCGAGCTGGGGCGACGGGGTCGGTTTCGCGGGCGGCGGGGAGGATGCGCAGGTGGGGCGGCGAGGCCGCGGCGGCCGGTGGCCGCCGCGCCACCCCGGGAGATCACTCGCCCGGCCGTACGAACACCGTCCGCCCGCCCACCACGGTGCGCAGGCAGACCGGCAGGTCACGGCCCGGGGTGAGGTCGGGCAGGCCGGGGGTGCCCGAGCGCGGGTCGGTGGACCAGCGGGCCACCCGGTCGTCGGGGGCCTGCACGACGAGCCGGTCCGTGTGCCAGACGGCGTAGTCGGCGGGGGCGCCGGGCACCAGGACGCCGGCGTCGTCCCGTCCCACGGCCCGCCAGCCGCCGCGCGTGTGCGCGGTGAACGCGGCCCGGACCGAGATCCGGTGCTCGGGCGTGCGGTGGAAGGCGGCGGCCCGGACCGTGCCCCACGGGTCGAGCGGGGTGACCGGGCTGTCCGAGCCGAACGCGAGCGGTACGCCGGCCCGCAGCAGCGCGGCGAACGGGTTGAGGGTGCGGGCCCGGCCGGCGCCCAGCCGCCGGGCGTACATGCCGGCCTCGCCGCCCCACAGCGCGTCGAAGGCGGGCTGCACGGAGGCGATCAGGCCCAGTTCGGCGAAGCCGGCGACGGTCTCGGGGGTGAGCATCTCGGCGTGCTCGACACGGTGCCGGGCGGCGCGGACGCGGGCCAGGCCCACCTTCTCGGCGGCGGCGCGCACGCCCTCGACCACGGCGCTCACGGCGGCGTCGCCGATGGCGTGGAAGCCGGCCTGGAGGCCCGCCTCGGTGCAGGCCACCACGTGCGCGGCGACGGCGTCGGCGTCCAGGTAGGCGGTACCGCGATGGTCGGCGTCGGCGTACGGCTCGTGCAGGCAGGCGGTGTGCGAACCGAGGGCGCCGTCGGCGAACAGGTCGCCGGCGGCACCGGCCGCGCCCAGCTCACGGGCCCTGGCCACGCCTTCCTCGGCCCCTTCGGCCCAGTAGCCGACCACGCGGGGGCCGGGCAGCTCGGCGGCGAGCCGCAGCAGGGCGGTGAAGTCGTCCTCGGAGGAGATCCGCGGACCGCCGCACTCGTGGACGGTGCCGATGCCGAGCGAGGCGGCGTGCGCGAGCGCGGCGCGCTGGGCCTCCTCCCGCTGGGCGGGGGTGATGGCGGCGAGCGCGGTCTCGCGTACGGCGTGGTGGGCGTCCCGGGTGAGCGGGGCGTCGTCGCGGGGCACGCGGGCGGGGACCAGGTCCAGCAGGGCGGTGCTGACGACCGCCGAGTGCACGTCGATGCGGGACAGATACAGGGGTCGTCCGCCGGTGGCCTCGTCCAGTTCCGCGCGGGTCGGCGGGCGGCCACCGGGCCAGCGGGCGGCGTCCCAGCCGTGGCCCAGCAGCACCCGGTCGCCGGGGCGGGCGGCGGCGAACTCGCGGATCCGCGCGAGGGCCGCCTCCAGGGACGGGGCGCCGGACAGGTCGAGGCCGGTCAGGGCGAGGCCGGTGGCGGTGGTGTGCACATGGGCGTCGGTGAACGCCGGGGTGACCAGGGCGCCGTCGAGGTCGACCACCTCGTCGACGCCGTCGGCGAAGGCGTCGGCGGCGCCTTCGGAGCCGACCCAGGCGACGTGGCCCGCCTCCACGACCATCGCCGTGGCGAAGGGGTCGGCGGGGCTGTGCACCTCGCCGCGGCGGAGCAGGACGGTCTTGGGGGGCTCGGCGGTGCGGTTGCTCATAGCCGACAGTTTCTCCCGGCGCCGCGGTAAGGCCGCGCCCGGGGCGTGTCCGCGCGGCACCCGGAACCGGCCCGCCGGTGCCGGGCCCTGTCAGATCTTCGGCGGGCGGGCCTCGTACGGGGTCGAGAGGACCACCGTCGTACGGGTCGACACCCCTGCCAGCGAGCGCAGGCGGGCCAGGAGTTCCTCCAGTTCGTGCGGGGTGGCCACGCGCACCTTGAGGATGTAGTTCTCGTCCCCGGCGACGCTGTGGCAGGCCTCGATCTCGGGGACGCCGGCGAGGCGGTCCGCGATGTCGTCGGGGGCGCTGGGGTCGAACGGTTTGACCGAGATGAACGCGGTCAGCGGCAGTCCGACGGCCTCCGGGTCGACCACCGCGGCATAGCCGCGGATGACGCCACGCTGTTCCAGCCGGCGCACCCGCTGGTGCACGGCCGACGTGGACAGGCCCGTGGCCTTGCCCAGGTCTGTGTAGCTCATCCGCCCGTCCTTGACGAGCAGCTGCACGATCTGACGGTCCAGCTCCTCCATGCCGCCAAAACCTACAGTGCGCTTGATCTCCGCGGATACCTCGGAGACGCAGGTCATGCCCTGTTCCCCGGAAAAAGAGCCGGGGCGGGCATCTGCGCGCGGCATGTGACGAACACCACACGGCTCGGGCGGGCTCCGTGATGTTCTCGTGATTACCGCCGAGACCGGACGGGAAGTGCTTGGTGTGGTCGAGGCCGCAGTGCCTTTCACGGCCCAGCCTTAGGGGGAGAATCCCATGCAGAGTACCCATCGCCCTGGTCGATCTACGTCCGCACGGCCGCAGCCGGTCGTCGAGCCCGAGCCGGAGGGCGTCGAACCCGACGCCTACGACGAGGAACCGGACGCCTACGACACCTTCGAGATGTACCGGGTGATCTGCCCGGACTGCGCGCAGCCGATCGCGCTGCTGGCGGACGAGGAGTTCCTGCCGGAGCACGCGCTGTGCGCCTCGCCGTGGAACCCGTTCGGGCTCACGGTGTGCGCGGGCACGGGCCGTCCGGCGGCCGACGCCCGCCCCGCGGACGAGTCCGCCGAGCCGCAGGAGCAGGGCACCGCCCTGCTGCTCACGCTTCCGCAGGGTCTGGACTGGCGGACGCAGCCCTTCTCGCACGTCGGTGGCCCGGGCTCGCGCCCGATGCGCGTGCCGGCGCTGCGCGACCAGGCCGCCTGAGCCGCTCCGCCCCACCCCGTTTCCGCCCCGTTCCATGACGCACCGGCCGACGTGGTGCGGGACCGGCGTGTCCGGGCCCGCCGCGCCCGGCCCGGACGGGCGGCGAGACCGGGCGCCGGACGGCGACCGCACCCGGACCCGCGGCCCGGCCGTGACCGCCTCCGGGTACCCGCGTGCGGCGCCGCCCGCCGCGTGCGCCCACCTCCGGGCTCGGGCGCGCCGGTGTGACCGGCGGCGAGTCACGTGGCGCGGCACCGGCGGGCCGTGCCGTCGCGCCCGGGCCTCCGGGGAGGGTGCGGAGACGGCCGTCGGCCGTCGGCCGGGGAACACCACCTGGCCACCGACTTCCTGACGGAGCGTCAGGCAGGCGGAGGCGGCCGATGGGGGAACCGGACGTGTGTGGACTGACGCTCGATTCCGCCGAATGGTGACCTGCCCGGCCGTCGGCGCGTTCCCCGGGTATGACCCCCACGTACCCGGCGACCGGGCGTCAGCGTCGTACCTTCGTTCCCCGCCCGGCGGAGACACTTCCGCCGCCCGTCTCCCAGGATCCGCCGATCTACCGCGATCTGATGCGGGCCTGGGCGGACCGGGGCCGTACCCTGCCGGGCCGCCACGACCCGGAATGGACCAGGCTGGCGGCCCCGACGGTCCGCCCGGGGCAGTTCAGCGATCTTCTGGGCCCGCCACATGACGGGCGATGACCATCCGCTGGATCTGGTTGGTGCCCTCGACGATCTGCAGGACCTTGGCCTCGCGCATATAGCGTTCGGCCGGGAAGTCGGCGGTGTAGCCGTAGCCGCCCAGGATCTGCACCGCGTCCGTGGTGACCTTCATGGCGGTGTCGGTGCAGTGCAGCTTGGCCATGGCGGCCTGCTTGGCGAACGGCCGGCCCGCGTCCCGCAGCCGGGCGGCGGCGAGGTAGAGCGCGCGGCCCGCCTCGATCTGGGTGGCCATGTCGGCGATCATGAAGCGCAGGCCCTGGAAGTCGGCGATGGGCCGGCCGAACTGGCGGCGCTCGGTGGCGTACCGGACCGCCTCGTCCAGGGCGGCCTGGGCGAGGCCGACGGCGCAGGCCGCGATGCCGAGCCGGCCGGAGTCGAGCGCCGACAGGGCGATGGAGAAGCCCTGGCCCTCCTCGCCGACGCGCCGGCTGTCGGGGACGCGGACGCCGTCGAGGTGCACCTGGGCGGTGGGTGAGCCCTTCAGGCCCATCTTCCGTTCGGGCGCCGCGCCGCTCAGGCCGGGCGCGTCGCCGGGGACGAGGAAGGCGGTGATCCCCCGCGGGCCGTCCTCGCCGGTGCGGGCCATCACGGTGTAGAAGTCGGCGATGCCGCCGTGGGTGATCCAGGCCTTGGTCCCGTCGATGACCCACGTGTCGCCTTCACGGACGGCCTTGGTGCGCAGGGAGGCGGCGTCGGAGCCGGAGGACGGCTCGGACAGGCAGTAGGCGCCGAGCAGCCCGCCGCCCAGCATCGCGGGCAGGTGCTCGACCTGCTGCTGCTTGCTGCCGTAGGTGGCGAGCGCGTAGGAGGCGAGCGTGTGGACGCTGACGCCGAGGCCGACGGTGAGCCGGGCGGCGGCCAGTTCCTCCAGCACCTGGAGGTAGACCTCGTACGGCTGGTCGCCGCCGCCGTGCTCGGCGGGGTACGGCAGGCCCAGCAGGCCGGATGAGGAGAGCAGGGTGAAGACCTCGCGCGGGAAGCGCCCCGCGTCCTCCTCCTGCGCGGCCTTCGGCGCGATCTCCCGCTGGGCGATCTCCCGGACGAGGGCGAGCAGATCCTTCGCCTCTTCCGTGGGCAGTTGACGCTCCACCGGCTGCGGCGCGCGGTCGGACATGGCGTCGGCTCCTCCCTGTTCGGATCCCGGCGGCACGGCCCGTGGTGGGGGCGGCACCGCCTGATCGTTCCGCTGTGCCGAGGCACCCTCTTCCGGGTCGCGGAAGCTGCTGACCAGCGGCATGCGCTGTGAGTATGCCCGATCGGCGACCTCCCGTCACCAGTTAACGACCGCTCACTTCAGGACTGCCGTGCGGGCTTCACCCGTCGGTGAAATTGGTCCGAACCATTGACCTACTGGTCTAGTCCTCCTACTGTGCAGCCCACGCCTTACCGCGTTCATGCCAATCGGCGCGCTTTCCCCTCCCCCACGAGGAGACACCCGATGCACACTCCCCACCGCTCACTCCTGCGGACGCTGGTCTCGGCCGCGTGTACCGCCGCGCTCGGCGCCGGCCTGCTGGCCGGGACCGGCACCGCCACCGCGGCGGCGCCGAGCGCCCCCCAGGTCACGGCCGGCTCCAAGGTCGTCGGCTACTTCACCGAATGGGGCACCTACGACCGCAAGTACTACGTCAAGAACATCGAGACCTCGGGTTCCGCGGCCAAGCTGACCCACATCAACTACGCCTTCGGCAACGTCACCGGTGGCAAGTGCGCCATGGGCGACTCCTACGCGGCCACCGACCGGGCCTACACCGCGGCCGAGTCCGTGGACGGCGTCGCCGACACCTGGGACCAGCCGCTGCGCGGCAACTTCAACCAGCTGCTGAAGCTGAAGAAGAAGCACCCGGGCCTGAAGGTCCTGTGGTCCTTCGGCGGCTGGACCTGGTCGAGCGGCTTCGGCGAGGCGGCGAAGAACCCGGCCGCCTTCGCCCAGTCCTGCTACGACCTGGTGAAGAACTCCAAGTGGGCCGGTGTCTTCGACGGCATCGACATCGACTGGGAGTACCCGAACGCCTGCGGCAACACCTGCGACACCAGCGGGCGGGAGGCGTTCCGCACCCTGATGGCCGCGGTGCGCGCGAAGTTCGGCTCCGGGAACCTGGTCACCGCGGCGATCACCGCGGACGCCACCAGCGGCGGCAAGATCGACGCGGCGGACTACGCCGGTGCCGCCCAGTACGTCGACTGGTACAACCCGATGACGTACGACTACTTCGGCGCCTGGGACGCCAAGGGCCCGACCGCCCCGCACTCCCCGCTGAACTCCTACTCGGGCATCCCGAAGGCGAACTACTACACCTCCGCGACGATCGCCAAGCTCAGGGGCCTCGGCATCCCGGCCTCGAAGCTGCTCCTCGGCCTCGGCTTCTACGGACGCGGCTGGACCGGCGTCACCCAGGCGGCGCCCGGCGGCACGGCCACGGGTCCGGCGGCCGGCACGTACGAGCAGGGCATCGACGACTACAAGGTGCTCAAGACCAAGTGCCCGGCGAACGGCACCGTGGCCGGCACCGCCTACGCCAAGTGCGGCAGCGACTGGTGGAGTTACGACACCCCGGCGACCATCGCCACGAAGACGGCGTACAAGAACCAGCAGGGCCTCGGCGGCACCTTCTTCTGGGAGCTGAGCGGCGACACCGCGAACGGTGAGCTGATCAAGGCGATCAACTAGCCCGGCCGGCGACTTCGGCCGTCCGCCCGCCCGTCCGTCGTCCCGGCGGGCGGGCGGCGGCCGTGACCGGGCCGGCGACCGGTCCCCGGCCGCCGAACGGGCCGCTTCGCACGCGTGGTGTCAGAGCAGTCCGAGCCGGGTCACGAGCATCGCGAACACCACGACGAGAACCCAGCCCATGACGTGCTCAAGGAGGTCCGGGCGGTCTTCCCGGGGGCCGCCGGTGACGGCGCGGGTGGCGGTGGCCGGGTGTGCGGTCATGGTGTCACTCACAAAAGATCAGACGTTCACGGCGTAATCCCCCACCCCTGACGTCCACCATGCCACCCGCGTCGGTGTTCGCGGCGATGAGCTTGGTCACAGGGCTGCGGCTCAGCGCACCCCCACCGCGGCGAGCGCCCTGCGCTGGCGCGGGGTCGGATGGGCCGGGAAGTACAGGTAGCAGACCCCTCCCGTGCCGGAGACGACCTTGCCGGAGGCGTTGTAGCGCTTCGTGCGGAGCCAGATATTTTCCCACTCGCGCCGCTTGTAGACGCGCCGCACCGCCTCGTCGCTCGGGGAGGCCGGGTCGTTGGCGATCACGTCTCCGTCGGCCGTGAACCCGATGACGGTCATCAGGTGGCCCGCGGTGCCGTAACCGGCCCCCGTGAGCTCGCTCCTGAGGAACGACTGGGACGTGATGACCGGGATGCCGGCCGCGATCAGCGTCTCCAGGTCGGTGAGGGAGGCGAGCCGGGTGACCACGCCCTGGAGGCCCTCGAAGGTCGCCGCGTAGGCGGCGTTGAAGGGCCAGTTGCCGCAGCCCTGGTACTGGTAGTCGTAGGTGAAGCGGGCCGCGTGGTCGACCTGGGGGTCGGCGTAGGCCGGGTCGACCCAGGAGAGCTGTTCGGGGGTGAGCCGGCCGCCCCAGTACTCGACGACCATCTGCGAGGAGGTCGGGCTGCACCAGGCCTCGCCGCCGTTGTCGTACTCGGGGTACTGGCCCTTGTGGATCTCCTGCGAGTAGCGCGGGACGGCCAGTTCCCGGGCGAGGCCGGGGGTGGAGGCCGGGACGGTGAAGCGGTCGGGGACGTCGGAGCCCATCGCGCCCAGCCGCCAGACGGTCGGGGTGAGCCGGGTGCCGGGCCTGCGGTAGAGGGTCAGGCGCAGCCGGTACGACGTCAGGCGCAGGCCGGTGCCCGGGTCGTCGATGGCGAAGGTGTCGGTCCAGACGCTGCTCTTGCCGTCTCGCTGGCCGTCCACCGAGGTCCGCCGGATGTCCTGGTCGCCGGCCGCCCAGCGGCCCAGCACGTACCAGGGCGTGTCGGTGCCGTCGGAGTACGTGCCGCGCAGCTCGGCCTGGAGCCAGGTGCCCTCGGGGGTGTGCGCGTTCCAGGAGGCGACGACCTCGGTCGCGGGCACGGTGAGCCGGTGCGCCGGGCCGGTCCAGGTGGCGTACTCCCAGGCGGCGGTGGTGCCGGTGTGCGGGTCGGTGTAGTCGGTACGGCCGGCCGGGCTGCCGATCACCACGCCGGGCCGGCGTCCGGCGACGGTCCGGGTGCCCTCGGCCGTCCCGGAGCGCCAGTCGCGGTAGGTGGTCCAGGCGTGGTAGTCGACCGGGCGGGCCTGCGCCGGGGCGGGGCCGTCGGTGTGGGGCGCGTATGCCGGTGCGGCGGCGGCAGCGGGGGCCGCGGTGCCGGTCACCGCCGCGGCGACGGCCACTGCCAGGACGGTTCTGCGGGAGGGCTGTTCGGCTCTGCTCATGGGCGCGATGACCCCCAGGGTGTCCGAGTCGGGCTGGTCCGGTGCGGTAACTATGGAGCAGGCCGAATCGCGCTGCCAGCACTTCGACACATGCCGCGCCAGGAATATTGGTCCCGGCCACTGGCGGCGGGATTTGGGGGTGTCCGCTTGCCCGCGGGCCCGGGCGGAGTACCGCCCGGGCCCGGGAGGGGTCAGACCAGGTCCATCGCGGCGACCTCGTCGGGCCGTCCGTAGCTGACCGGCCCCTGGAAGCGGCGGCGGGCCGTGGCGAACCACCACACCGTGGCGATCAGCAGGACGACGGCGAGCGCGATCGGCGCGTAGTTGAAGGAGTCCACGGTGATCGGCGAGGCCTGCGGGAGCATGAACAGCACGCTGCTCAGCAGGATCCACACCACAGCCAGCCAGCCGATCGGCCTGCCCCAGCGGCCCAGGTGCCAGGGGCCGGGCTGGAAGGCGTCACCGAGCCGCAGCCGCAGGAAGATCGGCACGGCGTAGGCGAGGAAGAGGCCGACCACGTTGACGCTGACGATCGCGGTGAACGCCGTGTGCGACCACCAGCCCGGCACCACCAGCGCCAGCGAGCAGCCGACCGCGAGCCACACCGCCTTCACCGGCGTGCGGGTGCGCAGGGAGACCGAGTGCCACCAGCGGGAGCCGGGCATGGCACCGTCCCGGGAGAAGGCGAAGATCTGCCGGGTGTTGCTGGTGAGGTTGGCGAGACCGCAGAAGAGCATCGCGCCGATGACGATGAGGAGCAGCACCTTCGCGGTGCGCAGCCCGAGGCCGTCGATGAGGATCTGGATGGGCGGGGCGGCCGCGCCGGCCACCTTGGCGTAGTCGCCGATGCTGTAGACCAGTGCCAGCATCAGCACCAGGCCGGCGATCGCCGAACAGGCGATGGCGCGGGTGATCCCCTTCGGCGCGCTGACCGTCGCCTGGACGGTTTCCTCGGACATGTGGAAGCTGCCGTCGAACCCGGTGAAGGTCCAGCTGGTGACCAGCAGGCCGAGCATGCCGCCGTAAAGCCCGCTGGTGAAGCCGGTGTTGTTCTCGAAATGCGTGACAAAGGACGCCGACTGATGATGGTCGGGCATCACGACGAGTGCGCCCACGATCACGACGAGTCCGATCAGCAGCCACCATACGGAAATGCGGTTCAGTATCGCGACGAGCTGGACGGTGTAGGTGTTGGCGAGCCCTTGCAGGACGATGATCAGGGCCGTGATCAGCACCGTCTGGTGCGCGGTCGGGTGATAGGAGGGCCACTGGAGCTCGACGAACACCTGGATGAAGGTGGCCGCGGCGTATCCGGTGGCGGCGGTGCCGCCGATCTGGCCCACGAAGTTCAGCCACCCCGTGAACCAGGACCAGGCGCCCTTGTGCCGCTTGGCGAGTTTACCGGCGGAGAAATAGAGGGCACCGCTCGTGGGATAGGCGGAGGCGACCTCGGCCATGGCCGCTCCGATCAGCAGGACCATCACCGAGACGCCGATCCAGCCGAACACGAGAATCCGCGGGCCGCCCGCGTTCATACCGAATCCGAAGGACGAGAAAATGCCCGAGAGGATATTGATGATGGTGAACGAGATCGCGAAATTGTCGAACGCTTTGAAGCGCCGGGTGAGCTTGCGCGGATAACCCATCGCGTGCAGCGTGGCGTCGTCGTCGAGCACGACGTCGTCCGCGGCCCGGGCACGCGCCCGGGGAGTCGACATCCGTTCGGACACGGATCGGCCTTTCTCTCGATGGAGACAAGGGGGGACGAAGGGAACAGCGGGGTGAGCGGGGCCGGCCGGGTCAGCCCGGCCCCGGGACGGGCAGGCCGCAGGCGCGCCGGGCCCGGGAGAGCTGCTCGACGGGGTCTCCGAAGGCGCTCCAGGGCATGCGCGAGGCGTACGGACCCATCGCCGTGAACACCGCCCGGGCCTCGAACTCGCGCTGGCCCATCACCAGCGCGTGCGCGAGGTAGGCCAGGTCGAGCACCGGGGTGAAGCGGTAACCGGACACCGCGGGCAGCCAGTTCTGGTAGATCGCCAGCGCGGTGGAGCGCCACTGGGGCTGTTCCCAGACCCGGTCGGCGAGCAGCTGGGTGGGGTTGTAGCTCTCCACCAGGGCCACCAGGGGCAGCAGCCGCAGGGCGGAGTCGGCGGGGGCCCGCTGGCTGAGGAAGGCGGCCACGTCCCAGGCGGCGGTGACCGAGCCGCCGTGGCGGGTGAAGAAACAGGACAGGAAGCGGTGGTGGGCCTCGCGGTGCCAGGGGTCCAGGGACAGGATGTGCGCGAACAGCCGCCAGGGGCCGGGCGGCGAGGTGAGCAGGCCCTTCGGGGCCGGGTCGCGCAGCCGGTGCAGCCGGGCCATGGCGAGCCGGGCGACCCAGGGCGTGGGGTCGGCGGGGTTCGCCTCGGCGGCCCGGTCGCAGGCGGCCAGCGCTATCCGCTCCAGCGCCTCGGCTCGGTCGTCGCGCGCGTCGGCGGCCCGCAGGGCGCGCTGCACGGCCACGCGCGCCCACATCAGCGCGGCCTCGGGGGTCGGCTCCTCGGCGAGCCAGCGCTCCGCCAGATCGGTGCCGGCCGCCTCGGAGGCGAGCACCAGCGAGCGGTGGGCGCGCAGGCCGAAGTCGGTACGGGTCTCGGCGAGGGCCTCGTCGGCGGACCGGTAACGCCCGGCGCGCACGTCGACGCAGACGCTCGCCAGCACCCGGTCGTCGGCCGCCGGATGCCACACATAGTGCCCTTCGAATAAGTCCGCGGCCATATCCCCCTGCCCGTCACCGTGCGGCGCATCACGTTGCGCAGGAGGCACCTTACTCAGCGTGGGGCACACCCGGAACGCCGAATTCGACATATCGGTCAGCGGATTCGGATTGTTTATCGACACCTTCGACTGGCCCGCGGCCGGTGATTCAAGTCGGGACTTTTCCCGGCCCGCCGACTACGGACGCCACCCGGCGACTCCCGGCCGCTCCCGACGGCCGCCCCGCCGCCCCCGGCGCCGCCCCGCCCCCCGGGGCCCGCCACTAGACTGTCGTGCGGACAACCGGCCCGCATCGCACCACACCTCGGGAATCGCCATTCACGACCTCGCCGCCCGGCTGCGCGGGCTCCCCCCGTCCCTGGGACCGGTCCGGCTGATCGGCGTCGACGGGCACGCCGGATCCGGGAAGTCGACCTTCGCCCGGCGGCTGGCGCGGGCGCTGGGCGGGGCCCCGGTCGTCCACCTCGACGACTTCGCCAGCCATGAGCGCCTGTTCGCCTGGACCGGCCGGCTGATGACCCAGGTGATCGAACCGCTGGGCCGCGGCGAGAGCGGATACGTCACCCCCTACGACTGGCGGGCCCGCGTCTTCGGCGACCCGCGTCCGGTGCCGGCCGCGCCCGTGGTGCTGATCGAGGGCGTCGGCGCCGGGCGCCGGGCGCTGCGGCCCCATCTGGCCCGGCTGCTGTGGATGGAGCTGCCCCGGGAGGAGTCCTGGGCGCGCGGCCGGCGGCGGGACGGGGCGGAGCAGCGGGAGTTCTGGGACGGCTGGGTCACGGCGGAGCGCGCGCACTTCGTCACCGATCCCTCACGCCCCCACGCCGATCTGCTGGTGCTCCAGCGACCCGAGGGGTACGAGGTGCTGCCGGGACCGGCCGCGGGCACCGGATCCACGCCCGATGTGACCCTCGGTGACGGCCCCTCCGCGATGTGGTGAGGCTGTGAAGACCCTTGCGGGACAAGTTCTCCGAGTACCTCAACTTCGCTTGACCGAGGGCCGGTACAGGACTTACGTTCTGAATGTGCGGCTTTCGGAGCCGCCCACCGACACGAAGCCCCCGGTTGTTCCCCCGTGACCGGGGGCTTCGTTCTGCCCGCGGGACCCGGTTTCCGCCCGTCGGCGCGGCGGCCCTCTCACCCTCGGTCACGAAATGCCGTGCGCCCCGTCTGCCCCACCTCGCCGAACGCCCTGTGCGGCACCCTTCGGCAGGCACCCTGACCGCGGGTACGATGCCCTCGGTGCGACCTTCGAGCGGCAGCCTCGCGCACCCGCAACTCCGTTCCGCGGTACGGCGGTTCGACCACGGTGGCCGTCGGGTGACTGCCCGGCGGTGAACCACGGGTGCATGGTCTGTGGGGGGACGTGATGGACTTCGGCTCGCAGGGTCCCGAGGCGCCGGCCGACCTCGCCTGGCTGCGGGGCGTGGACGCCTACACGATGGGCGCCTACCCGCAGGCGGAGGAGGAGTTCCGCGCCGCGGTGCGGATGGACCCGGGCATGGCGGACGCCTGGCTCGGACTGCACGCGCTCCGGGTCGACACCACCACCGCGCTGCTGCGCATGTTCCGGCACCGCGACCGCTTCGGCGAACAGCGCGCCCGGCACCGCCGCACCCTCAACTCCTGGTACTGGCTGGGCTGGTGGGTGCAGCCCGTGCTGGAGAGCCCGCGTGATCTGCTGCTGGCGCACGCCTCCCACTGGCTGGACGGCCGGCATGTGCCCGAGCTGGACCGCGCCCTGGCCGGACTGCCCCCGGTCGACACCGACGCCCAGGTCCGCTTCCTGCACGCCTGCCGCGCCTATCTGGTCAAGGACTGGGAGCAGCTGGTCCGGCACACCGACCCGCTGCTGGACGATCCCCTACTCGGCATCGAGGCCGGCCTCTTCGGCGGCATGGCCCGGGTCCGGCTGGAGATGTACGGCCAGGCCGAGCCGCTGCTGTCGGCCGCGCTGATGCGATGCCGCAGCGAGCAGCCGCAACGCAAGGAGCTGCGCTACTGGCTGGCGCGGGCACACGAGGGCACGGGACGGTCGGCCGCCGCGCTCCCCCTGTACCGGGCGGTGCACCGGGTGGACCCGGCCTTCATGGACACCTCGGCCCGGCTCGCGGCGATCGCCGAGGGCGACGGGTACGACGAGACGGGCGACCTCGCCGCGATCACCCTGACCGGCGCGGGACAGGACACGGTGGACGGCCCCGACGGGTTCGATCCGCTGTTCGGCACCGAGGGCCGCGATCTGCGGCTGCCCGAGCCCGACCTGCCGGCCGGGCCGCTGCCGTCGGCGGCCGACCCCTCGGTGCGGACCAGGACGGGCCCCGGGGGATCCGCCTCGCCGGTCCCGGCCGGGCCGACCGACCCCGCGTTACTGGACCAGGCGCTCGCCGAACTGGAGCGCATGGTGGGCCTTGAGCCGGTCAAGCGCCAGGTCAAGGCGTTGTCCGCGCAGCTGAACATGGCGCGGCTGCGGGCCGGGCAGGGCCTGCCGGTGCAGCCGCCCAAGCGGCACTTCGTCTTCTCCGGCCCGTCCGGCACGGGCAAGACCACGGTCGCGCGCATCCTGGGCCGGGTGTTCTACGCCCTGGGCCTGCTCGGCGGCGACCATCTCGTGGAGGCCCAGCGCGCCGACCTGGTCGGCGAGTACCTGGGGCAGACGGCCGTGAAGGCCAACGAGCTGATCGACTCCGCGATCGGCGGGGTGCTGTTCGTGGACGAGGCGTACTCGCTGTCCAACTCCGGGTACGGCAAGGGGGACGCCTACGGCGACGAGGCGCTCCAGGTGCTGCTGAAGCGGGCCGAGGACAACCGCGACCACCTGGTGGTGATCCTGGCCGGCTACCCGGAGGGCATGGACCGCCTGCTGGCCGCCAACCCCGGGCTGTCCTCCCGTTTCACCACCCGGGTGGACTTCCCCTCCTACCGGCCGGCGGAACTCACCGAGATCGGCAAGGTGCTCGCGGCGGAGAACGGCGACCAGTGGGACGAGGAGGCGCTGGAGGAGCTGCGGTCGATCGCCGGGCACGTGGTCGGCCAGGGGTGGATCGACGAGCTGGGCAACGGACGGTTCCTGCGCACGCTGTACGAGAAGAGCTGCGCGTACCGGGATCTGCGGCTGTCGTCGTACGCGGGACCCTTGTCCCGGGAGGACCTGGCGACCCTGCGGCTGCCCGACCTGATGCAGGCCTACGGCGAGGTGCTGTCGGGGCGGGGCCCGCACGATCCGTCCGCGTACTAGGCGAGCGCCCCTGAAGGGGGCGGGGTACCGGGTGAGCGCCCCGGAGGGAGGCGGGGAACCGCGCGGCCGGCCCGGCACCGGCCGGCGGCCACGGCTCCCGCCACCACCCGGCTATCCGGCGAGCGCCTCCTCCGGCTCCCCGCTCACCCTCGGTTCCGGCATCTCCCGGTGCGCCGGGTCCCGGACCTCGCCCACCAGCATCTCCAGTACGTCCTCCAGGGCCACCAGGCCCAGCACCTTGCCGGACGCGTCGGCGACCTGGGCCAGATGCGTGGCCGCCCGGCGCATCACGGTGAGGGCGTCGTCCAGCGGCAGCTCGGCGCGGAGCGTGGCCATGGGCCGCCAGACCTGCTGGGGGACGGCCCGGTCGGAGTCCTCCAGGTCGAGGACGTCCTTCACGTGCACGTACCCCATGAAGGGGCCCTTGCCGGCCGCGGCGACCGGGAAGCGGGAGTAGCCCGTGCGGGCGGTCAGCTCCACGATGTCCCCCGGGGTCACCGACGGTTCCACCGTGACCAGGGACTCGCGGCGCAGCAGGACGTCCGTCACCGGGCGGGAGCCCAGTTCCAGGGCGTCCTCCAGCCGCTCGCGCTCCTCGGGGCCGAGGAGGCCGGCCTCACCGGAGTCCTCCAGCAGGCGGTTGAGCTGCTCGGTGGTGACGACCGCCGCCACCTCGTCCTTCGGCTCGACCCGGAACAGCCGCAGGATGCCCTGGGCGCAGGCGCCGAGGGCCACGGTGACCGGCTTGCACAGGCGGGCGAACCAGACCAGGCCGGGGCTGAGCCAGAGCGCCGCCTTCTCGGGCGCCGCCATGGCCAGGTTCTTCGGCACCATCTCGCCGATGACCAGGTGGAAGAAGACCACCGCGGCCAGCGCGATGACATAGCCGAGGGGGTGGATCATGCCGTGCGGCAGGTGGATCCACTCGAACAGCGGCTCCAGCAGGTGCGCCACCGTCGGCTCGGCGACCGCGCCGAGCGTCAGGGAGCAGACGGTGATGCCGAACTGGGCGGCGGCCATCATCTGCGGCAGCCGCTCCAGGCCGTAGAGCACCTGGCGGGCGCGGGCGGTGCCGAGCGGTTCGATCTGGCTGCGGCGGACGGAGACGAGCGCGAACTCGGCGCCGACGAAGAAGCCGTTGGCGAGCACGAGCAGCGCCGCGAAGACCAGTTGCAGCACGCTCATCGGGCGGCCTCCGTCACGCCCGCCACCGGGGCCGTCCTGACCAGGCGGACCCGTTCGGCGCGATAGTGGCCGACCTGGCGGACCGAGAGCCGCCAGCCGGGCAGTTCGGCCCGGTCGCCGGGGGCCGGGATCCGGCCGAGCAGATCGGCGACCAGTCCGGCCACGGTCTCGTACGGCCCCTCGGGCACCTCCAGGCCTATGCGCGTCAGGATGTCGACGCGGCAGCCGCCGTCCACGTCCCAGGCGGGCCTGCCGTCCTCGGGCGGGGCGGGGGCCAGCTCGGGCATGTCCTTGGCGTCGTGCTCGTCGCGGACCTCGCCGACCAGTTCCTCGACGATGTCCTCCAGGGTGACCACGCCGGCCGTGCCGCCGTACTCGTCCACGACGACCGCGATGGGCTGCTCGCTGCGCAGCCGGGCGAGCAGGGGCTGCACGGGCAGGATCTCGGGGACGAGGAGCGCCTTGCGGGCGATGCGGCCGACCGGGGTGCGCAGCCGGTCGTGGGCCGGGACGGCCAGCGCGTCCTTGAGGTGGGCCATGCCCACGACCTCGTCGATCTTCTCCCGGTAGACGGGGAAGCGGGACAGGCCGGTGGCCCGGGTGAGGTTGACGACGTCCTCGGCGGTGGCCGAGACCTGCAACGCGCTCACCTTCACCCGCGGGGTCATCACGTGCTGTGCGGTCAGCTCGCCCAGGGACAGGGTGCGTACGAACAGGTCGGCCGTGTCCTGCTCCAGGGCGCCGGCCAGGGCGGAGTGCCGGGCCAGGGAGACGAGTTCGCCGGGGGTGCGGGCGGAGGCCAGCTCCTCGGCGGGCTCCACGCCGAGGGCGCGGACCAGCCGGTTGGCGACCGTGTTCAGCGCGGAGATCACCGGGCGGAACAGGAGGGCGAAGCGGTGCTGCGGGCCGGCCACGAAGCGGGCCACCTGCAACGGCCGGGACACCGCCCAGTTCTTCGGCACGAGTTCGCCGATCACCATCTGGATCGCGGAGGCCAGCAGCATGCCGACGACCACCGCGACACCGGCCGCGGCCCCCTCGGGGACGCCGAGCGCCGCGAACGGGCCGCGCAGCAGCTCGGCCAGCGCGGGTTCGGCGAGCATGCCGACGACCAGGGAGGTGATGGTGATGCCGAGCTGGGTGCCGGAGAGCTGGAAGGACAGTTCCTTCAGCGACTCCACGACCGTGCGGGCGCGTGGGTCGCCGTCGGCGGCGGCCTTCTCGGCGTCCGGGCGTTCGACCGTCACAAGGCCGAACTCGGCCGCCACGAAGAATCCGTTGGCGAGGATCAGCAGGAAGGCCGCGGCGAGCAACAGCAGGGGGATGGTCACGCCGCCACCGCCTTGCCGCTATGTCGGGCAGGGGTGGCGCGGGTACTACAGGACGATCCGTCCATCGCCGGAGAGGGTCACTCCTCGGGTAGCAGGAACCCCTGTGCACCGGGTGGCACGCAGGGGCGGAGGCACAGCGGGACGCCTCCGCCCACCAGATTAATCAAGATCTGGGCTCGTGCGGCAGGGCGGGCGAGCCGGAGCGGGCCTCGGCGAGTGCCCGCAGGGCCCGGGCGTCGGCGATGGCCTGCTGCTTGGCGATGCCCGGCTGGATGCCGAGCGCGGGCAGGCTGGTGCCGTCGCTGAGGTCGAGGAACACCCAGGGGTCACCCGGCCGGAGGTTCACCCTAAGGATCTCCGCCCAGGCCAGGCGGCGCCTGCTCGCGATGTTGACGACGGTGACACCGGACTCGTCGGCGACCACCTTCACCCGGGCCAGCTGGGCCAGTACCCACAGGCAGAGCGCGCCGGTGACGATGAAGCTGAGCCGCGAGCCGGGGCCGAGGTTCTCCAGCAGCAGCGCGATCCCGGAGATCACCACGAAGATCAGGACTCCGGCGGTGAGCAGGATCACCCGGGTGCGGCCGGGCCGGAAGGTGACGGGCAGGGCGGGCAGGTCGGACATCTCGGACGTACCCCTCAGAGGCGGCAGGCGTGGATGGCCGTGGTCAGGATGGCACGGGCGCCGATGCCGTAGAGGTCGTCCATGATCCGCTGGGCCTCCTTGGCGGGGACCATGGCGCGCACGGCGACCCAGCCCTCGTTGTGCAGCGGGGAGACGGTCGGGGACTCCAGGCCGGGGGTGAGCGCGACGGCCTTCTCCAGCTGCTCCACCCGGCAGTCGTAGTCCATCATCACGTACGTCCGGGCGACCAGGACGCCCTGGAGGCGGCGCAGGAACTGCTGGACCTTGGGCTCCTCGGCGTCGGCGCCGGTGCGGCGGACGACGATGGCCTCGGACTTCATGATCGGCTCGCCGAAGACCTCCAGGCCCGCGTTGCGCAGGCTGGTGCCGGTCTCCACGACGTCGGCGATGACCTCGGCGACGCCCAGCTCGATGGCGGTCTCGACGGCGCCGTCCAGGTGGACCACGGCGGCGTCGATGCCGCTGTCCGCGAGGTGCCTGGCGACGATCCCCTCGTAGGAGGTGGCGACCGTACGGCCCTTGAGGTCCTCGATGCCGCTTGCGGTGCCGGGCTTGGCGGCGAAGCGGAAGGTGGAGCGGGCGAAGCCGAGCGGCAGGATCTCCTCGGCGTCGGCGCCGGAGTCGATCAGCAGGTCACGGCCGGTGATGCCGATGTCGAGACGGCCGGAGGAGACGTAGATCGCGATGTCGCGGGGGCGGAGGTAGAAGAACTCGACCTCGTTCTCCGGGTCGACGATGCGCAGCTCTTTGGACTCGCGGCGCTGCTGGTAGCCGGCCTCATGCAGCATCTCCGCCGCAGGGCCGGACAGTGAACCCTTGTTGGGGACGGCGATGCGCAGCATGAGGTCGGCTTCCTTCGTTCGTTCTCTACGGGGTGGGTGCGGGGGGACGGCTTACAGATGGGCGTAGACGTCGTCCAGGGAGATGCCGCGGGCGACCATCATCACCTGGACGTGGTACAGCAGCTGCGAGATCTCCTCGGCCGCCGCCTCCTTGCCCTCGTACTCGGCGGCCATCCAGACCTCGGCGGCCTCCTCGACGACCTTCTTGCCGATGGCATGGACGCCCTTGCCGACCAGCTCGGCGGTGCGGGAGGTGGCGGGATCGCCCTGGGCGGCCTTGTGCTGGAGCTCGGTGAACAGCTCCTCGAACGTCTTCTTGGACATGGTGAGCCCCACCCTAGCCGTTGTGCCGGCCGGCCTAGTGCCAGGGTTCGGATACCGAGCGGAGGGTGGCCGCCGTCGCCACGGCCGCCGTCACCGCCTCGTGGCCCTTGTCCTCGCTGGAGCCCTCCAGGCCGGCCCGGTCCAGGGCCTGCTCCTCGGTGTCGCAGGTGAGCACGCCGAAGCCGACGGGGACGCCGGTGTCGACGGAGACCTGGGTGAGGCCCTGGGTGACGCCCTGGCACACGTAGTCGAAGTGGGGGGTGCCGCCCCGGATGACGACGCCGAGGGCGACGATCGCGTGGTAGCCGCGGCCCGCGAGGACCTTGGCGGCGACCGGGAGTTCGAAGCTGCCCGGGACCCGGATCAGGGTCGGCTCGTCGATGCCCAGGTCGCGCAGGGCGCGCAGGGCGCCGTCCACCAGGCCGTCCATCACCTTCTCGTGCCACTGCGCCGCGATGACGGCGACCCTGAGGTCGCTCACCTTGCGTACGGACACGTCCGGTGCACCCTTGCCGCTCACGTCTTACCTCCGTGCTCTCTCGCTTACTGGTTGCCGCAGGCCGACACGGCGGGTGTGTCGAGCCAGGGCAGGTCGTGTCCCATCCGGTCCCGCTTGGTGCGCAGGTAGCGGAGGTTGTGCTCACCGGCCTGGACGGGCATCGGCTCCCGGCCGGTGACCTCGATGCCGTGGCGCCCGAGGGCGTCGGTCTTGTCGGGGTTGTTGGTCATCAGCCGGACCCCGCGGACACCGAGGTCGGCCAGGATCCGCGCGCCCGCGCCGTAGTCGCGGGCGTCGGCGGGCAGGCCGAGTTCCAGGTTGGCGTCCAGGGTGTCGTGGCCCTGCTCCTGGAGTTCGTAGGCGCGCAGCTTGGACAGCAGGCCGATGCCGCGTCCCTCGTGTCCGCGCAGGTAGACGACGACTCCGCGGCCCTCCTGCTGGATCCGGGCGAGCGCGGTGTCCAGCTGGGGGCCGCAGTCGCAGCGCAGGGAGCCGAAGACGTCGCCGGTGAGGCACTCGGAGTGGACGCGGACCAGGACGTCCCGGCCGTCGCCGAGGTCGCCGTGGACGAGGGCGACGTGCTCGACGCCGTCGACGGTGGACCGGTAGCCGTAGGCGGTGAAGGTGCCGTGCCGGGTGGGCAGGCGGGTGGCGGCCTCGCGGCGGACGGTGGGCTCGCTGTCGCGGCGGTAGGCGATCAGGTCCTCGATGGAGATGATCGTCAGGCCGTGCTTGCGGGCGAACGGGATCAGCTCGGGCAGGCGGAGCATCCGGCCGTCCTCGCCGGCGATCTCCACGATGGCACCGGCCGGGCGCAGGCCCGCGAGCCGGGCGAGGTCGACGGCGGCCTCGGTGTGGCCGTCGCGGGCGAGGACGCCGCCGGCCTTGGCGCGCAGCGGGAAGACATGGCCGGGGCGGACGAAGTCGGCGGGCTCGGCCGTGCCGCTCGCGAGCAGCCGGAGCGTGGTGGCGCGGTCGGCGGCCGAGATGCCGGTGCTCACACCGTGCGCGGCGGTGGCGTCCACGGAGACCGTGAACGCGGTTTTCATCGACTCGGTGTTGTCCTCGACCATCTGCGGCAGCCGCAGCCGGTCCAGTTCCCCGCTCTCCATGGGAGCGCAGATCAGCCCGCGGCACTCGCTCATCATGAAGGCGACGATCTCGGGGGTGATCTTCTCGGCGGCCACGACGAGGTCGCCCTCGTTCTCCCGGTTCTCGTCGTCGACGACGACGATCGGGCGCCCGGCGGCGATGTCGGCGATGGCCTGCTCGACCGGGTCGAGCGCGAAGTTCTCGATGTCGTGGGTGTCGTGGAGGACGGGTGCCGAGGTCATGCCGGCGCTCCTTCCAGTGTGGGCCGCGCGGCCTTGCGGGAACGCAGCCACCAGTCGCGCATGCCCCACAGGACGAGTGCGCCGTAGATGACGTAGACGAAGCCGGAGAAGGCGTAGCCGTTGGCGAAGTTGAGGGGGACGCCGACGAGGTCGACGAGCAGCCAGGCGAACCAGAACTCGACCATGCCCTTGGCCTGGGCGTACATCGCGACGATGGTGCCGACGAAGATGTAGGCGTCGGGCCAGGGGTCCCAGGACAGGGACGGGTAGGCCTGGAACAGCAGGGCGACGGCGACCGTGCCGGCGCCGGCGGCGGCGACCATGGCCGCACGCTCGCGCCAGGTGGCGAACCGGGGGGTGATCTGGCCGTCGCCGGACCGGTTCCGGGTGCGCTGCCACTGCCACCAGCCGTACAGCGCGACGGCCATGACGACGACCTGCTTGCCGGCGCTGCCGGTCAGATGGCCGTAGAAGGCGGCGAACAGCACGAGGCCGGACAGGAACTGCACGGGCCAGGTCCACAGGGAGCGGCGCCAGCCGAGGGCGAGGGTGATCAGGCCCAGGATGTTGCCGGTCATGTCCGACCAGATGATGTGCTGACCGAAGAGGGTGAACGCCTCGGAGTTCAGCCAGTTCACCGGCCGGCCTCCCGTCCGGCCGTGAGCAGCCGCTCGACGTACTTGGCGATGACGTCCACTTCGAGGTTGACCGCGTCGCCGGGCTGCTTCACGCCGAGCGTGGTCAGCGCGAGGGTGGTCGGGATGAGACTGACGGTGAAGTGGTCCGGGGCCGCCTCCACGACGGTGAGGCTGATGCCGTCGACCGTGATGGAGCCCTTCTCCACGACGTAGCGGGAGAGGTCCGCGGGGAGGGAGATCTTCACGATCTCCCAGTGCTCGGAGGGCGTGCGGGCCAGGATCTCGCCGGTGCCGTCGACGTGCCCCTGCACGATGTGCCCGCCGAGGCGGGCGCCGACGGCGGTGGGGCGCTCCAGGTTGACGCGGGAGCCGACGGTGAGCGCGCCCAGGCTGGAACGCTTCAGGGTCTCGGCCATGACGTCGGCGGTGAACTCGTCACCCTCGTGTTCGACGACGGTGAGACAGACCCCGTTCACGGCGATGGAGTCGCCGTGCCGCGCGCCCTCGGTCACGACGGGGCCGCGCAGCCGGAAGCGGGAGGCGTCGCCGAGGTTCTCGACGGCGGTGACCTCACCCAGCTCTTCGACGATTCCGGTGAACACTTCCCGGGTCCTCCTGCCTCTTCGGGCACGGACTCCGGGGCTGTCGATGACGACAGAATCCACGGGTGAGCACACACCGGAGGCGTCGCCGGACGGGCGCGTCCACGCTGGGACGAGCCTCGATACGGCGGCGCGCACACGGATACACGCGTGCCCGCCCGCCGCGCACTGCCTCCCATCCGGACTTTAACCGTCGGTCCAGGAATTTCACCTGGTCAACCGGCCGCTGGAAGCGACCGGGTCGCGGACTGTAACCGCCGGTTCGGACTTTCACCGACCCCGGAGTGCGCTGCTTCTGGTACAGGGCCCAGTCTGCCACGCCCGTCACCCGTCCAGACGGGCGGGTCGTGTGGCCTCCCTCACAGTGCGCGCGGACGCGTTCGCGCCACGCCACCGCCCCCGGCAACCGGTCGGCGGACCAAGGGCGTTGAGGTTGGTCCGGACCATTGACCCTACTGGTCTAGTCCTCTTAAGGTGCGGACGGGCTCGGCGGCGGTGACGACGGCCCTTGCCCGCCGCCGGGCCGCCAAGACGGGGCCGGACAGGCAGGGCCGGACAGGCAGGGCCGGCTACCGCTCCGGCGGCGCGAACAGCTCGTCCTGCGCCCGTTCCCGCGCGGTGAGCAGCGCCCCGCGCAGCACGGCCGTACCGCCGAGGCCGCTCGCCCGCACCTCGGTGGCCAGCGGCGACATCCGGCGCAGCCGCTCCCCCACCAGCCCGGCGAGCACCGCTCCCCCGGCCCGGCCGACCTCCCCGCCGAGCACCACGCAGCCGGGGTCCAGGACGGCCGCCACCGAGGCCGCGCCGACGGCGACCCGGTCGGCGAGGGCGCGCAGAAAGCGCTCGTCGGCCGCGGACGCCCGCGTCACCGCCCCGCGCACCGCGCGCGCCGCGCCCGGCCCGTCCGCCGGGCCGGGCGCCGGCAGGCCGCACTCGGCGGCCAGCGAGACGACCGCGGCCGCGCCGGCCAGCGAGTGGAAGCCGCCGTCGCAGTCGGTCGCCGAGGGCAGCGAGGCCGTGCCCGGCACCGGCAGGAAACCGATCTCGCCGGTGCCGCCGGAGGCACCGCGGCGCAGGCTGCCGTCGAGGACGACCGCGGCGCCGACGCCGTGCCCCAGCCAGAGCAGGACGAAGGTGTCCCGGTCGCGGGCGGCGCCCTCGCGCTGCTCGGCCAGGGCGGCCAGGTTGGTCTCGTTCTCGACGGTCACCCGGGCACCCGGCAGCCGGTCCTGGAGGGCGGCGACCAGGCTGCGGTGCCAGGCGGGCAGTCCGGCGGAGTCCCTGAGGTCGCCGGTGGCCGGGTCGATCAGGCCCGGCGCCCCGATGCCGACGGTGTGCAGCCGGTCCGCACCGCCCTCCTTCACGGCCCGCTCCACCGCGGCCACCGCCCGCTCCACTGCGGGCCCGGTCCCGGTGTCCCCGCCGATCGGCGCGGACGCCTCGGCGAGCACCCGGCCGAGCAGGTCGGAGACCAGGACGAGGACGCCTTCGGTGCGCACGTCGAGCGCGGCGAGGTGGGCGCGACCGGCCACGATGCCGTAGAGCCGGGCGTTGGGGCCCCGGCGCTGCTCGCCGGACTCACCGACCACCGTGATCAGTCCGGCGGCCGTGAGCCGGTCGACGAGGTCGGCGACCGTCGGCCGGGACAGGCCGGTCAGCTGCTTGAGCTGCCCCGCCGTCAGCGGGCCTTCCTGCTGCAACAGCCGCAGGGCCAGCCGGTCGTTGAGGGCCCGGGCGGTGCTGGGTGATGCGGGCATGTCGGGAATCCTCCCAGATCGCTGCGGACCGGACGGTCGTACGCGGCGCACGGCTGCCCTATCTATCAGGCAGGGTTCCTGATAATTTACGCCCCGGGTTGCCGAGAGGGTCGGCCGGGGAGGGACAGGAACATGGGTGACATGAGCCCCGCACGCGACGAGGTCCGGCGTGCCCGGTACGCCGTGGCGGCGGTGTTCGCCGTGCACGGCTCGGTGACCGGGTCGTTCGCCACGCGGGTGCCCTGGATCAGGGAGCACGCCGGGCTGAGCGCCGGCCAACTGGGGTTCGCGCTGGCCTTCACCGCGCTCGGTGCCGCGTGCGCGATGCCGCTGGCCGGGCGGGTCACCCACCGCTTCGGCAGCCGTACGGCCCTGCGCGGGCTGCTGGCGCTGTGGACGCTCGCCCTGGTGCTGCCCTCCGTCGCGCCGAACCTGGTCACCCTGTGCCTGGCGCTGTTCGCCTACGGCGCCTCCTCGGGCATGGCCGACGTCGCGATGAACGCGCTCGGCGTGGAGGTCGAGCGGCTGCTCGGCAGGTCGGTGATGTCCGGGCTGCACGGCATGTGGAGCGCGGGCGCCCTGACCGGCTCGGCGGCCGGCACCCTGGCCGCGCATCTCGGCGCGGACGCCCGGGTGCACTTCGCGCTGGCCTCGGCCGTGCTGACCGTGCTCGGGTGGACGGTCTGCGGCTGGGTGCTGGACATCCAGCCCGCCGCGGACGAGGAGCCGCCGCCGCGGTTCGCGCTGCCGCCGCGCTCGGCGCTGCTGATCGGCGCGGTCGGGTTCTGCGCGGTGTTCGCCGAGGGCGCGACCCTGGACTGGTCGGCGGTGTTCCTGCGGGACCGGCTGGACAGCTCGGCCGGGCTGGCGGCGTCCGCCACCACCGGCTCCATGCTGACCATGGCCGTGGCCCGGATCGCCGGGGACGCGGTGGTGAACCGCTTCGGCGCGGTCCGCACCGTGCGGGCCGGCGGAGTGCTGGCCGTGCTGGGCGGACTGCTGATCGTGCTCGCGGAGCACCCGGCGGCGGCCATGACCGGATTCGCGCTGATGGGGCTCGGCATCGCGGTGGTCGTCCCGCTGTGCTTCGCCGCCGCCGGTCACGCCGGCCCCCGCCCGAGCCAGGCCATCGCGGGCGTGGCGACCGTCACCTACACCTCCGGGCTGATCGCGCCGAGCCTGATCGGCGGGGTGGCCCAGGCCACCAGCCTGATGGTGTCCTTCTGCGTGGTGACGGCGCTGGCCTGCGGGCTCGTCGTGTTCTCGGGCGTCCTGCGCGCCGCCGAACGCGGGGGCCGGGCGAAGGCGGATCCGCGGAGCGCGGCGGTGTCCGGCCCGCACTCCTGAGGTGATCGCGGAGGTTCACGTACGTGACCACGTGGGCGGAGAACCCTCACTTACCCGCACAATGGTTCGGACCGTCTCATGTACGTAAGAAAGTGAAACCCCACCATGGACCTCGGCGTGCGCTGGAAACTGCACGGTGACGGGCGCACGCCCGCTCCCGGAGCGGTGGTACGCCCCGACGAACGGCTGTCCTGGCCCCGCACCGTGGGCCTGGGCGCCCAGCACGTGGTCGCGATGTTCGGCGCCTCCTTCGTGGCCCCCGTGCTCATGGGCCTGGACCCGAACCTGGCGATCATGATGTCGGGCGTGGCGACCGTGATCTTCCTGCTCGCCACCCGGGGCCGGGTGCCGAGCTACCTCGGCTGCTCCCTGTCCTTCGTGGGCGTGGCCGCCGTCATCCGCGCCCAGGGCGGCACCAGCGCGACCGTGACCGGCGCGGTGCTCGTCGTCGGCGCGGTGCTGTTCCTGGTGGGCCTGGCCGTGCAGCGGTTCGGCGCGCGGATCATCCACGCCGCCATGCCGCCGATCGTCACCGGTGCCGTCGTCATGCTGATCGGCTTCAACCTGGCCCCGGTGACCGCGTCCACCTACTGGCCGCAGGACCAGTGGACCGCGCTGCTGGTGATGCTCTTCACCGGGCTGGCGGTCGTCTGCCTGCGCGGTTTCTGGTCGCGCATCGCCATCTTCCTGGGCCTGGTCTTCGGCTACGGCATCTCCTGGGCCTTCGACCGGATCTTCGGCAAGATCCACTCCGTGAGCCCGAGCGGGAAGGTCACCGACCACTGGCGCCTGGACCTCTCCGCGGTCTCCCACGCCGACTGGATCGGGCTGCCCCACCTGCACGGGCCGTCCTTCCAGTGGTCGGCCGTCCTGGTCGCCCTGCCCGTGGTCATCGCCCTGGTCGCGGAGAACGCGGGCCATGTCAAGGCGGTCGGCGAGATGACCGGCGACCCGCTGGACGACAAGCTCGGCACGGCGATCTCCGCCGACGGTGTCGCCTCGGTGCTCTCCACCGCCGTGGGCGGCCCGCCGAACACCACGTACTCGGAGAACATCGGCGTGATGGCCGCGACCCGCGTCTACTCCACCGCCGCCTACTGGGCCGCCGCCGGCTTCGCGCTGCTCTTCGGCGTCTGCCCGAAGTTCGGCGCGGTCGTGGCGGCCATCCCGGGCGGGGTGCTCGGCGGCATCACCGTCATCCTCTACGGCATGATCGGCCTGCTCGGCGCCCAGATCTGGATCAACGCCAAGGTGGACCTGCGCAACCCGCTGAACCTGGTCCCGGCCGCCGCGGGCATCATCATCGGCGTCGGCAACGTCTCCATGAAGTTCACCGACACCTTCTCGCTCAGCGGCATCGCCCTCGGCACCCTGGTCGTCATCACCGGCTACCACGCTCTGCGCGCCTTCGCCCCGGCCCATCTGAAGGGGCAGGAGCCGCTGCTGGACGAGGGCACGTCGACGTACGACACGGAGGCGGACACGGAGACCGGCTCGCCGGCGGGGGAACGGGCGCCGCGCGCGAAGTCCTAGCCGGCGCTCCCGCGTTGCGCCGTTCCCCCGTTCCGGCGAAGCACCGGGCCGGTCGGCCCGCCGGCCGGCCCCGTGCTGGGACGCTTCCCCCATGGCTTTCCCCATGGCTTCCCCTCTGGCTTTCCCCCTGGCGCGGCCCGCGGCACCCACCACCCCCGTCGACGCCGTCGTGGCGCGGATGCGCGCGCTGGACGCGGCCCTGCCCGCGCGGGACGGCGTCGCCGTGTTCAACCGCGTCTACCTCGCCGTCACCGAGGAGGTCGGCCGGCGGCTGACCGTGGGCGAGTTCCCCGATCCGCGGGCGGCGAGCGCGCTGGACGTACGGTTCGCGGAGCGCTATCTGGCGGCGGTCGACGCGGCCGCCGGGGACCACCGCCCGCCCGCCTGCTGGCGGCCGCTGTTCCAGCTCCGCCGCCACCCCGGGGTACGGCCGCTGCAGTTCGCCCTGTCCGGCGTGAACGCGCACATCGGGCACGATCTGGCCCTGGCCGTGGTCGACACCTGCCGGGCACTCGGCTGCGAACCGGCCGACCTGGAGGACGAGTTCGACCGGGTGGGCGAGCTGCTCGTGGCGCTGGAGGAACGCGTCCGCGAGGAGCTGATGCCGGGCCCGGATCTGCTCCAGCTCGCCGACCCGCTCACCCATCTGCTGGGCTCGTGGAGTCTGGAGCGGGCCCGGGACGCGGCCTGGGCGGCGGCCCGCGCCCTGTGGGCGCTGCGGCACTGCGCCGGAATCGTCGAGGAGTTCACCGAGCGGCTGGACGCGGCGGTGGGGTTCGCGGGCCGGATGCTGCTGACCCCGCTGCCCGCCTGAGCGGGCCCGCGGACCCGGTGGCCGGCGCAGCAACAATCCCCGGCGGAGGCGCGGGGGTTGGCGAAGGCGCGGGCGGCCGGAATCCGGGTCCGGCCGCCCGCGCCTTGGTCGGTCTCCCGGGTCAGTCCTCGGGAAGCTCCACCGGCGCGATCTCGTCGTAGACGTCACCCGGGCCCGGGTTCGACGGGTCGGTCGTACCGCCGAAGTGGTGCATCACGCCCCACACCGCGTTCAGCGCGGTCTGCACGGCGCCCTCGGCCCAGCCGGCCGTCCAGGAGATGTCGTCGCCGGCCAGGAAGATGCCCCGCTTGTCCTCGGGCAGCCGGCCCTGCATGAAGTGGGTGAACAGGCGCCGCTGGTAGCGGTAGTGGCCGGGCAGGTTGGCCTTGAACGCGCCCATGAAATAGGGCTCGTTCTCCCAGGAGATCGTCACCGGGTTGCCGATGATGTGCTTGCGGATGTCGACCTTCGGATAGATCTCGCCGAGCGACTTCAGCATGACCTCCATCCGCTCGTTCGCGGACAGCGGCAGCCACTTCAGGCTGTCGTCGCACCAGGTGTACGACAGGCAGATCACGGCCGGCTTGTCGGGGCCGTCGTCGAGCAGGTAGGTGCCGCGGGTCATGCGGTCGGTAAGCGTCATCGACATGACGTCCCGGCCGGTCTCCTCGTCCTTGTCCAGCCAGAACGGCCGGTCCACGGGCACGAAGAGCTTGCTGGACTCCATGTAGTGGGTGCGCTCGATCGCGGTCCAGTGGTCGATCGGGAAGAGCGAGTCGTCGCAGGCGATCTTGGACAGCAGCATCCAGGACTGGGCGGTGAAGATCGCCGCCTTGTAGGTGCGGATGTCGCCGCGCGCGTCGGTGACGGTGATCCGGTTGCCCGCGGTGCGGTGCAGCCGGGTCACGGCCGGACGCGGCTCGCCGCCGGTGTGCAGGGACCGCAGCGAGGTGCCGTGCGGCCAGTGCACGATCTTCTCCGGCTCGCGCTCCCACAGCCGCAGCGGCAGCTGCTGGGAGCCGCCGACGATGCCGCGGTGGTGGTCGTCGGCCTCGGTGTAGACGACGCGCAGGATCTCCAGGATGGAGTTCGGGAAGTCGGTGTCCCAGCCGCCGGTGCCGAAGCCGACCTGGCCGAAGATCTCCCGGTGCCGGAAGGACTTGAACGCCTCGGAGTCGCACAGGAAGCCGTAGAAGGTCTGGTTGTCGAGCTTCTCGACCAGCTTCGCCCAGATCTCCCGGATGCGCGGCACGTCCCGCTCGCGCATCGCGCGGTTCATGTCGGAGAAGTCGGCGCCCTCCTCCAGGCACTTGTTCCAGGCCGCGGCGACGTCCCGGTACACCTGGGGCAGGTCGTCGATGGTGACGGCGTAGTGCGACTCGCCCTTGAGGTCGACCACGGTCGAGGGGGTGGCCTCGGCCAGCGGGTTCGGGAAGGGCCTGGTCTCCAGGCCGACCAGGTCGATGTAGTGCTGGAGCGCCGTGGAGGACGGCGGGAAGCGCATCGCGCCCATCTCGGCGGTCAGTGAGCCGTCGCAGCCGTCGAAGCCGACCGTGCGGAGCCGGCCGCCGATCTGGTCGGCCTCGTAGACGACGGGCTTGAGGCCCATCTTCATCAGCTCGTAGGCGGCGACGATGCCGGACAGGCCGCCGCCGATGACCGCGACCTCGGTGCCGTGCTCGGTCGCCGGGACCTGGCCGAGGCCCGCCGGGTGGGCGAGGAAGTCGTCGTAGGCGTAGGGGAAGTCCGGGCCGAACATGGTGATCGGCGGCTGCTGCTCGTCGGTGTGCTCGACGGCGTTGGGCACCGTGGACGTCATGGGGGTACGGACTCCTTGCGTGGTGGAACAGGGTGAGGCTGCTGCGGCCGCTCTCGCGCGGCTTTCCTTCGCGTGTCCGCGGCTCAGACCAGGGACCCGTACAGACCGGGGCGGCGGTCCGCCAGGTACGGGTTGTTCTCCCGGGAGGCGGCCAGGAAGGCGGGGTCGGCGTCGGCGAGCACCAGTTGCTCGGCGCGGCCGGCGCGGGTGCGGGCGACGCCGTCGGGACCGGCCAGGACGGAGAGGCCGACGAACTCGAACTCCCCTTCCTCGCCGACCCGGTTGACGTACGCGACGTACAGCTGGTTCTCGAAGGCGCGCACCGGGATCATCGACTCGGCGACGAACTGGAAGGGGTGCATCTGCGCGGTCGGTACGACGAGGAGGTCCGTGCCGGCCAGGGCGTGGGCCCGGACGTTCTCCGGGAACTCGACGTCGTAGCAGATCAGCAGGCCCACGGTGAGGCCGTTCAGCTCGGCCTGGACGACCTGCTGCCCGCCCGGCGTGAAGTGGTCGCGCTCGAAGCAGCCGAAGAGGTGGGTCTTGCGGTAGTTGGCGAGCCGGGTGCCGTCGGCGGAGATCAGCTGGGCGGAGTTGAAGACGGTGTCGCCGTCGCGCTCCGGGTAGCCGTAGACGAGGGCCAGGCCGTGCCGGGTGGCGATCTCGGCGACCGCGTCGGCCGAGTCGCCGTCGGCGGGCTCGGCGAGGCGGGCGATGTCGTCGCCGATCGCGTATCCGGTGAGGAACATCTCCGGCGCGGCCAGCAGTCCGGCGCCCGCGGCGGCGGCGCGGCCCGCGGCCTCGTCGAGGACCTTGAGGTTCTCGGCGATCGAGCCGGGACGGCCGGAGCTCTGGAGCAGGGCGGTGCGCATGCGTCATCCTCACCGGAACGGGGGGTTGGGGGTCAGGAAGACGGTACGGGCGGTGCGCTCGGCCGGACAAGAAGGAGCCGTTGCGCGCCGGTGCGGGGTTCGTTGCGCGCAGTCGGGGCTGGGCGGCGATTCGTTGCGCGCCCCGAGCTGTTGTCCGCTCCTGCCCGCGTCCTACCCCGGTGCCCCGGAGGAGAAGCGGCGCAGCAGTGGTGACAGGACCAGGACGGACTTGGTGCGTTCCACGAACGGCTCGCCCGCGATCCGCTCCAGGACCCGCTCGAAGTGCCGCATGTCGGAGGCGAAGACCTGGGCGATCGCGTCCGCGTCGCCGGTGACCGTCGACGCGGCCACGACCTCCTGGTAGCGCTCCAGACCCCGCTGGATGGTCTCCGGAGAGGTGTTGCTCCGGCAGTAGATCTCGATGTACCCCTCGGTCTCCCAGCCGAGCGCCGCCGGGTCCACCCGGACGGTGAACCCGGTGATGGCTCCGGTGGCCCGCAACCGGTCCACGCGCCGCTTCACCGCGGGCGCGGACAGGCCGATCAGCTGCCCGATGTCCGCGTAGGAGCGGCGGGCGTCCTCGGCGAGGGCGTGCACGATGCGTTCGTCGAGATCGTTCAGCACAGGGGGTCGTTCACTTCTTCGGTTCGGTCACTTCACTGCCGTCACCGCGAGGTCGTCGTCGGTCGCGAGACGGGAACGGCGATAGCCGTACAGGAAGTAGAACACGAGCCCGGCGGCCATCCAGCATCCGAAGACGACCCAGGTCACGGTGTCGAGGCTGAACATGTTGTACGCGCAGAACGCGAAGCCCAGCACCGGCAGCACCGGCCCGAACGGCACCTTGAACGTCCGCTCCAGGTTCGGCCGCTTGTAGCGCAGCACGATGACCGCGATGTTGACCAGGCCGAAGGCGAACAGCGTGCCGATGCTGGTGGCGTCGACGAGCTTGCCCAGCGGGATCAGGGCGGCGAGCGCACCGCAGAAGAGGGAGACGATCACCGTGTTGAGGCGGGGGGCGCCGGTCTTGCGGTGGACCTTGCCGAGCGCCTTGGGCATCAGGCCGTCACGGGACATCGCGAAGAGGATGCGGGTCTGGCCGTAGAGCACGGTGAGCACCACGCTCGCGATGGAGATGACCGCGCCCAGCGCCAGCAGCGTGCCCCAGAAGGTCTGGCCGCTGACATCGTTCATGATCGCGGCGAGGGAGGCCTCCGAGCCGTCGAACTTCTTCCAGTTCCAGGCGCCGACGGCGACACCGGCGACCAGCACGTACAGCGCGGTGACGATGATCAGCGACAGCATGATGGCCCGCGGCAGGTCCCGCTTGGGGTCCTTGGCCTCCTCACCGGCGGTGGAGGCGGCGTCGAAGCCGATGTACGAGAAGAACAGCGTGGCGCCGGCGGCGCTGACGCCGGTCATGCCGAGCGGCATGAAGTCGGCGTAGTTGCCGGACTTGAAGCCCATGATGCCGACCGCGCAGAACAGCACGAGGGCGACGATCTTCACGCACACCATGATGGTGTTGGCGCGGGCGGACTCGCGGGCGCCGCCGAGCAGGAACACCATCGCCAGCAGGACGACGACCAGCGCGGGCAGGTTGATGACACCGCCCTCGCCGGGGGCCGAGGACAGCACGCTCGGGATGGTGACGCCGATGGTGCCGTCCAGCAGCTCGTTCAGGTACTCGCCCCAGCCGACGGCGACGGCGGCGACCGACACGCCGTACTCCAGGACCAGGCACCAGCCGCAGACCCAGGCGACCAGCTCGCCCATCGTTGCGTATGCGTACGAGTAGGACGAGCCGGCGACCGGGATGCTGCCCGCCAGCTCGGCGTAGGACAGGGCCGAGAACAGCGCGGTGAGGCCGGCGATCACGAAGGACAGGGTGATCGCGGGGCCGGCCTCGGGGACGGCGTCGCCGAGGACGACGAAGATGCCGGTACCGAGGGTGGCGCCGATGCTGATCATGGTCAGCTGCCACAGCCCGAGGGAGCGCCGAAGCTCGCCTCCCTCGCCCTGGCCGCCCTCCGCGACCAGGCGTTCCACGGGCTTGCGACGCATCAGGCGCGCGGCGACGCCCGGGGACGCGGGGGCGGCCGGTAGGGGATTGTGCGGGGGTGCGCCTTGGTCGAGCACGCGCTGGCTCCTTATCGCTGCCGGTGTGGTGCGGACGCGGACCGGCAGGAGAGCCGGTCCTCGTGGACGGGGGACCGGTGGGCCTGCGAGGGCAGGAACCCACCGAGCGGGGTCCCCGCCACGCACGTACTAGCGCAGCACCCTATGAGGCGGGCCTTCACGGGCGTAATGCAGCAACCTTGCGCATCCCCGCAGAATCATTGCGTTCCTCGGGCCGGAATGACAAATCGTTGCGCGTGCGCTGTCGACCGTTGCACAACGCCCTGAAGAGCACGTTTTACGAGGCCGGCGGGATACGCCGACGGCCCCCGCCGTTCCCGGGTGGGGAACGGCGGGGGCCGTCGTGGGTGCGGAGAGCCGCGGGTCAGTTCCAGCTGGCGTGCAGCGGCTTGCCCTCGGCGTAGCCGGCCGCGCTCTGGATGCCGACGATCGCCTTCTCGGCGAACTCCTCCAGCGAGCCGGCACCGGCGTAGGTGCAGGAGGAGCGGACGCCCGCGATGATCGCGTCGATCAGGTCCTCGACGCCCGGACGGGCCGGGTCGAGGAACATCCGGGAGGTGGAGATGCCCTCCTCGAACAGCGCCTTGCGGGCCCGGTCGTAGGCCGACTCCTCCGAGGTGCGGTTGGCCACGGCGCGGGCCGAGGCCATGCCGAAGGACTCCTTGTAGGCGCGCCCGTCGGCGTCGTGCTGGAGGTCGCCCGGCGACTCGTACGTACCCGCGAACCACGAGCCGACCATCACGTTGGACGCGCCGGCCGCGAGGGCCATGGCGACGTCGCGCGGGTGGCGAACACCACCGTCGGCCCACACGTGCTTGCCGTACTTCTTCGCCTCGGCGGCGCACTCCAGGACGGCGGAGAACTGCGGGCGGCCCACCCCGGTCATCATGCGGGTGGTGCACATGGCGCCCGGGCCGACACCGACCTTGATGATGTCGGCGCCCGCGTCGATCAGGTCCTTCACACCCTCGGCGGAGACGATGTTGCCGGCCGCGATCGGCACCTTCGGGTCGAGGGCGCGCACCGTCTTGATGGCGCTGATCATCGACTCCTGGTGGCCGTGCGCGGTGTCGATGACGAGCGTGTCCACGCCCGCGTCGAGCAGCTGCTTGGCCTTGCCCGCCACATCGCCGTTGATACCGACGGCGGCGGCGATCCGCAGCTTCCCGTCGGCGTCCACGGCCGGGGTGTACAGCGTGGCGCGCAGGGCGCCCTTGCGGGTGAGGATGCCGGCGAGCTTGCCGTCCTTGTCGACGGCCGGGGCGTAGCGGCGGTTGTGGTGGTCGAGGGTGTTGAAGGCCTCGCGCGGGTCGATGTCGGCGTCCAACAGGAGCAGGTCCTTGGACATGACGACTTCGAGCTGGGTGAAGCGGTCGACACCGGACAGGTCGGCGTCGGTGACGACACCGACGGGCCGGTGGTCGTCGTCCACGACCACGCCGGCGTTGTGCGCGCGCTTGGGCAGCAGCGCCAGGGCGTCGGCGACGGTCTGGTGCGGGGCCAGCACGATCGGGGTGTCCAGCACCAGGTGCCGGCTCTTCACCCAGGAGATCACATCGGTGACGACGTCGATCGGGATGTCCTGCGGGATGACCACGAGCCCGCCGCGGCGGGCCACCGTCTCGGCCATGCGGCGGCCGGCGATGGCGGTCATGTTCGCGACGACGAGCGGGATGGTGGTGCCCGTCCCGTCCGGCGAGGCGAGGTCCACGCCCTGACGCGAGCCCACCGCGGAGCGGCGCGGCACCATGAACACGTCGTCGTACGTCAGGTCGTACGCGGGCCGGATGTCATTGAGGAAACGCACGTGCTGCACATCCCAGTCGATCAGAGGTGACCCCCTGACAGGTGTGCCAGGGGGAAAGAGCACGTACTTCATTCTCCCATGGCGGGGCGTCCGTCATGCCCTGACAGAACATCCAGGGTCGTCGCCGGACGACTGGGAGGTTCCTCCAAGGGCGAGGGCGACGGTGAGGGCCGGCGTACGGTCCGCGGCCTCGGTGAGGACCTCCTCGGCGATCCGCCACTCCTCCGGCCGGGCCTCGGCGTACGGCCGCCAGCCCCGTACGACGATCAGCAGCCCCCGTTCCACGGCGCCCTCGGGCCAGACCGTGTGATCGGACAGGGAGTCGGCCAGCGCGTCCCAGTTGCGGCCGAACCAGTCGGGCAGCGCCAGGGCCCGGGCGGCGCGGTCCATCAGGCCCGCCTTGTCCGTGACGCCGTCGAGGCCGAGCGCGACCACGAGGGGGCCGGCCGGGTCTTCGTTCATCTCAGTACCGCCCGGAACGAGTCGTAGTGGTCATCGGTGTAGTAGATCTCCCCGTCCCGCCCGGTGACCAGACGGCGGGCGCCCCGGTCGCGGGAGCCGGGGGTCTTCACGGTGTACTCGTGGTAGTAGCCGCGCCGGTGCTTGGGCAGGTGCCCCTCGAAGTTCCCGAAGACGGAACCGTCCCGGGCGTACGGGTAGGGTCCGCCCCGGTCGATGAGGGCCAGTGTCCTGCGGGCCTCGGCGGGCAGCCGGGACGCGGGGACCGTGGGCATGCCACGCGCCCAGGCCGGGGTGGACGCGCCCGGCGAGGCCGGGGACGCCGGGGAGGCCGGCGGGGAGCCGCCGGAGCATCCGGCCAGGAGAACGGCGAGACAGACCAGCAGCCCGGCGAGGAGGCGGGGGACGAACCGTGGCGGCATGCCGACGATGCTGCCACGGCCGCCCCGTCGAGGCCCGTCGAGGACCCCCGGGACCCGGTGCCAGGCCCGGTCGGGCCCGCCGGGGCCCGGTGTCAGACTCCGTCGGGGTCCTGGCGGCCGAGCGCCGGCTTGGGTGCCTGGCCCGCCGTCAGCAGGTAGTCGGCGGCCGAGGTGTCCGTCACCAGGCTGGTCACCAGCCCGGAGCGCAGCACCGCGTCGATCGCGGCGGCCTTGCGCTGTCCGCCCGCGATCGCCACCACCTCCGGGATACGGCGCAGTTGGTCGGCCTTGACCGTGATGCACCGCTCCCCCAGGTCCCGGCCGATCCGGCGCCCGTCGGCGTCGAAGAGGTGCGCCGACATCTCGGCGGCGACCCCGAGCGAGGCGTAGTGCGCGCGCTCCTCGTCGCTGAGCATGTCGTGCACGGTCGAGATGCCCGGCTCCCAGGAGCCGATGGAGACACAGGCGACCGTGACCTTGTCGAAGTACTCGAAGGCCCGGGCGATCCCGGTCTGGTTGCGCAGCGCCGCCGCGGTGGCCGCGTCCGGCAGCAGCATCGGCGCGTAGATGGGGTGGGCGTCGCCGCCCGAGACCTGGGCGGCCCGGCGGACGGCCTCCACCGAGCCGCGCTCGGCGGTCCCGGCGTCGTACACGCCCGTCAGCTGCACCACCGTGCACGGCGGCAGCCGGTCGAGCGCCGCCGCCATGTGGATGGTGGACCGGCCCCAGGCCAGCCCGAGCACGTCGCCCTCGTTGACGAGTTCGCCGAGCAGGTCGGCTGCGACCTCACCGAGGTTCTCGGGGTCCGGGGTCTCCTCCGCCTCGGCCGGGGACTCGACCACGACGGCGTGCCGCAGGCCGTAGCGGGCGCGGAGCGCGTCGGAGCGCTCGGCGTCCAGCTCGGCCGGCACGCGGATCTCGATGCGTACGAGGTCCCGTTCGAGGGCGGTCTCCAGGACCCGGGCCACCTTGAAGCGGCTGACGCCGAACTCCTCCGCGATCTGGATCTTGGACTTGCCCTCAAGGTAGAAGCGGCGGGCCATGGCCGCCGCCTGCACCAGCTCAGCGGGTCCCATCCGCATGGCTGACCGGCCCGCCGACATACCCGACACGGCGATCTCCTCACTGCTGTTCACACTCTGGATTCGCCGTTCATCCTCGCAGATTCGGGGCGACTGATCCGCCCTGATGGGCGGGCTTCATTCAACCGTTCACTTCGCCGTGGCTCAGTGGTCGCATGCCCAGGACGCCTTGGCGGTGGCCGACTCCGCCTGGGCGCGCAGCGCGCGCACGGCCTCGGCGGGGACCTCGGCCCCGTACACGGCGGAGCCGGCGACGAACACGTCCGCTCCCGCGTCCGCGCACTGCTCGATGGTGGCGGCCGAGACACCGCCGTCGACCTGGAGCCACAGTTCCAGACCGTGCTTCTTGATCAGCTCACGGGTGCGGCGGATCTTCGGCAGCATGATGTCGAGGAACGCCTGGCCGCCGAAGCCGGGCTCGACCGTCATGATCAGCAGCATGTCGAGTTCCGGCAGCAGGTCCTCGAACGGCTCGATCGGCGTCGCGGGCTTCAGCGCCATGGAGGCGCGGGCACCCTTCGCGCGGATCTCCCGGGCGAGCCGCACCGGGGCGGCCGCGGCCTCCACGTGGAAGGTGACCGACGACGCCCCCGCCTCGACGTACTGCGGGGCCCACCGGTCGGGGTCCTCGATCATCAGGTGGCAGTCCAGCGGGGTGTCCGTCGCCCGGGCCAGGGACTCCACCACCGGCACGCCGAGGGTGAGGTTCGGGACGAAGTGGTTGTCCATGACGTCGACATGGAGCCAGTCGGCGCCGCGGACCGCCTCGGCCTCGTCCGCGAGGCGGGCGAAGTCGGCGGACAGGATGCTGGGGTTGATCTGCACGGGCATGCCCCCAAGCCTATGCCCTGCCGGGAGGCCCTGGTCAGGCCCGGGGCGGCCGGTATTACGCGGTTCTGCGGATCAGGGCCAGATACATCGCGTCCGTGCCGTGCAGGTGGGGCCAGAGCTGGATGTCGGGGCCCTCGCCCAGGGCGGGCAGGCCGGGGAGGAGGGGGCGGGCGTCGATCAGGTCGGTGTGGGGGTGCTGTTTGAGCACGTCGGCGACCACCGCCCGGGTCTCGGCGAGGTGCGGGGAGCAGGTGGCGTAGCCGACGACCCCGCCGACGCGTACGGAGTCCAGCGCGGTGCGCAGCAGGGCGCGCTGGAGCGGGGCGAAGGTGTCCAGGTCCTCGGGGCGGCGGCGCCAGCGGGCCTCGGGGCGGCGGCGCAGGGCGCCGAGGCCGGTGCACGGGACGTCCACCAGCACCCGGTCGAAGGTGCCGGGACGCCACGGCGGACGGGTGCCGTCGGCGGCGATGACCTGGTACGGGCCAGGGTTGCCAGCCAGCGCCTTGGCGACCAGGCCGGCCCGGTGCGGCTGCTTCTCGGAGGCGAGCAGCACGGCACCGCGCTCGGCGGCCAGGGCGCCGAGCAGCGCGGCCTTGCCACCGGGTCCGGCGCAGCCGTCGAGCCACTTCTCGTCGGGCCCGTCGAGCGGGGCGTTCGCGAGCGCGAGGGCGACCAGCTGGCTCCCCTCGTCCTGCACGCCGGCCCGGCCCTCGCGCACGGCCTCGACCGCGCCCGGCTCGCCGCCCTCCGCGAGCCGTACGGCGTACGGCGACCAGCGGCCCGGTACGGCGGCCTCCTCGCGCAGCAGCTCGTCGGTGGTGGCCCGCCCTGGCCGGGCGACCAGGGTCACCTCGGGCCGTTCGTTGTCGGCCGCCAGCAGCTCCTCGATACCGGCCCGGCCGCCGCCGAGGGAGTCCCAGAGCGCGGAGACGACCCAGCGCGGGTGCGAGTGCACGACGGCGAGATGGTCCTCGGGGTCCTCGTCGTAGGGCGGCGCGACCTTCTCGGTCCAGCCCGTCAGGTCGTCCTGCGCGATCTTGCGGAGCACGGCGTTGACGAACTTGGCGCGGCCGTCCCCGAGCACCACCCGGGCCAGCTCCACGGTGGCGGAGACGGCGGCGTGCGTCGGGATCCGGGTGCCGAGCAGCTGGTGCGCGCCGAGGCCGAGCACATCCAGCACCGGCGGGTCGACCTCGCGCAGCGGCCGGTCGACACAGGCGGCGATGACGGCGTCGTAGGTGCCCTGCCGGCGCAGCGTGCCGTACACCAGCTCGGTGGCGAGCGCGGCGTCCCGGGCGTCGAAGTCGCCCTTGTCGCGGGCCTTGCGCAGCAGCGGGGGCAGCACGAGGTTGGCGTAGGCGTCCCGCTCGTCCACCGCGTGCAGCGCCTCGAAGGCCAGGATGCGCACGGGGTCCTTCTGGGGACGGCGGTAGGGCTTGGCGGGCCTGCGGGGGCGCCGGGACTGCTCACTCACGAAAAAGGTGCTCCGGAGATAGAAGGGGATGCGTCTCCAGCCTACGTCGGCGCGTCCCCGCCACCGCCGTCCGGGGCGTCAGCCGCCGAGCGTCTCGCCCTCCGCGATGCGCGCCCCGCGCGCCCAGTCGGCCCCGCGCATCGGCTTCTTGCCCTGGGCCTGCACCCAGAGCAGTTCGACGGCGTACGAGCCGGTGCCCACGTGCACGCTGTTCTTGCCCACCGCGAGCCGGCCCGGCGCGAGGTCGGTCCGCCCGGGCGCGGGGGTGACCTGGACGAGCTTGAGCCGTTCGCCGCGGAAGGTGGTCCAGGCGCCGGGCGCCGGGGTGCAGCCGCGCACGACCCGGTCGACGCGCAGCGCGGGCGCCGCCCAGTCCACCCGGGCGTCCTCGACGGTGATCTTCGGCGCGAGGGAGACGCCCTCGGCGGGCTGCGGTACGGCCTTCAGGGTGCCGTCCTCGATGCCGTCCATGGTGGCGGCGAGCAGCCCGGCGCCCGCGAAGGCGAGCCGGGTCAGCAGGTCGCCGCTGGTGTCGGTGGGGCGGATCTCCTCGGTGACGGTGCCGTAGACGGCCCCGGAGTCCAGGCCCTCCTCGATGAGGAAGGTGGACGCCCCGGTGATCTCGTCGCCCGCCATGACGGCGTGCTGCACGGGCGCGGCGCCGCGCCAGGCGGGCAGCAGCGAGAAGTGCAGGTTGACCCAGCCGTGGGCCGGGATGTCCAGGGCGGGCCGGGGCAGCAGGGCGCCGTAGGCGACGACCGGGCAGCAGTCCGGGGCGATCTGCTTCAGCCGCTCCAGGAAGTCCGGGTCCCGGGGCTTGAGCGGCTTCAGCACCTCGATCCCGGCCTCCTCCGCCCGCTCGGCCACGGGGGACGCGACCAGCCTGCGCCCGCGCCCGGCCGGCGCGTCGGGCCGCGTGACGACGGCGGCCACCTCGTGCCGCCCGGAGGCGAGCAAGGCGTCCAGGGCGGGAACGGCGACCTCGGGGGTACCGGCGAAGACGAGCTTCATGGGCGGGATCGGGCCTCTCGGGCGGGGGTCGGTCGGGCAGCGCACCAGTCTATGACCATGGACGGCGCACGGGAGGGCGACCGGCGTACGCATATGCCTGTACGCCCCCACCCCGTGACCAGCGGAGGGTCGGCGCGTTGGTCAAGAAAGAGTTGACCACATCGGGCCGCTTTCGCGGCCGAATTCCTTTCAACGCCGGTTCGAGAGGCTTGTTCATGGCCGACCATGCAACCCACGACGCCCAGGCCCGGGCCAGCCTGCACTTGCTGGTGCGGGACATCGAGCGGGTCCGCCGGCAGGTGGACGCGCTGCGCACGCTCACCGCCCAGTTGGGCAACGTCTACCGCCCGCGCCGCTCCGGCCCCTCCACGGGCTTCGTCGTCTACGGACGCGCCCCCGCCCCTACGGTCCGCCTCGCCCAGGAACTCCGCGACAGTGTCGAGACGCTGGTCACGGCCGCGGTGGACTTCGACCGCTCACTCGGTTTCTCGTGGGACGCGGTGGGCTCGGCGCTCGGGGTCACCAAACAGGCGGTGCACCGCCGCTACGGCGCCCGTCGCGCGGCGGCCCAGGCGGAGCGGACGCCGGAGCCGTCCGGCACCCGCACGATCAATGTGAACACCGGGCTGCCCACCGTACCGACGGTGCCCGCGGCCCGCTCCATGCCCACCCAGCCGACCGCGACCACCCCGACCCTGCGCGACGACACCCGCCCCACCCCCTTCCCCAGCCCCCGCAACGGCTGACCCCACCACCCCCACCCCCTGCCCTCCCGGAAACCGGGAGGGCAGACGTGTGCGACGGCCGACGGGGGTGGGGCAGCGGTGTCCCGGGGCGACGGAGCCCGGCGCAGAGGGACGCCGGGCGACTTGACGGGGTGCCGGGCAGGGGGGCTCGGGCGATCAGGCCGGGGGCGCCGGGCGACTCGACGGGGACCGGACTCGACGGGGTGCCGGGCGACTTGACGGGTGCCGGGCGACTCGACAGGGGTACCGCAAGGCACGCCGGGCAATTCGGCGATGGAGCCTGGCGACCAAGCCGGAGGGCGCCGGGCGACTCGAAGGGTGCCGGACGACTCGACAGGGGCACCGCAAGGCACGCCGGGCAACTCGGCGATGGAGCCTGGCGACCAGGCCGGGGAGCCGGATGACTCGACGGGATGCCGGGCAGGGGGTGCCGGGCGACCAGGCCGGGAACGGCAGGCGATCCTCACATGACGCCCCGATCGGCACCCGGCCGCCGCGGGCCGGGGCACCGAACCGGCCGCGCGCCATATCCCCGAGGTGGCGAGAGCACCGGAATCCGTGCCCCGGCGGCTCGTTCCCTGCCCTGCCCCGCCCCGTCCGCTGCCCGGGAGCCCATCCCGGCCGGGCGCCCGACCCCACGGCCCGGTGGCCCGTACCCGGCGGCTCAGCCGATGTCCGGTGGGTCGACGCGGATCCGTACCTGGTCGGCGCTGCCGCGGACCATGCGGGCGGCCTGGGCGGTCTTCAGGGCCGTGGCCAGGGCGGCGCCGCTGCCCGGGGGGACGCGGACGAGCGCCCGTTCCCAGTGTTCGCCGGGCGGGGGCGCGCCCGGCCGGCGCGGTCGGCCGGGCTGCGGGGGCGGCAGCGGTACCGGGCCCAGCACCTCGGCGTCCGGCGGCAGTTCGACGGCCGTCAGGAACTCCGCGACGGCCGCCGGCGGTCCGGACACGGCCGCCATCCGGGACACCGGCGGGAAGCCCAGTTCGGCCCGCTCGGACAGTTCGCGTACGGCGTGCCCGACGGGGTCCCAGCGCACCAGCGCCTGGACGGGCCGCAGGGTGGGCTCGGCCACCACGACCACGGTGCCCCCCTCGCCCTGCGGCCGCACCAGCGCGCCGGCCGCGATCCACCGGCGCAACGCGTCCTCGCCGGCCCGCAGATCGGGGCGCCCGAGCATGGCCCAGCCGTCCAGGAGCAGGGCCGCCGCGTAACCGTTCTCGGCCACCGGTTCGGCGCCCGGCGTGCTGACCACCAGCGCGGGCGTGTCCGGAACGGTGTCCAGCACATGCTCGCGTCCCGAGGTGCGCACCGGTACGGCGGGAAAGGCGCGCCCCAGTTCCTCGGCGGTGCGGCGCGCGCCCACGATCTGGGCGCGGAGCCGGAAACCGCCGCACTCCGGGCAGTGCCAGGCGCTCTCCTCGCGCCCGCACCACCCGCACCGCAGCACGCCCCCGTCCTGTCCCTCCAGCGGCCCGGAGCAGTGCCGGCACCGGGCGGGTGCCCGGCACCGGTCGCAGGCCATGCGGGGGGTGTAACCGCGCCGGGGCACCTGGACCAGCACCGGCCCGTGCCGCAGCCCCTCGCGGGCCGCCTGCCAGGCGAGGGTGGGCAGCCGGGCGGCACGGGCGGCCTCGTCGCGCGCGAGGTCCTCGTCGCCGACGGTCCGCACCAGGGGCGCGGCCCGGCGCACCTGCTCGCGCCCGGCGACCAGCGGCCGGGCCCAGCCGGTCTCGACGAGCTGGGCGGCCTCCACGGTGCAGCCCCAGCTGCCCAGCAGGAAGGCGCACCGGTCCAGCGCGGCCCGCAGCAGCAGCACGTCGCGGGCGTGCGGCTGCGGGGCGTGCGGCTCGCTGTGGCTGTCGTCGCCGTCGTCCCAGACGGCGACGAGCCCGAGGTCCCGCACGGGCGCGAACATCGCCGCCCGGGTCCCGACGACGGCGCGCACGGAGCCGCGCCGCACCGCCAGCCACTGCGCGTACCGCTTCTCGGGGCCGGCGTCGGCGGTGAGCAGCGCGTGCCGGTCGGGGCCGAGCAGCGCGGTCAGCGCGGCGTCGACGCGCGCGGCGGCCCGCCCGTCCGGCACGACGACCAGGGCGCCCCGCCCGGAGGCGAGGGTGGCGGCGACGGCCCGGGCCAGCTCCTGGCTCCACAGCGGTCCGGGCAGCGCGTTCCATACGGCCCTGGGGGCCCCGCCGGAGGCCAGCGCGTCGAGGAAGGCGGCCCCGTGGTCGTACCGCGCCCAGGAACCGGCCTCGGGCGCCCCGGGCGGGGGCAGCGGCGCGGGGGACGGCCGCTGCTCGGCGCGGGCGTTGCGCGGGGGTACGGCCAGTTGCAGCACGTCGGCGAGGCTGCCCGCGTACCGGTCGGCGACGGCCCGCGCGAGGCCGAGCAGTTCCTCGCTCAGCACCGGCTCCGGTGAGACGACCTGGGCGAGCGCGGCCAGCGGTCCCGCGTAGTCCGACTCGGCCCGGCGCTCGATGAGGAAGCCGTCGATGAGCCCGCCGCCCTCCCGGCGTCCCTCGCGCACCCGGTGCCGCCCGGCCCCGAACCGCACCCGCACCCGCACGCCGGGCTGTGCCTGGGCGTCCAGCTCGGCGGGCACCGCGTAGTCGAAGTACCGGTCGAGGTGGAGCACGCCCTTGTCGACCAGCACCCGTGCGACGGGCAGCTCCGGCGCCAGCGCGGCCCCCCGCCAGGTCCGCGGCTTGGCCCGCGGCACCTTGGCCTTGCGCACACTCTCCCGGATCAGCGCGAGCTGCTCCGGCGGCGCCCCCTCGGCCCCACCATCCCCGTCTCCCCGGGGCACCCCGTTCTCGCTGCTCACGCCAGCATTCTTACCAAACGCCACCGACAATGCCGCCGGGCGCCGACCTCCTGCCGGCGATCGGCAGCGGTCCCGGTGCCCCTCGGCGGCGCCCCCACGTCCGCGATGCGCGTCTCCGACATGCCGGCGCCCTGTTCGACTACTCCTCACACCCGGTTTTCACGAGGGCGCTACCGGTGGCCGGAATCGCTTTCTCGACATGTCCCCGCCATTCGGTTTCGCTCCGGATGAGGAAACGGGAAACGCCTGTTTCACCTTGTCCGGCCCAGCCGCCCGGCGCACTCTGATTCGCGTCTCCCTACGGCTGCCGGCCGGGGAGCAACGGAGGTAGGAGTGCGGGAGCACTGGCAGGATTTCGGGCGTGAGCTGCGCAGACGACGCATCGCGGCCGGGCTTTCTCTGCAACAGCTGGGACGGCGGGTCCACTACAGCAAGAGCCAGTTGAGCAAGGTGGAACGAGGACTCAAACGCCCCACCGCGGAGCTGGCGCGCCTCTGCGATTGCGCACTCGGTGCGGGTGGTGAACTGACCCGTCTCGTCGCGGTTCCGCACCCTCAGCCACCTTCGCCCAATTCCGGCAACGACGACGAGGTGTGGTTGATGCAACTCCGCAAGGACGGTTCCGGTTCCTTCCAACGCCTGAGGCGGCGTGACCTGATCGCGGCCGGCGCTGCGTCGGTGCTGACTCGTCAGACATCCGTTCCGCAGCCGGCGCTGCCTCGCCTGGAGGGGACCGAGGCGGTGGTCGACGCCTCTCGACTACTGTTCGGACAACTGCGTCGGCTCGGCCAGGCAGCGGGAGCGGCCCATGTGCTGCCACCGCTGATCGCCCAGACTCACAGCCTGGAGCATTTGGCGGTGGCCAGCGGGCCCCGGGGCCGCAAGGAGCTCTTGGTGCTGGCCTCACGCTATGCCGAGTACGCGGGCTGGATGGCGCAGGAGTCGGGTGACGAGACGGCCGCTCTCTGGTGGACAGACCGTGCCGTTCAGCTCGCCTCGGCGGGCGCGGACAAGGCGCTCGCTGTCTACGCGCAAGTGCGACGGTCCCTGATCAGTCTCTATCGCGGAGACATCCAGGAATCGATGGAATTAGCCGCATACGCCCTGCAGAGCGAGGCGCCGACGCGTGTTCGGGGACTGGCCGCCCAGCATCTGGCACAGGGCAGGGCAGTGAACGGCGACCACACCGGTTGTATGCGCAGCCTCGACCGCGCCAGGGAATTACTCGCGGAGGCAGCGATGGATCCCACACAGCCGGTACTCGGTGCCTCGAACCTGCCCGACGTGGTCTCGATGTTCACCGGCTGGTGCCTGTACGACCTGGGACGCCCCCGGCAGGCCGCCGTCATCCTCGACGAGGAGACCGCCCGCATCCCCGAACACGCGCTCCGCACCAGGACACGGTATGGGGTCCGCCGTGCCCTGGCCCACGCCTCGGCCGGCGATCTCGACCAGGCCTGCCACATCACCGCCGAACTACTGCCCACGTCGCGGCTCATCAGCTCCGCGACCGTTCAGGCCGACATACGCCGCCTCTGCCGAACGCTGGGCAGGCATTCCCGCAACGCGGCGGTACGGGAGTTGCTGCCGGAGCTGACGGCCTCGGCAGCGCACCCGGCCCATTCCTGAGAAGGGATCCGAAATGCACGAGATCTTCATCAACTACCGGACCAAAGGCGGCAAACCCTTCGCGTACATGTGCCACGACGTGCTCGCGAACCGGTTCGGCGAAGACAGTGTCTTCCTCGCCAGGAAGTCGATCGCCGAGGGGACGGACTTCGCCGAGGCCCTGTTACGAGGAGCCCGCGACTGCCGGGTCCTGCTGGCGCTGATCGACGAGGAGTGGCTGAACGCGCCCGACCGCCGACAGCCGGACCGGCGTGCTCTGGACAACCCTGATGACTGGGTGCGACGTGAGATAGAGGAAGCACTGGCCTCGGGAGCGGTCGTGGTTCCTCTCCTGATCGCTCGCAAGGTGGAGCAACTGGACGCTCGTACTCTGCCGCACTCCATCGCCGAACTCGCTCAATGCCAGTACGCACGGGTGGGTCACGCCACTCTGGCGGCGGATCTGAACAGGCTGGCGGACAGCCTCGTGCGACGCATCCCGGCCCTCGCCGCACTGGACCGGGCCCGGCGTGCGGTGGCAGACGAACGCCCACAGGATTCCGGGGTGCGCACCGATCACCAGAGCGGTGGCATAGGGAACGTCGGTGGATCGGTGGGAACCTTCGTCAACGAAGCGAACGCCCCGTTCCACACAGGCCGCGGCAATATCTACGGCGGCCCGCATTTCAGCGGGGACGGCACGAACTACGTCGCCGGTGACAACCATGGCGGGATTCGCCAGGGATTCGGCACTCGGACGCCTCGCGGAGGCGAAGAGCGGTGACCGCGGCTTCGCAATTCGCCTCCTTCGTCGGAGAGGCGTACGGCTCCGTCCACAGCGGAGAGGGAACCCAGTACAACTTCTACTTCCAGTCCACCGAGCAGTGGCTGCGCGATCAGGCTCGCAGGCGTCCGCGTTCGGTCGCCGAAGAGGACCGTCGGCATCTTCATGAGCGTTTCGTGGCCCCGCCCGGCCTGCAACACGCGCGCGATCTGTTGCGGGCCGAGCACACGGTTCTCGTCCGCGGCCACTCGGGCAGTGGACGGCGTGCGGCAGCCCTGATGCTGCTCCACGAGCTGCCGGTGCGCGAGGGCACTCTGCACGAGTTGCCGGACACCACCGACGACACCGCCGGCCCGCCTCTGGACGGCCGTGACGTAGGCCCGGGTGACCGGCTGCTGCTGGATCTCTCGGAGGCTGACGAGGCGCGCTACATCGCCGTACAGAACGCGCTGTCGGACTTTCGCAGCGCCGTGGCCGCCAACCACGCCTACCTCGTGGTGATACTCCCCCACCATCTCGGCTATCTCCTTCGCGGGGACCTTCGGTATCTCATGGCGGAGATCTCCCGTCCAAACGCCCGACGTGTACTCGCCACCCATCTCAGGTGTGCCGGCATCCGTCCGTCCGACGCTCTCCTGGGCGGTGCCGAACTCGCCTCCTTTCTGGCCCGGGCGCCCTTGCGCGACGTGGCAGCGCTCGCCGATCGCATCAACCGGCTTCGGAGGGCCTCCCCTGCCGACAGAGGCTTTCCGGACTGGCTCAAGCAGGCCTTGGAAGAACAGCACGACCAGGCCGAGAGGGTCGCGGCGGACTTCTCCGCAGCCCAGAACGGACGTCACAGAGCGCTCCAGCTGGCGGTCGCCATGTTCCACGAGGCCACCCCGGACGTGGTTCTGTACGCGGCGAACGGACTACTGGGACTGCTGAGCCACCCCCCGGATCCGACGCCTCGCCTGGAGCAGGCGGATCTCCATACAGAGCTGTCCGCCGTCCGCGCGGAAACGGGCCCGGATGGTCGCGTCCGGTTCACCGTCGACGGTTACGACCGTGCCGTGCGGCAACATTTCTGGACATTCCTCCCGGACATACGCCGAGAACTCCGTGATTGGCTCATGCGTCAAGCGGCCGATCCGGCGCTGGACCGGGTGATCCGGCGCGAGGCGGTGAACCGGTTCGCTTACCAGGCCCTGCGTGTCGCCCGGCCCGAGGATCTCGCCTGGCTCGCCCAACAGTGGACGGCGTCCAGAGCCCCCGCGTGGCTCATCCCCGAGGCCGCCCGCACCCTTGTCCTGGGGCTGGAGGACGACCACCACGGCCGCTTCTTCCGTCAGCGCATCTACGACTGGGCGACCTCGGACGACACAAGCCTTCACTGCCTCCGCGTCCTGGTCATGGTGTGTTCTCAGACGATGGCCCGCTCACACCCCGATCAGGCGCTGGTGCGTCTGCATCATCTGGCTCGCCGCTCGCATGAGGGGGTCCGGTGGGAAGCGCGGAAAGCCGTGGTCCAGTTGGTGTCAGCCGACGATCGCCTGTACCAGTTGATGCTGGAGCGACTCGCCGTCGGAGTCAGTCAGCGATCGTCCCAAGCCGATCTGGAGCTATTCCGGGATCTGGCGGACCCCGTTCGCCTGATCGGCCGCCGAAGCGTGCGCCATTCGCTGGCAGCCTGCTGGGCCGGGCTGCTGAGCGGCACGACGGACTGGCCGACGCATCTGCGCCTCTGGCTGGAAGCCGGCGAGACCGCGGCTGAGCGCGACCTCGTCGCCCAGGTTCTCGCCGCTGCCTGCGCCCAGGACGCGCGGTTGCTGGGACGCCTCTACCGAGTCGCCTTGGACTGGGTGCGCATCCGGCCCGAGCCCGGCCGCGCGGACATGGCGTCCCGCCTGCTGATGGCGATCAACGAGGCTCAGGGCATCCACGCGTACGGCCGTACCGCATGACGCCACCCCCGCGCCGTGCCCTATCTAGAACACCATGACGGGAGCTCTCTCATGAGTTCTGGCCATCGGGCCATGACCCTCTTCGTCACCCTTCTCCTGGGTCTGATGCTCGTCATACTCGGTCTGGCCATGGGCTGGTCCTGGTGGGCCTGGTCGGCCAGTGGCCCGCTGCTGCTGATCGCCGCGTTTGCGACACACCGGATGCTGAGCCCGAAGCGGGCGGAGATGCCCCGTGATGTCCTGTCCGCGCCGGACCTGCCGCTGCCCGAAACAGAGCGGCAGGAGCACCGGATCATGCATGTCGCGCTGCCCAGTTCCGTGGCCGACTACGACTTCTCCTTCTCGGCCACGGTCCGCTGGACCCTGCTGGACGCACCCGACGATGCCCCGTGGATCAATGCGGCAGGGCTGGCGGTCGAGGCGGTCCTGGAGCGGGCCAGGTCCGTAACAGCACAGCAGCCACCCAATCGCAGTTCCTTGGCCCGGCACCAGTTGGACGGCGCCTTGGCCACCATGCGGGTGGACGCCAGCGGACGTGTGATGGCCATGGCACACAGTGTCGAGCTGGACTTGCCTGAACACGATCGCGAGCGTCTCACCCGGCTTTCGAACGTACGCAAGGACGAAGACGTCTGGGAGCACGAACGCAATTACGAGCGCAGCAAAAGGGCCTACCTGGGTGAGGACGTCCTGAAGGACACCGGTAGCGCCGTGGTGTGGTGGTTGTCCAGAAACGAGGAGGAGGTCGAGGGTGCGGTCGATCGCATCGGGGTGTTCGCGCAGCTGTCCGCGGCGGCCAGAAACGAAAGCGTGGCGCCGCAATTCGAGCACATGGTGTACCAGCCCCGCGACCGCTCCGCCGAAGGAGAACCGGGCGATACCCCGCTGACATCCAACGACCCGGTCGGTGCCGAAACGGGTGACGAGGCGGAACCCCCCTTTCCCACCGACTCCGTGCTGGCCTGCTTCGGTATCTCCCCTGACGACCCCGACCGGGACCTGTTCGCCGCGCGACTCGCCGATGTGGCGAGGGCTCACGGCAAACACCACGCCGAGGCCGCCTTGCGCAGCTGCATCAGCGACGACGGGGATGACGGCAACGGGGAGGGGCACGGCCCCGAGAAGCCAACCGAGGACGGCTACGAGGGCGGATAAACGTCAACTCGGACGCGCCGAGACCCGGCCCCCGTAGTCGGGAAGCCGGGCCTCGGTGAGCGGGTGGGTGGGGTTTACAGGCCCGCTGCGGCGCGCAGGGCGTCGACGCGGTCCGTGCGCTCCCAGGTGAAGTCGGGCAGCTCGCGGCCGAAGTGGCCGTAGGCGGCGGTCTGGCCGTAGATCGGGCGGAGCAGGTCCAGGTCGCGGATGATCGCGGCCGGGCGGAGGTCGAAGACCTCGTCGATCGCCTTCTCGATCTTCTCGGGGTCGATCTTGTGGGTGCCGAAGGTCTCCACGAACAGACCGACGGGCTCGGCCTTGCCGATGGCGTAGGCCACCTGCACCTCGCAGCGGGAGGCCAGGCCGGCCGCCACGACGTTCTTGGCGACCCACCGCATCGCGTACGCCGCCGAGCGGTCCACCTTGGACGGGTCCTTGCCGGAGAAGGCGCCGCCACCGTGGCGGGCCATGCCGCCGTAGGTGTCGATGATGATCTTCCGCCCGGTCAGGCCGGCGTCGCCCATCGGGCCGCCGATCTCGAACCGGCCCGTCGGGTTGACCAGCAGCCGGTAGCCCTCGGTGTCCAGCTTGATGCCCTCGTCCAGCAGGGCCTTCAGCTCCGGCTCCACGACGAACTCGCGGATGTCGGGGGCGAGCAGCGACTCCAGGTCGATGTCGGAGGCGTGCTGGGAGGAGACCACCACCGTGTCCAGCCGGACCGCCTTGTCGCCGTCGTACTCGATGGTGACCTGCGTCTTGCCGTCCGGCCGCAGGTAGGGGATGGTGCCGTTCTTGCGGACCTCGGACAGGCGCTTGGACAGGCGGTGCGCCAGGAAGATCGGGAGCGGCATCAGGGTCGGCGTCTCGTCGGAGGCGTAGCCGAACATCAGGCCCTGGTCGCCCGCGCCCTGCCGGTCCAGCTCGTCGTCGTCGCCCTCGACCCGGGCCTCGTACGCGGCGTCGACACCCTGGGCGATGTCCGGGGACTGCGCGCCGATGGACACCGACACGCCGCAGGAGGCGCCGTCGAAGCCCTTCTTGGAGGAGTCGTAACCGATGTCCAGGATCTTGTTGCGGACGAGGGTCGCGATGTCCGCGTAGGCCTTGGTCGTCACCTCGCCGGCCACGTGCACCAGGCCGGTGGTGATGAGCGTCTCCACGGCGACCCGGGAGGTCGGGTCCTCACGCAGAAGCGCGTCGAGAATGGTGTCGCTGATCTGGTCAGCGATCTTGTCGGGGTGACCCTCGGTCACGGACTCCGAGGTGAACAGGCGACGGGACACAACGCTCCCTGTGGTTGCAGCGGCTGCTGGCTGATCATTTGCGATCGACGCTGGGCTGCGCCTGGCGTCGACCGTGAACAGTTTATCGGTCGCACTCCGCCGACGGGCCACCCGTCTCGCCTCTCGGGAGCGCTGTGACCTGCGGCACGGGCATTGTGCCCAATGGCCGGCGGCCTTGGCCAGGGGCGCCACGCCCAATTCGAGCGTGGCGCGAACACGGCTCAAGGGTGGCCCGACCGGGTGGCACGGTCAGCCCAGTCGGCGGACGACCAGGTTCCAGACGGTGTCGGCGAGGTCCTCCTTGGGGCCGTAGGGCACCGGGGTCTCGCTGCCGTCGGCGCCCAGCACCACGGCCTCGCTCTCCTCGGCGCCGAAGGTCTTGCGCTCCCCCACCTCGTTGACCACGAGCAGGTCACAGCCCTTGCGGGCGAGCTTGGTGCGGCCGTTGGCGAGGACGTCGTCGGTCTCGGCGGCGAAGCCGACGATCACCTGTCCGGGGCGGGCCCGGTCGGCCGATATCTCCGCGAGGATGTCCGGGTTGCGCACCAGGACGATCGGGTCCGGGTCCCGGCCGTCCTTCTTCTTGATCTTCCCGGCGGCATAGGCGGCCGGCCGGAAGTCGGCCACGGCGGCGGCCATGACCACGGCGTCGGCGTCCGCGGCGGCCTTCAGGACGGCCTCGCGCAGCTGCACGGCGGTGCCCACCCGGACGACGTCCACGCCCGCCGGGTCGGGCAGGCCGGTGTTGGCCGCGACCAGCGTGACCCGGGCGCCGCGGGCGGCGGCGGTGCGGGCGAGGGCGTAGCCCTGCTTGCCGGAGGAGCGGTTGCCGAGGAAGCGGACCGGGTCGAGGGGTTCACGGGTGCCGCCGGCGGAGATGACGACGTGCCGTCCTTCGAGGTCGGGCGCGGCGCTGCCGCGGGCCAGCACCCGGCGGCAGACCTCGAAGATCTCGGCCGGGTCGGGCAGCCGACCCTTGCCGGTGTCGACGCCGGTCAGGCGGCCGACGGCGGGCTCGATGACGACGGCGCCGCGGCGGCGCAGGGTGGCGACGTTCTCCTGGGTGGCCGGGTGCTCCCACATCTCGGTGTGCATCGCGGGGGCGAAGACCACCGGGCAGCGGGCGGTGAGCAGGGTGTTGGTCAGCAGGTCGTCGGCGAGGCCGTGGGCGGCCTTGGCGAGCATGTCGGCGGTGGCCGGGGCCACCACCACCAGGTCGGCGTGCTGGCCGATGCGGACGTGCGGGACCTCGTGGACGTCGCTCCAGACCTCGGTGGCGACCGGGTTGCCGGACAGCGCGGACCAGGTGGCGGCGCCGACGAAGTGCAGCGCGGCGGCGGTGGGCACCACGCGGACGTCGTGGCCCGACTCCGTGAACCGTCTCAGCAGCTCACAGGCCTTGTACGCGGCGATACCGCCGCTGACCCCCAGCACGACCTTCGGCTTGTCCACCATGGCTCCTCGCATTCGAGAATCTGCACCACCCATGACACACCACAGGCCCGGCAGCGTGACTGCCGGGCCTGTGGATAAGTCAACCGCGATCTGAAAGTACTACTGCGCCGGGCCGTCGACAGCCTCGGAGGTCAGCAGACCGGCGTTGATCTCACGCAGGGCGATCGAGAGCGGCTTCTCGTGCACGTGCGTGTCGACGAGCGGACCGACGTACTCAAGGAGGCCCTCACCGAGCTGCGAGTAGTACGCGTTGATCTGGCGGGCACGCTTGGCCGCGTAGATCACGAGGCTGTACTTCGAGTCGGTCGCCTCAAGAAGCTCGTCGATCGGCGGGTTGATGATGCCCTCGGGCGCGGTGATGGAAGAGGACACGCTCTACCTTCCGATGGATGGGAAAGAATCAGACATCGTGATCACAGTCACGATCACACAACGTCCATCAAGGCTAGCAGCTCGCGGGCCACGTCCTCGACGGAGGTGTTGACCAAGGTCACATCGAACTCCGGCTCGGCCGCCAGCTCGGTCCGCGCCGCCTCAAGACGGCGCTCGATGACCTCCGGCGACTCGGTCCCCCGGCCGGTCAGCCTGCGCACCAGCTCCTCCCAGGAGGGCGGAGCCAGGAACACCAGCTGGGCGTCGGACATGGACTCGCGGACCTGCCGGGCGCCCTGGAGGTCGATCTCCAGCAGGACGGGCTCGCCCTTCTCCAGCCGCTCCAGCACGGCCGCGCGGGGCGTGCCGTAACGGTTGCCGGCGAACTCGGCCCACTCCAGCAGCTCGCCGTTGGCGATCAGCTTGTCCATCTCCTCGTCGGTGACGAAGAAGTAGTGGACTCCGTGCTGCTCGCCGGGGCGCGGGGTGCGGGTGGTCGCCGACACCGAGAGCCAGACGTCGGGGTGTTCCTTGCGCATATGGGCGACGACCGTGCTCTTGCCGACCCCCGAGGGGCCGGAGAGCACGGTCAGCCGCGGACGTTCACTCATGCAGCGATTATTCCAGCAATCCCGGGGTGCCCGGGACTCCCGGTCCGCCGGGCGGGCGGACTCAGGAGCCGGTGCTGCCGAACTCACGCTCCAGGGAGGCGATCTGGTTCGAACCGAGACCGCGCACGCGGCGGCTCTCGGAGATGCCCAGACGCTCCATGATCTGCTTGGCGCGGACCTTGCCCACGCCCGGCAGGGACTCCAGCAGCGCGGAGACCTTCATCTTGCCGATGACGTCGTTTTCCTGGCCCTGCTTGATGACCTCGTGCAGGGAGGCGCCGGAGTGCTTGAGTCGATTCTTGACCTCGGCCCGCTCCCGGCGAGCCGCGGCGGCCTTTTCGAGCGCGGCTGCGCGCTGTTCAGGGGTAAGGGGCGGAAGAGCCACGCCTACGTCACCTCGGATGTCGAACTGTCGGATACGGACCGGTGAGGAACCTAGTCGCCCCACACCTGGGGGTTACGGGCAACACGCTGCCCGACCTCCCCCTGCCTTGAGGGGCACGGGAGGTGTCCCCACTGCCTCGGAGACTAGCGGGCAAGTCCGCCAGAGTCAGCGAGAACAGCGGAAAAGTCCTGGTCAGCCTCCGTCAGGTCGGACATTTTGCACATATTGCCCCTGATTTGAGGCTGTATTCACACCACGGGCGGCGTGATCCGGCTCCGCCGGGAGCCGGACCGGCGGCTCAGCCCGCGGTGACGGCCTCCCGGATCTGCGTCGCGAACCGCTCGGCCGCCCCGCGCAGCGCCTGCGCGTCGGGCCCGTGCCGCAGCACACCCCGGCTGACGTTGGGCACGACGTTGCGGACGGCCGCCCCGAAGACCCGCGGGAGATCGGCCGGGGTCGCGCCCTGGGCGCCGATCCCGGGGGCGAGGAGCGGGCCGCCCATGTCCAGGTCGTACGACGACAGGTCGCCGAGGGTGGCGCCGACGACCGCGCCGAACGAGCCCAGCGGCTCCTCCCCCGCGTTCTCGGCCGCCAGGTGGGCCAGCATGGTCGCCCCGACCGTCCGGCCGTCGGCGCGCACCGCGTGCTGCACCTCGCCGCCCTCCGGGTTCGAGGTGAGCGCCAGCACGAACAGTCCGGCACCGCTCTCCCGCGCCAGCGCGACGGCCGGGGAGAGCGAGCCGTAGCCGAGATACGGCGAGACGGTCAGGGCGTCGGAGAACAGCGGGGCGTCCGGGCGCAGGAACGCCTCGGCGTAGGCGGCCATGGTGGAGCCGATGTCGCCGCGCTTGGCGTCCGTCACGACCAGGGCGCCGGCCGCGCGCGCCTCCTGGACCGACTTCTCCAGCACGGCGAGGCCGCGCGAGCCGAACCGCTCGAAGAAGGCGCTCTGCGGCTTCAGGACGGCCACCCGGTCGGCCAGGGCCTCGACCACCGTGCGGCTGAACCGCTCCAGGCCGGCGATGTCGTCGTCCAGGCCCCACTCGGCGAGCAGGGAGGCGTGCGGGTCGATGCCGACGCACAGCGGGCCGCGCTCGTCCATGGCGCGGCGCAGCCGGGCGCCGAAGGGCTCCGGAAGGGTCATGCGGGCTTCCTCACATCGGCGCCGACCGCGTCGGCGAGGGTGGCGTACGGGCTGGTGCGCAGGCGGGCGGCGAGGCCCTTGTGGATCGACCGACACCAGAAGGGGCCCTCGTAGATGAAGGCGCTGTAGCCCTGGACCAGCGTCGCACCGGCCAGGATGCGCTGCCAGGCGTCCTCGGCGGTCTCGATGCCGCCGACGCCCACCAGGGTGATCCGGTCGCCCACGCGCGCGTACAGGCGCCGCAGGACCTCCAGGGAGCGTGCCTTGAGCGGCGCCCCGGACAGCCCGCCGGTCTCCGCCACCAGCGCGGGCGCGGAACGAAGGCCCAGGCCCTCGCGGGCGATGGTGGTGTTGGTGGCGATGATGCCGTCCAGGCCCAGTTCCACGGCGAGGTCGGCGACCGCGTCGATGTCCTCGTCCGCGAGGTCGGGGGCGATCTTCACCAGCAGCGGGACGCGCCGGCCGGGGACGGCGCGGTCGGCGGCCTCGCGCACGGCGCCGAGCAGCGGGCGCAGGTGGTCCACCGCCTGGAGGTCGCGCAGGCCGGGGGTGTTGGGCGAGGAGACGTTGACGACCAGGTAGTCCGCGTACGGCGCCAGCCGCTCGGCCGACTTCACGTAGTCGGCGACGGCCTCCGCCTCGGGGACGACCTTGGTCTTGCCGATGTTGACGCCGACGACGGTCTTGAAGACCGCCTCGCGGGAGGCCAGACGGGCCGCCACGGCCAGCGAGCCGTCGTTGTTGAAGCCCATGCGGTTGATCAGCGCGCGGTCGGCGACGAGCCGGAACAGCCGCTTCCTGGGGTTGCCGGGCTGCGGCTCCCCCGTCACCGTGCCGATCTCGACGTGGTCGAAGCCCAGCATGGACATCCCGTCGATCGCGACGGCGTTCTTGTCGAAGCCGGCGGCCAGCCCGAACGGGCCGTGCATCCGCAGCCCGAACGCCTCGGTGCGCAGCTCCTTGTGGCGGGGCGCGAGGACGGCGGCGACGAAGGTGCGCAGCACGGGGACGCGGGCGGCGAGACGGATCCACCGGAAGGCCAGGTGGTGCGCCTGCTCCGGGTCCATGCGCCGGAAGACCAACTTGAAAAAGATCTTGTACATGGTGTCCTCGTGAAGAGGGGGACACCGTTTCCGGTGTCCCCCTCGGGGCTGCTAGTCGCGGGCGGCGGTCAGGCGTTCCGCGTGTTCCTGCAGGGAGCGGACGCCCACGTCCCCGTGGTTGAGGGCGTCGATGCCCTGGACGGCCGCCGCGAGCGCCTGGACCGTGGTCAGGCACGGCACGGAGCGGGCCACCGCGGCCGTACGGATGTCGTAGCCGTCGAGGCGGCCGCCGGTGCCGTACGGGGTGTTGACGATGAGGTCGACCTCGCCGTCGTGGATGAGCTGGACGATGGTCCGCTCGCCGTTCGGCCCGGTGCCCTCGGACTGCTTGCGCACGACCGTGGCGTTGATGCCGTTGCGCTTGAGGACCTCGGCGGTGCCGGAGGTGGCCAGCAGCTCGAAGCCGTGGGCGACCAGCTCGCGCGCCGGGAAGATCATCGAGCGCTTGTCGCGGTTGGCGACCGAGATGAACGCGCGGCCCTTGGTGGGCAGCGGGCCGTAGGCACCCGCCTGGGACTTGGCGTACGCCGTGCCGAAGACGGAGTCGATGCCCATGACCTCGCCCGTGGAGCGCATCTCCGGGCCGAGCACGGTGTCCACGCCCCGGCCGTGGATGTCGCGGAACCGCGACCACGGCAGGACGGCCTCCTTGACGGAGATCGGCGCGTCCAGCGGCAGCTCGCCGCCGTCGCCGTTCTTCGGCAGCAGCCCCTCGGCGCGCAGCTCGGCGATGGTCGCGCCCAGCGAGATCCGGGCGGCGGCCTTGGCGAGCGGCACCGCGGTCGCCTTGGAGGTGAAGGGCACCGTGCGGGAGGCGCGCGGGTTGGCCTCCAGGACGTAGAGGATGTCGCCGGCCATCGCGAACTGGATGTTGATCAGCCCGCGCACGCCGACGCCCTTGGCGATGGCCTCGGTGGAGGCGCGCAGCCGCTTGATGTCGAAGCCGCCGAGGGTGATCGGGGGCAGGGCGCACGCCGAGTCGCCGGAGTGGATGCCGGCCTCCTCGATGTGCTCCATCACACCGCCGAGGTACAGCTCCTCGCCGTCGTAGAGCGCGTCGACGTCGATCTCGATGGCGTCGTCCAGGAAGCGGTCGACGAGGACCGGCCGGGAGGGGCTGATCTCGGTCGACTCGGCGATGTAGGAGGCGAGGCGGGTCTCGTCGTAGACGATCTCCATGCCGCGTCCGCCGAGCACGTACGACGGGCGGACCAGGACCGGGTAGCCGATCTCGTCGGCGATGGCCTTGGCCTCGGCGAAGGTGGTGGCCGTGCCGTGCTTGGGGGCCGGCAGACCCGCCTCGGCCAGGACGCGGCCGAAGGCGCCGCGGTCCTCGGCGGCGTGGATGGCCTCCGGGGAGGTGCCCACGATCGGCACGCCGTTGTCCTTCAGGGCCTGCGACAGGCCGAGCGGGGTCTGGCCGCCGAGCTGGACGATGACGCCCGCGACGGGTCCGGCCTGCTGCTCCGCGTGGACGATCTCCAGCACGTCTTCCAGCGTCAGCGGCTCGAAGTACAGGCGGTCGGAGGTGTCGTAGTCGGTGGAGACGGTCTCCGGGTTGCAGTTGACCATCACGGTCTCGTACCCGGCGTCGGCCAGCGCGAAGGAGGCGTGGACGCAGGAGTAGTCGAACTCGATGCCCTGGCCGATGCGGTTCGGGCCGGAGCCGAGGATGATGACGGCCGGCTTCTGGCGCGGGGCGACCTCGCTCTCCTCGTCGTAGGAGGAGTAGAAGTACGGCGTCTTCGCGGCGAACTCGGCGGCGCAGGTGTCGACCGTCTTGTAGACCGGGCGGATGCCGAGGGCGTGCCGGACCTCGCGGACGACATCCTCGCGCAGGCCGCGGATCTCGCCGATCTGCTGGTCGGAGAAGCCGTGCCGCTTGGCCTCGGCGAGCAGGTCGGCGGTCAGCTCCGGGGCCTCGGCCAGCTCGTCCGCGATCTCCTTGATCAGGAAGAGCTGGTCCACGAACCAGGGGTCGATCTTCGTGTACTCGAAGACCTCCTCGGGCGTGGCGCCGGCCCGGATGGCCCGCATGACGGTGTTGATCCGGCCGTCGGTGGGCCGTACGGCCTCGCGCAGCAGGGTGTCCTTGTCGCCCGGGTCGCCGACGAAGGTGAACTGGCTGCCCTTCTTCTCCAGCGAGCGCAGCGCCTTCTGGAAGGCCTCGGGGAAGTTGCGGCCGATGGCCATGGCCTCGCCGACCGACTTCATGGTGGTGGTCAGCGTGGAGTCGGCCTGCGGGAACTTCTCGAAGGCGAACCGGGGGGCCTTGACGACCACGTAGTCCAGGGTCGGCTCGAAGGAGGCCGGGGTCTCGGCGGTGATGTCGTTCGGGATCTCGTCCAGCGTGTAGCCGACGGCCAGCTTGGCGGCGATCTTGGCGATCGGGAAGCCGGTGGCCTTGGACGCGAGCGCCGAGGAACGCGACACGCGCGGGTTCATCTCGATGACGATCACGCGGCCGTCCTCGGGGTTGACCGCGAACTGGATGTTGCAGCCGCCGGTGTCGACGCCGACCTCGCGGATGATCGCGATGCCGACGTCGCGCAGCACCTGGTACTCGCGGTCGGTCAGCGTCATCGCGGGCGCGACGGTGATGGAGTCGCCGGTGTGCACGCCCATCGGGTCGAAGTTCTCGATGGAGCAGACGACCACGACGTTGTCGTTCTTGTCGCGCATCAGCTCCAGCTCGTACTCCTTCCAGCCGAGGATGGACTCCTCCAGGAGCACTTCGGTGGTCGGGGAGAGCGTCAGGCCCTGGCCGGCGATGCGGCGCAGCTCCTCCTCGTCGTGCGCGAAGCCGGAGCCGGCGCCGCCCATGGTGAAGGAGGGGCGGACGACGACCGGGTAGCCGCCGAGGGTCTCGACGCCCTTGAGGACGTCGTCCATGGAGTGGCAGATCACCGAGCGGGCGGACTCGCCGTGCCCGATCTTCTTGCGGACCTCCTCCACGACGCCCTTGAACAGGTCGCGGTCCTCGCCCTTGTGGATCGCCTCGGGCTTGGCGCCGATCAGCTCCACGCCGTACTTGGCGAGCACGCCGTTCTCGTGCAGGGAGATGGCGGTGTTCAGGGCCGTCTGGCCGCCCAGGGTGGGCAGCAGGGCGTCCGGGCGCTCCTTGGCGATGATCTTCTCGACGAACTCGGGAGTGATCGGCTCGACGTAGGTGGCGTCGGCGATCTCCGGGTCGGTCATGATCGTCGCCGGGTTGGAGTTGACCAGGATGACGCGCAGGCCCTCGGCCTTGAGCACGCGGCACGCCTGGGTGCCGGAGTAGTCGAACTCGGCGGCCTGGCCGATGACGATCGGGCCGGAGCCGATGACCAGGACGGACTGGATATCGGTGCGCTTAGGCACGCTGGCCCTCCATCAGGGAAACGAAGCGGTCGAACAGGTAGGCGGCGTCGTGCGGACCGGCTGCCGCTTCGGGGTGGTACTGGACGGAGAAGGCGGGCTGGTCGAGCAGCTGGAGCCCCTCCACGACGTTGTCGTTCAGGCAGACGTGCGAGACCTCGGCGCGGCCGAACCTCGTGTCGCTGACCTTGTCGAGCGGCGCGTCCACGGCGAAGCCGTGGTTGTGCGCGGTGACCTCGACCTTGCCGGTCGTACGGTCCTGGACCGGCTGGTTGATGCCGCGGTGGCCGTACTTCAGCTTGTAGGTGCCGAAGCCGAGGGCGCGGCCGAGGATCTGGTTGCCGAAGCAGATGCCGAACAGGGGCGTCCTGCGCTCCAGGACGGCGGTCATCAGCGCGACGGGGCCGTCCGCGGTCGCCGGGTCGCCGGGGCCGTTGGAGAAGAACACGCCGTCCGGGTCGACGGCGTAGACGTCGTCGGCGGTGGCGGTGGCGGGCAGGACGTGCACCTCGATGCCGCGCTCGGCCATGCGGTGCGGGGTCATGCCCTTGATGCCGAGGTCGATGGCGGCGACGGTGAAGCGCTTCTCGCCGACGGCCGGGACGACGTACGCCTCCTTGGTCGCGACCTCCTCGTAGAGGCTCGCGCCCTTCATGTGCGGCTGGGCCTGCACACGCGCCAGCAGCTCCGCCTCGGGGGCGACGGCCGCGCCGGAGAAGATGCCGGCCCGCATCGAGCCGCGCTCGCGCAGGTGGCGGGTGAGGGCGCGGGTGTCGATGCCGGAGATGCCGACGACGCCCTGGCGCTCCAGCTCGTCGTCCAGGGAGCGCTTGGCCCGCCAGTTGGACGGCACGCGCGCGGGGTCGCGCACGACGTAGCCGGAGACCCAGATGCGGCCCGACTCGTCGTCCTCGTCGTTCCAGCCGGTGTTGCCGATCTGCGGGGCGGTCGCGACGACGATCTGGCGGTCGTACGACGGGTCGGTGAGGGTCTCCTGGTAGCCGGTCATGCCGGTGGAGAACACGGCTTCGCCGAAGGTCTCCCCCACGGCCCCGTAGGCGCGGCCGCGGAAGGTGCGGCCGTCCTCCAGGACGAGTACGGCGGGAACCCTGGCGGTTCCCCTGGTGGAGGTCGTCATCGTGCGCCTTCCGTGTCGTTGGTCATCTTGTTCAGGGTGTCGACCCACTCGGCGTGCTCGGCCGAGCGGTCCGAGCGGAAACCGGAGTCGATCAGTTTGTCGCCGTGCTGCCAGGTCACCACCAGCAGTCCGCCCTCGGGGAGGACCTTTCCGGCGATGCCCTTGTCCAGGCGGGCGCCGCGCAGGGCGGCCCGGGGGACGAAGAAGTCGGCGGCGCCGGGGCGCTCGACCTCCAGGCCCGCGTCGGTCAGGGTGAGCTCGGCCCGGCTGCGGGTGCCCAGGCCGTGGGCCACGATGCGGTCCAGCCACTGCCCGGCGGTGGTGGAGCCGTGGTAGCGGCCGCTCATGCTCAGTCTGGCCGGGCCGGCGTCCTCGGGCGCGGCGGGCAGCGGCGGCAGGCCCGCCTGGAGGGTGCCGCGCCACTTCCAGCCCTCGCGCATCAGCCAGTAGACCAGCGCGATGAACAGGACCAGACCGACGAGCCAGCCGATCCGGGCCCCCCAGTCGGTGACCTCGGCCGACTTCTTCGCCTCGGCCAGCAGGATTACAGGTGTCACGTGAGCTTCCCGTCGACGAGCGTGACCTTGCCCCGCAGCCACGTGTGCGTCACACGGCCCGGCAGCTCACGGCCCTCGTAGGGGGTGTTGCGGCTGCGCGAGGCGAAGCCCGCGGGGTCCACCGGGCCACGGTATGCCGTGTCGACAAGGGTGAGGTTGGCGGGTTCACCGGCCGAGACGGGACGGCCGTGACCGGTGGCCTGTCCGATGCGCGCGGGCTTGACGGACATCCGGTCGGCGACGCCGGCCCAGTCCAGCAGGCCCGTGTCGACCATGGTCTCCTGGACCACCGACAGCGCGGTCTCCAGGCCGACCATGCCCATGGCGGCGGCGGCCCACTCGCAGTCCTTGTCCTCGTGCGGGTGCGGGGCGTGGTCGGTGGCGACGATGTCGATCGTGCCGTCGGCGAGCGCCTCGCGCAGGGCCATGACGTCGCGCTCGGTGCGCAGCGGCGGGTTGACCTTGTAGACGGGGTTGTAGGTGCGCACCAGTTCGTCGGTCAGCAGCAGGTGGTGCGGGGTGACCTCGGCGGTGACCCGGATGCCGCGGGACTTGGCCCAGCGGACGATCTCGACGCTGCCGGCGGTCGACAGGTGGCAGATGTGGACGCGGGAGCCGACGTGCTCGGCGAGCAGCACGTCCCGGGCGATGATCGACTCCTCGGCGACGGCCGGCCAGCCGCCCAGGCCCAGCTCGGCGGAGACGACGCCCTCGTTCATCTGGGCGCCCTCGGTGAGCCGCGGCTCCTGCGCGTGCTGGGCGACGACGCCGTCGAAGGCCTTCACGTATTCCAGGGCGCGGCGCATGATCACCGCGTCGTCCACGCACTTGCCGTCGTCGGAGAAGACGGTGACGCCGGCGGCGGACTCGTGCATGGCGCCGAGCTCGGCGAGCTTCTTGCCCTCCAGGCCGACGGTGACGGCGCCGATGGGCCGGACGTCGCAGTAACCGTGCTCCCGGCCGAGCCGCCAGACCTGCTCCACCACGCCGGCGGTGTCGGCGACCGGGAAGGTGTTGGCCATGGCGAAGACGGCCGTGTAGCCGCCGCTCGCCGCGGCGCGGGTGCCGGTCAGGACGGTCTCGGAGTCCTCACGGCCCGGCTCGCGCAGATGGGTGTGCAGGTCGACCAGGCCCGGCAGCAGCACCTTGCCGGCGGCCTCGACGACCTCGGCGCCCTCGGCGGCGAGGCCCGTGCCCACCTCGGCGATGGTCTCGCCGTCGATCAGCACGTCCTGCGGCTCGCCGCCGAGCACCTTCGCACCACGGATCAGGATCTTGCTCATGGTCTTACTTCTCCTCGGTACGAGAGTGGGTGACGGCGGGCTCGTTGCCACCGAGCAGCAGGTAGAGGACGGCCATCCGGATGGAGACGCCGTTGGCGACCTGTTCGACGGCGGTGCAGCGGCCGGAGTCGGCGACCTCGGCGGTGATCTCCATGCCGCGGACCATCGGGCCGGGGTGCATCACGATCGCGTGCTCGGGCAGCCTGGCCATGCGGTCGCCGTCCAGGCCGTAGCGCCGGGAGTACTCGCGCTCGGTCGGGAAGAAGGCCGCGTTCATGCGCTCGCGCTGGACGCGGAGCATCATCACGGCGTCGCACTTGGGCAGCGTGCTGTCCAGGTCGTAGGAGACCTCGCACGGCCAGGACTCGACGCCGACCGGCACCAGGGTGGGCGGGGCGACCAGGGTGACCTCGGCGCCGAGGGTGTGCAGCAGGTCGACGTTGGAGCGGGCGACCCGGCTGTGCAGGACGTCGCCGACGATGGTGATCCGCTTGCCGGACAGGTCCTGGCCGAGCCCGGTGTCACGGCCGACCAGCCGGCGGCGCAGGGTGAAGGCGTCCAGCAGGGCCTGGGTGGGGTGCTGGTGGGTGCCGTCGCCGGCGTTGATGACGGCCGCGTCGATCCAGCCGGAGTTGGCGAGCCGGTACGGGGCCCCGGAGGCGCCGTGCCGGATGACCACGGCGTCGACGCCCATCGCCTCCAGGGTCTGGGCGGTGTCCTTCAGGGACTCGCCCTTGGACACCGACGAGCCCTTGGCGGAGAAGTTGATGACGTCCGCGGACAGCCGCTTCTCGGCGGCCTCGAAGGAGATACGCGTCCGCGTGGAGTCCTCAAAGAAGAGGTTGACGACCGTCCGGCCGCGCAGGGTCGGCAGCTTCTTGATCGGCCGGTCGGCGACCCGGGCCATCTCCTCGGCGGTGTCGAGGATCAGGACGGCGTCGTCGCGGGTGAGGTCGGCGGCCGAGATGAGATGGCGCTGCATCTGACAGGCTCCGTAAGGCAGTTCATTCGGGAGATTTCGGGCAGGCAGGCGCGTGCGGGGGCACGCCGGGGCGGCCGTGCGCCTGTCGTGCTACTGGGCGGCCGGCTTCGCACCGAGCAGCACGGTGTCGCGACCGTCCTCCTCGGCGAGCTGGACCTTGACCGTCTCCCGCAGCGACGTGGGGAGGTTCTTGCCGACGTAGTCGGCGCGGATCGGCAGTTCGCGGTGGCCGCGGTCGACCAGGACCGCGAGCTGCACCGCGCGGGGGCGCCCGATGTCGTTCAGCGCGTCGAGGGCGGCGCGGATGGTGCGGCCGGAGAAGAGCACGTCGTCGACGAGGACGACCAGCTTGCCGTCGATGCCGTCACCGGGGATCTCGGTGCGGGCCAGCGCACGCGGCGGGTGCATGCGCAGGTCGTCGCGGTACATGGTGATGTCGAGGGAGCCGACCGGGATCTCGCGGTCGGTGATCTGCGCCAGCTTGGCGGCGAGCCGCCGGGCGAGGAAGACGCCCCGGGTCGGAATGCCGAGGAGCACCACGTCGTCTGCGCCCTTGGCGCGCTCGACGATCTCGTGGGCGATACGGGTGAGCACCCGCGCGATGTCGGGGCCTTCGAGCACGGGCCGGGCATCGGACGCTTGCGGATGCACGGGGGTGGCGTGCGTGTCCATACGAAACGGACCTCCTTCTCCGCCTCACGGGACGGACCTTAAAGGACGTCGGAATTGCGCCATCCACCGTAGCAGGTCTCCGGAGGGCCTTCTGTCACCCCCTTGGCCTAACGGGCGGCCGCTACCACGGAAGAGTCGGTGTGGACCATTCGGCTTGACGCAGGAGAGTCACGCTGCGTAACCTCACAGTGAGTTACCAGCCGCGCGGCGGGAAGACAGTCCGGCCGCGTCGACACAGTGTCCGGGGAGCTATATGTCCAGCGAATACGCCAAACAGCTCGGGGCCAAGCTCCGGGCCATCCGCACCCAGCAGGGCCTTTCCCTCCACGGTGTCGAGGAGAAGTCCCAGGGTCGCTGGAAGGCCGTGGTGGTGGGTTCGTACGAGCGCGGCGACCGTGCCGTGACCGTGCAGCGCCTCGCCGAGCTGGCCGATTTCTATGGCGTTCCGGTGCAGGAGCTCCTGCCGGGCACGACGCCGGGCGGCGCCGCCGAGCCGCCGCCGAAGCTGGTCCTGGACCTGGAGCGGCTGGCCACCGTGCCGACCGAGAAGGCGGGCCCCCTGCAGCGCTACGCGGCGACGATCCAGTCCCAGCGCGGTGACTACAACGGCAAGGTGCTCTCCATCCGCCAGGACGATCTGCGCACACTCGCCGTCATCTACGACCAGTCGCCCTCGGTCCTCACCGAGCAGCTGATCAGCTGGGGCGTCCTGGACGCGGACGCGCGCCGCGCGGTGGCCACGCACGAAGACGCGTGACAACCAGCCATACGTAAGCAGAAACGTGCCGCCGGGGTGGCCGGAATCTTACGGTTCCGGCCACCCCGGCGGCGTTTTCACGGCTTCCGGAGCCAGGGCGGGCACGGGGCGGCCTCCAGGGGCGCCCGGGCCGGCAGCGGCGCGCACAGACGCCGAAGAGGCGCGGGGAACCGCGCGACCGGCCGGACGCCCCTCGGGCCGCCCGGCCGCCGCGGTTCCCCGCGCCTGATGTCGCTGTCGGCTAAGCGCGACGCAGCGTCGGCTTGAGTTCCTTCAGCCGGCCCAGCAGGCCGTTGACGAACGACGGCGACTCGTCGGTGGAGAACTCCTTCGCCAGCTGCACCATCTCGTCCAGGACGACGGCGTCCGGGGTCTCGTCGACCCAGATCAGCTCGTACGCCCCCAGCCGCAGGATGTTGCGGTCCACGACCGGCATCCGGTCGAGCGTCCACCCCACCGCGTACTGGGAGATCAGCTCGTCGATCCGCGGCGCGTGCTCGGCGTAGCCCTCGACCAGCTGCATCGTGTACTCGCTGACCGGGGGCTGCCGGGTGTCGGCCCGGGAGAGCCGGACCCAGTCCGCGAGAACCGTCAGGACGTCCGCGCCGCGCTGGTCGCCCTCGAAGAGGATCTGGAAGGCGCGCTTGCGGGCCGTGTTGCGGGCAGCCACGGTTAGCTGTTCACCCGGCCGAGGTAGTCGCTGGTACGGGTGTCGACCTTGATCTTCTCACCGGTGGTGATGAAGAGCGGGACCTGGATCTGGTGACCGGTCTCCAGGGTGGCGGGCTTGGTGCCACCGGTGGAGCGGTCGCCCTGGACGCCCGGCTCGGTCTCGGCGACGGTCAGCTCGACGGCGGCCGGCAGCTCCACGAAGAGCACCTCGCCCTCGTGCTGGGCGACGGTGGCCTCGAAGCCCTCGATGAGGAAGTTGGCGGCGTCGCCGACGACCTTGCGGTCGATCATCAGCTGGTCATAGGTCTCCATGTCCATGAAGACGAAGTAGTCGCCGTCCATGTACGAGAACTGCATGTCGCGCTTGTCGACAGTGGCCGTCTCGACCTTGACGCCGGCGTTGAAGGTCTTGTCGACCACCTTGCCGGACAGCACGTTCTTGAGCTTGGTGCGCACGAAGGCCGGGCCCTTGCCGGGCTTGACGTGCTGGAACTCGACGACGGACCAGAGCTGGCCGCCTTCGAGCTTGAGCACCAGGCCGTTCTTGAGGTCGTTCGTGGAAGCCACGGTTGCGGAATCTCCTGGACTGACGTACGACCCCGGGGTCACGCGCTACAGCGCGAGCAGCTCCTTGGTCGTGATGGTGAGTAGCTCGGGTCCGCCGTCCGCCTCGGGGCGCACGACGAGCGTGTCATCGATCCGGACACCGCCCCGGCCCGGGAGGTGGACCCCCGGTTCGACGGTGACCGGCACGCAAGCGTCCAGTTTACCCATGGCCGAGGGCGCCAACTGAGGGTCCTCCTCGATTTCGAGTCCGACACCGTGCCCGGTCAGCGGTGGCAGGGCTTCCGCATAGCCCGCCGAGTCCAGTACCTGGCGTGCCGCGCGGTCGACGTCACGGCAGGCCGCTCCGGGCGCGAGGAACTCCCGTCCGGCGCGCTGGGCGGCGAAGACGAGGTCGTACAGCTCGATCTGCCAGTCCGCGGGCGAGGTGCCGATGACGAAGGTACGGCCGATTTCGCAGCGATAGCCGCGGTAGGTGGCCCCGAGGCAGACGGAGAGGAAGTCGCCCTCCTCCACGCGCCGGTCGGTGGGGCGGTGGCTGCGGCGGCCGGCGTGCGGCCCGGTGGCCACGGAGGTGGGGAAGGCCGGGCCGTCGGCGCCGTGGTCGACCAGCCGCCGCTCCAGCTCCAGCGCGAGGTGCCGTTCGGTGCGGCCGACCAGGATGGACTCCAGCAGCTCGCCGAGGGCCTGGTCGGCGATCTCGGCGCCGATGCGCAGGCAGGAGATCTCCTCCTCGTCCTTGACCACCCTGAGCTGTTCCACGGCTCCGCCGAGGTCGGTCAGGCGGAGTCCGGGGGCGACGGCGGCGAGGGCGCGGTGGCGGGCCACCGTGAGGTGGTGTTCCTCGATCGCCAGGGAGTCGGCGCCCCGGGCCAGGGCCAGGCCGGCCGCGGCCACGGCGGTGTCGCCGCCGTTCGCCGGCAGGACGTGCAGGCGCACGCTCTCGTCCGGTCTGCCTTCACAGGGGCGGTCGCCCGGCGGGCCGGCGCACACCAGGAGGTCCTCGCTCCCGCCGAGCAGCAGGACGGCACCCCGCGGGGCCGCTGCGGCGAGATAGCGGACGTTGGCCGGGCGGGTGACGAGCGCTGCCGCGGTGCCCGCCGCGTTGACGTGGTCCCTCAGCCGGGATCGGCGGTTCGCGTACACCTCTGACATGAGATGAGCGTAGGAGTTTTGTCCGGGTTGTGCCGATTGGGAGGGGCCGAGTGGGGTGGGAGGGTGCCCGCCTACCAGTTCGGCGGGCTCGCTATCGCTCTCGCCAGCACCTCGTCCAGGACCCTCGCCGTTCCGGGGATGTCCAGCTGGGAGTTGTCGATGATCGGCAGGCCCGAGCCGTACCAGCCGGCCATGCGGCCGTGGATGCGGGCCACCTCCTCGTCGGTGAGGCGACGGTTGCCGGTGCGTTCCGCGTTGCGCTCCAGGACGATGTCCAGGCCCGGGAGCAGGACGACCGGGAGCAGGCCGGGGCCCACGTGCCGCTTCCAGCCGCCGAGGCCCACGACCGGGCGGTCCGGGAAGACGGCGTCGTCCAGGATGCAGGAGATGCCGTTGGCCAGGAAGTTCCGGGCGGCGAAGCCGCAGGTGCGACGGGCCAGGCGGTACTGGGCCTCCGAGTTCTCGTTCCAGCCGGACTGGGGGTCGGCGAAACCGGAGCGGACCCATTCGCGCACGTCGTCCAGGCTGATGTGGGCGGTGGGGACGCGCCGGTGGTCCGCCCAGTACCTGGCGACGCTGGTCTTGCCCGCACCGGCCGGGCCGATGAGGAGTACGGCGAGGGTGGCGCCCGCCGGGTCGGGGGCCGGGGCGGTGGCGGGCGGCACCGCGGGCGCGCCGGCCGGGCCGCCGGGCGGCAGCGGCACATGCCCGGTGGCGTCGTGGGACGACGGGGCCGGTACGTGGTGCGCGGGCGGCGGGCCGGAGGGCGCGGGGGGCTGCCGCGGGGCCGTGGACGGCGGCGGCACGGGGGGCTGGTGGGAAGCCGGGGGCTGCTGCGGGGCCGGCGGGACGGGGCCCGGCGGGGTGGCCGGGAAGCCCGGGGGCGGCGGGGGTACGGGCGCGGGCCGCCGGGGGGCTCCCGGGTGCGGGCCCTGGGGATGGGAGGCCGACTGATACGAGGCCGGCTGGTGGGGAGCCGGCTGATGGGGAGCCGGCGCCCAGCCGGCGTGCGGCCCCTGCCCCGGCTGGTGGGGCGGCGGCAGCGGAGAACCCACTGCGTGCTGCATCCGTTGCCACTTTCGTCTCGTACAGGCACTGTGCTGGCGGCGGCGGGGGCACGCCCCCACTGCCTACCGAACGGTACCGTCCCCGGCCGTCGTTCGGTGAAACGGCCGGGGGCGGTCCGAAGTGCCCGTTCGGGGAAGGGAATCGGACGGAGGGAACAGTCCGGGACCTACTGCCCGACCTCGCCGTACGCGGCGAGGAGGACGGCCGGGTCGGGGCCTTCCAGGACGGTGGGCCTGGCCAGTCCGTCCAGGACGATGAAGCGGAGCAGGTCGCCGCGGGACTTCTTGTCGACCTTCATCGTCTCCAGCAGCTTGGGCCACTGGTCGTAGCGGTAGTGCAGCGGCAGGCCGACGGCTTCCAGGATGGCGCGGTGGCGGTCGGCCGTCGCGTCGTCCAGGCGGCCCGCCAGGCGGCCCAGTTCGGCGGCGAAGTGCATGCCGACGGAGACCGCGGCACCGTGCCGCCACTTGTACCGCTCGTTCTTCTCGATGGCGTGGCCCAGGGTGTGGCCGTAGTTGAGAATCTCCCGCAGGCCGGACTCCTTCAGGTCGGCGGAGACCACCTCGGCCTTGACCCGGATCGACCGCTCGATCAGCTCCGCGGTGTGCGGACCGGCCGGGGTGCGGGCGGCCTCGGGGTCGGCCTCGATCAGGTCCAGGATCACCGGGTCGGCGATGAATCCCGCCTTGATGACCTCGGCCAGACCCGAGACGTAGTCGTGGACCGGCAGCGAGTCCAGCGCGGCCAGGTCGCACAGCACCCCGGCGGGCGGGTGGAAGGCACCGACGAGGTTCTTGCCCTCGGCCGTGTTGATCCCGGTCTTGCCGCCGACCGCCGCGTCCACCATGGCGAGCACCGTGGTCGGGATCGCCACCCAGCGCACCCCGCGCAGCCAGGTCGCCGCGACGAATCCGGCCAGGTCCGTGGTGGAGCCGCCGCCGACGCCGACGATGACGTCCGTGCGGGTGAAGCCGCACTGGCCCAGCGCCTTCCAGCAGTAGGCGGCGACCTCGGCGGTCTTGGCCTCCTCCGCGTTGGGCACCTGGATGGCGACGGCCTCGTACCCCTGCCCGGCCAGATCGGCCCGCAGCGCCTCACCGGTCTCGCCGAGCGCCTCCGGGTGGATCACCGCGACCCGCTTGGCCCGCTCGCCGATCAGTCCGGCCAGCTCGCCCAGCAGTTGCCGGCCGACCAGCACCTCGTAGGCGTCCGTGCCCGCCGTGGCCCCGACCTGGATCCGGGTGACTGCCTCGCTCATCGCTGCTTCAACTCCAGTGCGTCCAGCACGCTCTGCGTGACCTCTTCGGGGGTACGGCCGTCCGTCGCCACCACCGCGACCGCGACCTGTTCGTACAGGTGCCGGCGGGCTTCCATCAGCTCGCGCCACTGCTTGCGCGGGTTGACCGCGAGCAGCGGGCGGGCCACGTTCAGGCCGGTGCGCTTGACGGCCTCCTCGACCTCCATCGACAGGTAGACCACCCGGTGCCCGGCCAGCAGCGCCCGTGTCTCCTCGTCCAGGACGGCGCCGCCGCCCAGCGCCACGACGCCGTCGTGCTCGGCGAGGGCCGTCCGCACGGCCGTCTTCTCCAGCGCGCGGAAGGCGGGCTCGCCCTCGTCCACGAAGATCTCGGCGATGGTGCGGCCCTGGGCGGCCACGATGTCGTCGTCGGTGTCCCGATAGCCCACGCCGAGGTACTCGGCCAGCAGCCGGCCCACCGTGGACTTGCCCACGCCCATCGGGCCGACCAGGACGATCGCCGGCATGGCGCTCACCTGATCGCCAGGTGGTCGAGGTAGGAGCGGACGTTGCGGCGGGTCTCGGTGACACTGTCGCCACCGAACT
>NZ_BAAASM010000020.1:0-254592 GCF_039532885.1 Streptomyces nogalater | reverse complement strand
GGGGGCGGGGGTGGGGGTGGGGGTGGGGGTGGGGGTGGGTACAGCGTGAACCCGCCGGGTGCCCAGGCCTTGAGCTTCGGTGGCCGCTCCGGGCAGCCGTCGGGCCGGAGCGTGGTGAGCTTGTCGGTGCCCTTGACGTGTCCCTCGCTGAGGTACTCCCCCGGGAACCGCTCGACGGTCGCCACGCACCGCGCCGTGACGCCCGGGTCCAGACTCGGGAGAGTGTCGTCACCCGTCGCGCAGACGATGGCGGAGGGCTGGAGGACGGGGTCGGTGAACCGCAGGTCGTACACCGTACGGTTGCCGGTGTTGGTCACGTCGTAGAAGACGGTGGCCCGGCCGAGGAGAAGGACGCCGTCGGTGACTTCGCCGCCGGTCGTCACGGTCTCGGTCAGCGACAGCCGGCCGCCGACGCCCGTGTATCCGGAGCGGGCCGACGCCCGGGACTCGTAGCCGAGGGAGGGGACGCGGCCGACGGCCGTGACGTCCGCGATCCAGGTGCCCTCGCGCGCGGTGGACCACGCGGTGCACGTCGCCGAGTCGAGGCCGCGGAGCATGCGCAGGTGGTCGCCGCCGCCGGGGCAGCGGATGACGGCGCCGGGCAGGCCCGGGTCGCTCACCCGGACGTCGTAGAGGTCGGCCCCGGTCCGGTTGATCAGGCGGTACGTCTTCACCAGCGGGCGTCCGACGCGGATGCCGGGCCGGGTCGCGCCGGTGCCGGGCCTGGTGTTGACGGTGACCTCCAGGGCGAGCCCGTGGGTGCCCGCGCCGTCGGCTACGGCGCGGTCCACCGCTCCGGCCGACACGGCCATGAGCAGGGGCAGCACCGCGGGGAGGCGTGTCCCGACGGCCCGTCCGCACCCGACCAGTGCACCAATAAACACATAAATAGGATTAACAGAGCGGTCTGGGGTGGGTTTCGGTCCACGCCGGTCACCGGACGCAATCGCATGAAGATCACTCCAGTGGCCGCGTGAGGGGAGCCGGTGCCCCGGGCCGCCGGCCGACGGTGCCGGGCCCTCGCTCAGTCGCCGGGCATCAGTCCCGCCGCGACCGTGGCGCCCAGTTCCCAGCACGCCTCGGTGTCGGCCCTGCCCGGCTCGCCGGTGACGGTCACCGGGTCGGCCGCCCGGCGCCAGCCCAGACCCGTGGTGACGGTCTCGACGGCGCGCACGGCACCGGTGACGTCGTTGCCCCCGTGGACGTAGTAGCCGAAGGGGCGGCCCCTGGTCTCGTCCAGGCAGGGGTAGTACACCTGGTCGAAGAAATGCTTGAGCGCGCCGGACATGTAGCCGAGGTTGGCGGGCGTGCCGAGCAGGTATCCGTCGGCTGCCAGCACATCGGAGGCGGTGGCCGACAGGGCCGCCCGGTGTACGACGCGGACGCCCTCGATCTCCGGTGTGGTGGCGCCCGACACGACGGCTTCGAACAGCGCCCGGCAGTTCGGCGACGGGGTGTGATGGACGATCAGCAGGGTAGGCACACCCGGCACCCTGCCGTGCGGTCGCCGCGGGCGCAAACGGCGGGCGGCGCCGGGCGGCGCGAGGGACGCGCCGCCGGGGTGGCGAGAGGAGTCGTGAGTCGTCATGGCCGAGGAGAACCACCGGACGCCGGCCGCCGTGGTGTTCGACGCGCTGGGCCTGGACTACGAGCGGGCGTTCGCCGATTCCACGGCGCGCCGGGCGTCGCTGGACTGGCTGCTGGAGCGGTTGACGCCGGGCAGCAGGGTGCTGGACGTGGGCAGCGGAACGGGACGGCCGACCGCGCAGACGCTGGCCGGGGCCGGGCACCGGGTGCTGGGCATCGATGTCTCGCCGGTCATGGTGGACCTGGCCGCCCGGCAGGTGCCCGGGGCGGAGTTCCGGCTCGCCGACATCCGTCGGGCGTCGCTCGCGGAGGCCTCGTTCGACGCGGTGTGCGCGTACTTCTCGCTGCTCCAGATGTCACGCGCGGAACAGGCGGCCGTCGTGGCGAAGCTGGCGCGGGCGGTACGGCCCGGCGGCCTCGTCGCGCTGGCCACCGTCCCCCTCGACGTGGAGGACGTCCAGGGCGTCTTCATGGGACAGCCCATACGGCTGACCAGTTTCGGCGCGGAGGCCTTCACCGGCCTGGTGACCGGCGCCGGCCTGACGGTGCTGGCCGAGCAGCACTCCCGGTTCACCCCCCGTCTTCCCGAGGCCACGCCCGAACCGCAGCTGTTCGTGCACGCCCGGCGCCCGGCCCAGCCGCCGGCGGACCGGTGAGCCGCGTTCCGTCCGGCGTTGTCGGTGCCCTCGGCTAGAGTTGCGGCTCCGCATCGAACAGGAGACGACAGTGCAGGTCAGGGTGGGGAAAGTCGGCGGTCGCGCGGCCGTCGCGGCGGCGCTCGCGGTGCTGCTCGGCGGTTGCGCCGAGGCGGCGGACGACGACGGGAAGACGTCCGCGAGCGCGTCGGCGGGAGCCGAGGGGGCGGCCGGGGACAACGGGAAGAAGGCCGCGGCGGCGGACCGCGGCGGCACTGTGGGCCCGGCCGGTTCGGCCTGTGAACTGCCCGTCAGCTTCGGCATCGCGAAGGACTGGAAGCCCAAGTCCATCGACGCCGACAAGGAGTTGTCCCAGGTCTCGGAGGGCGAGGACGGCGGGAACGGCGAGGACGGCGACCTGGCCGGGGAACTGGCCGAGGCGCTGCTCCGGCAGGGGCCGGTCACCGCGGCCTGCGAGATCGACGCCAAGCCGTCGGGGAACATCGGCTTTTTGCGCGTGTGGAAGGGCAGGCCCGGCGACGCCGACGCGGGCGGGGTGCTGCGCGCGTTCGTCGCCGCCGAGAAGGACGTCGACAAGGCCGAGTACCACTCCTTCAAGACCGGCGGCGGTGTCGCCGCCGTGGAGGTGGAGTACCTGAAGACGAACAAGCTCCTGGAGGAGACCAAGGAGGAGAGCGCCTTCGCGGTCGGCACGCCCGACGGCCCGGTCGTCCTGCACCTCGGCGGCCTGGACACACGGGAGCACGAGGAGATGCTGCCCGCGTACGACCTCGCCAAGCGGACGCTCACGCTCTCCTGAGGACCGCCGCCGGGCCCTTCCTCAGTCCCTGGCCGTGGTCCGGCCCAGGTAGGTGAGGGGGCCGGGGTCCGGTACCGGGATCGGGTGGAAACCGACCCGGTCGTAGAACGCGCGGGCGGCGGTGTTGGCGGTGACCATGCCCAGGTGGACCGCCTGGACGCCGTGTCCGTACAGGGCGTCCAGGAAGGTGTGCAGCAACCGGCGGCCGTGCCCTCGCCCCTGCCAGCGCGGCAGCAGGTCGATGTGCAGGTGGGCGGGGTAGGCGGCGAGTTCCGGCAGCAGCATCCGCTCCGGATGGTGCAGCAGCCGGATCATCTCCTCGGTGGGCGTGCGCGGCGGCCCGGCGGGCTCGGGGTAGCGGCCGGCCAGCCGGGGTATCCAGACGCGCCGGAAGTCCGCGACGAAGCGCTCGGTGTCCGCGGTGCCGAGGATGTAGCCCACGACCCGGCCCGTGCCGTCGTCCAGGACGAAGGCGAGGTCCGGGTCGAAGTGGCAGTACGGATCGGCGAAGAGGGACGGCATGAGGTCCGGGTCGGGGTAGAGCGCCCGGGAGTCGCCGCCGAGGTGCGCGGTGCGGGCACAGACGTCGGCGACGGCGTCTCGGTCGGCGGGGCGGTAGGGCCGGATCAGGGGGGCCGGGTCGGGGAAGGACATGGCCCCATAGTGATCTTTTGGGAGCGCTCCCACAAGATGTGCGCCGAGTCCGGGCGGACACGGGCACACATAAGGCACCCCTGGATGAGTCATAAGGTCGACTTATGAGGTCATAGGGCGGACCCCCGTACCAGGTAAGGTCTGCCTTAGTTTAGGCTTCCTGATCAAGTCGCCCATTCACGCTCGAAGGGAACCTGATCATGCCGCGCCCCCTGCGGGTAGCCATCGTCGGAGCCGGCCCCGCCGGGATCTACGCCGCCGACGCCCTGCTCAAGTCCGAGGTGGCCGCCGACCCCGGCGTGTCCATCGACCTCTTCGAGCGGATGCCCGCCCCGTTCGGCCTGATCCGGTACGGCGTCGCGCCCGACCACCCGCGCATCAAGGGCATCATCACCGCCCTGCACCAGGTACTCGACAAGCCGCAGATCCGTCTCTTCGGCAACGTCGACTACCCGGCGGACCTCAACCTGGACGACCTCCGCGCCTTCTACGACGCGGTGATCTTCTCCACCGGCGCGATGGCCGACCGGGCGCTGCCCATACCCGGCATCGACCTGGACGGCTCCTACGGCGCCGCCGACTTCGTGTCCTGGTACGACGGCCACCCGGACGTGCCGCGCACCTGGCCGCTGGAGGCGGAGAAGGTCGCCGTGCTCGGTGTCGGCAACGTGGCCCTGGACGTGGCCCGCATCCTGGCCAAGACCGCCGACGAGCTGCTGCCGACCGAGATCCCGCCGAACGTCTACGACGGTCTGAAGGCCAACAAGGCCGTGGAGATCCACGTCTTCGGCCGCCGGGGCCCGGCCCAGGCGAAGTTCAGCCCGATGGAGCTGCGCGAGCTGGACCACTCCCCGAACATCGAGGTCATCGTCGACCCCGAGGACATCGACTACGACGAGGGCTCGATCGAGACCCGGCGCGGCAACAAGCAGGCCGACATGGTCGCCAAGACGCTGGAGAACTGGGCGATCCGGGACACCGGCAACCGTCCGCACAAGCTCTACCTGCACTTCTTCGAGTCCCCGGCGGAGATCCTGGGCGAGGACGGCAAGGTCGTCGGTCTGCGCACCGAGCGCACCGCCCTGGACGGCACCGGCAACGTCAAGGGCACCGGCGTCTTCAAGGACTGGGACGTCACGGCCGTCTACCGTGCGGTCGGCTATCTCTCCGAGAAGCTGCCCAAGCTGCCCTGGGACGACGACTCCGGGACCGTGCCGGACGAGGGCGGCCGGGTCGTCGAGGACGGCGGCACCCACCTTCAGTCCACCTACGTCACCGGCTGGATCCGGCGCGGCCCGGTCGGTCTCATCGGCCACACCAAGGGTGACGCCAACGAGACCGTGGCCAACCTGCTGGACGACTACGCGAACGGCCGGCTGCACACCCCGTCCGCGCCCGAGCCGGAGGCCGTGGACGCCTTCCTCGCCGAGCGGAATGTCCGCTTCACCACCTGGGAGGGCTGGTACAAGCTGGACGCCGCCGAGCGCGCGCTCGGCGAGCCGCAGGGCCGCGAGCGGGTGAAGATCGTCGAGCGCGAGGACATGCTGCGGGAGAGCGGGGCGTAAGGCCCCGGCCGCACCGAGAAGACGGCGGACCGGCCCGGGCCGCGTGCGATGCCGGACGGCCCGGGCGGCAGACCCGGGGCGGCAGACCGGGGTAGTGGACCGGGGTAGCGGCCCCGCGCGGCGGACCCGGGTAGCGGATCTGGGCGGCCGGTCAGCGGCGGACGAGGTCGCGCGGCCCGCGGTCACGGCCAGGGCGCGGGCGGCAGGCACCAGGGTCGCCGTCCGGCCGAGGCCGCCGCCACGCACCACACCGGCTCCGGGCAGGCACGTCCAGCCGGGGACACAGGGCGGCGATCCCGGCCGCGAGGACGAGCAGACCCACCGCCGTCAGGGCGAGCGCGGCCCCGGGAGGCGTACGGTTCGCGCCGGCCGTGCCCGGCCGGCACCGGGCGTACGCCGTACCGGATCCGGGCGTACGGTCGCCTGCCGGTGCGCCGGGCGTGCCCCCGGCCGACGCGCGGGGTTCGGCCCCCACGCCCGGGTCACGCCGCCGAGCGGTGATACTGGGAGGCGCACCCGCCCCCATCAGCAGATTGGCTCATGTCGAACTCCGCCACCGACCACGCCACCGTCCCGCCGACACTCTGGGCGGTGCGGGGCCGCCACACCGGCCCCGCCCCCGAGGACGTCGTCCGGCGCACCCTGCGCCGGCACAAGGAGAGCGGGGACATCGACGACTTCGCCGAGCCGCCCGCGGCCGGGGATCCCGGCCGACGGGTCTTCGAGGCCCGCTGGCGGGCCGGCGGCACGGTGACCGTGCGGGCCCGGCTGACCCTCGCACCGCGGCGGGACCGGCCGCAGGGGCACGAGTGGCGGCTGGTCGCGGAGGCGGAGCGGCCGTGGGACGACGCCTGGCCCTCGCCCGCGACCCTGTTCTGGCCCGACGGCGGCTCCGGTGACGACGACGGTTCCGGCGACGACGACGGCTCCTGGGACCATCACCCCACGGTCGCCGGTCTGCGCTTCCGGCACGTCAACCCGCTCCCCGAGGACGACAAGGAGATGCGGCGCCGGCTACGGGACGCGGCCCGGGAGGCGTGGTGTGTCCATGTCGTCGTACACGAGGCGATGACGCCGGACGAGCGGGGCCGGCTGCCGCTCGCGGGGCTGTTCCCGCCCGGTCTGCGGCACCGCGTGATCGAGCACCGGGCCGCGCCGCAGCAGCTGCGCGGGGTCAACTGGGCGCTGAAGGACCTGGGCGTGGAGGTGCCGCGCGGCGGCGCGGTCCTGCTGCCACCGGACCCCGCGCCGCGGGATTACGACCGCCGGGAGCACAGCGTGCGCAACGTCTTCCTGGACGGCTCGGAGCCGGCCGAACTCGTCGCGGCGCTACGGCACTTCGTCGCCCTGCCCCGGCCCCTGTCCCCGGACGCCGCCGACGCGCTGACGGATCTGCGCGAGAACTGGACCCTGATGACCCTCCAGGAGCGGTTGGAGCGCGAGCGGCGGCTGGTCGCGATGTACGCCGACGCGCTGGAGGCCATGACGAAGTCCCGGGACCTTTACAAGCAGGCCGCCGAGCAGGCACTGGAGGCCCTGGCCGCCTACCGGGACGTGCCCCCGGCCGCCCTGCCCCAGCAGCGGCCCGGCCCCCGGACACCGGGTGCGCTGCAGCAGCTGACGCGGACGTTCGAACGGCTCAAACTGCCCGTGTGGGGACGGCAGGAGCCGGAACCCGCCCAGGACGCCCCGTCCGGCGCGGCCGACGGCGCCGGCGCACCGGCCGGCACACCGGCGCCGGTGGACGAGAAACCGTCCTGATCCTCCCCTACGGCCCGGACAAGGAGCCCCGATGGACACGACCACCACCCTGCTGCTGATCGCGGCCTGCGTGGCGGCGGTGCTGCTCGCCGCCGCCGTAGCCCTGCTGGTGCGGCTGGTGCGGGCCCGGCGCACGCTGCGGCGGGCGGGGCTGCCGACGGGCCCGCGGTGGGTGTTCTGGGGCGCGGTCGCCTATCTGCTGCTGCCCACCGACCTGCTGCCCGACCCGGTGTACCTGGACGACATCGGCGTCCTGCTGCTCGCCCTGCGCAGTATGCCGCTGCCGCGCCGGACGCCCGAGCTCTGACCTCCGCCGGCCGCCGGCCACCGACCCCTGGCGGACCGGGGAACGCACGGCCGGGCCGCCCGGGTGCGTCCCCCGCCTCCTCGGGGTGGATCCGCGGGCCCGGGCGGCGCGGGGCCGCTTCCGCTGCCGGTCGGGGGCCCTCCGGTCGGCCGTCGGCGCCTCGGGTGACGCTCTCGCCTCACGGCGCCGGGCAGTGTAGACATGGGCACATGGTGCGACTGCCCGGCCGGTCCGCTCCCCGGCCGCCCCGAGCGTTCGGGCACCCGCGCGCACCGCACCGCCCACCGCGCCGGGCACGCGCGTCGGGCGGCGACCGGTCCGGGGTGCTCCGGTCGGCCGCGACCGGGCGCAGCGTGGCCGGCCAGGTGTTCCTCCTGCAAGTGGTGATCGTGCTGCTGCTGGTCGTCGCGGCCGTGGTGGCCCAGGTGCTCCAGGTCCGGCACGACACCGACGTGGAGGCCGGCAACCGCTCCCTGGCCGTGGCGCAGACCTTCGCCAACGCGCCGGGCACGCGGGAGGCCCTGCGCTCCGCCGATCCCACGGCCGTGCTGCAGCCGCGCGCGGAGGCCGTCCGCAAGGCGACCGGCGTGGACTTCGTCGTGGTGATGAACACCGAGGGCGTCCGCTACACCCACCCCAAGCCCGACCGCATCGGCAAGAGGTTCGTCGGCACGATCGCCCCGGCCCTGGCCGGCCGGACGGTCACCGAGCACATCACCGGCACCATCGGCCCGCTGGTGCAGGTCGTGGTGCCGGTGCGGGACCCGGCGGGCAAGGTGGTGGGGCTGGTGTCCGCCGGGATCACCACCGCGCACGTGGGCGGTACCGCCGACCGGCAGCTGCCGCTGCTGCTCGCGGCGGCGGCCGCCGCGCTGGCGCTGGCCACCGCGGGCACGGCCCTGGTCAGCAGGCGGCTGCTGCGCCAGACGCACGGCCTGGGGCCGTACGAGATGACCCGGATGTACGAGCACCACGACGCGGTGCTGCACGCCGTCCGCGAGGGTGTCCTGATCGTGGGCGGCGACGGCCGGCTGCTGCTCGCCAACGACGAGGCCCACCGGCTGCTGGACCTGCCCGCGGACGCCGAGCGGCGGCATGTGCTCCAGCTGGGTCTGGACGACGAGACGGCGGACCTGCTGGCCTCGGGGCGGATCGCCACGGACGAGGTGCACCTGGTCAAGGACCGGCTGCTGGCGATCAACCAGCGGCCCACCGATCTGCGCGGCGGCCCGGCCGGCAGCGTCACCACCCTGCGCGACTCCACCGAGCTGCGCGCCCTGTCGGGCCGGGCCGAGGTGGCCCGGGAGCGGCTGAACATGCTCTACGACGCCGGGGTGACCATCGGCACCAGCCTGGACGTGGCCCGGACCGCCGAGGAGCTGGCCTCTTTGGCGGTGCCCCGGTTCGCGGACTTCGCCACCGTGGACCTGTTCGACCCGGTGCTGAACGGGGAGGAGCCCCGGCCGGGCACGGCGCTGCGCCGCACGGCCTGCGCGGGGGTGCGGGAGGACTCCCCGCTGTATCCGCTCGGTGAGCGGATCCGGTTCGTGCCCACCTCGCCGCAGGCCCGGGCGCTGACCACGGGGCAGTCGGTCGTGGTGGAGCGGCTGCGCGAGGCGCCCGGCTGGCGGGCGCAGGATCTGGAGCGCACCGACCAGGTGCTGGACTACGGCATCCACTCGCTGATCACCGTGCCGCTGCGGGCGGGCAGCCTGGTGCTGGGCCTGGCGAACTTCTGGCGGGCGGAGAAGCCGCAGCCGTTCGACGCCGAGGAGGTGTCCCTGGCGGAGGAGCTGGTGGCGCGGGCGGCGGTCTCCATCGACAACGCCCGCCGGTACACCCGCGAGCACAGCATGGCCGTCACCCTCCAGCGCAGTCTGCTGCCGCGTTCCCTGCCCGAGCAGGGAGCCCTGGAGATCGCCTACCGCTATCTGCCGGCCCAGGCGGGGGTCGGCGGCGACTGGTTCGACGTGCTGCCGCTGTCGGGGGCCCGGGTGGCGCTCGTCGTCGGGGACGTGGTGGGGCACGGGCTGCACGCGGCGGCGACGATGGGGCGGCTGCGGACGGCCGTGCACAACTTCTCGGCGCTCGACCTGCCGCCGGACGAGCTGCTCGGTCTGTTGGACGAACTGGTGGGGCGGCTCGACCAGGACGAGACGGCGGTGGCGGGCGGGGCCGTGGTGACGGGCGCGACCTGCCTGTACGCCATCTACGACCCGGTGTCCCGGCGGTGCACCGTGGCCCGGGCCGGCCATCCGCCGCCCGCGCTGGTGCACCCGGACGGCACGGTGGAGTTCCCGGACGTGCCCGCGGGCCCCCCGCTGGGCCTGGGCGGGCTGCCGTTCGAGACGGAGGAGCTGGAGCTGGCGGAGGGCAGCCGGCTGGTGCTATACACCGATGGTCTGGTGGAGGACCGGGAGCGGGACATCGACGAGGGGCTCGGCCTGCTGGGCGACGCCCTGCGGCGGACGCCGGGTGCCTCGCCGGAGGAGACGTGCCGGGCGGTGCTGGACCGGCTGCCGGCCCGGCCGAGCGACGACGTGGCGCTGATCGTGGCCCGCACCCGGGTGCTCGGCGGCGACCGGGTCGCGCAGTGGCAGGTGCCGACCGATCCGGCGGCGGTGTCCCACGTACGGTCCTCGGTGACCCGTCGGCTGGCCGACTGGGGGCTGGAGGAGCTGGCGTTCACCACAGAGCTGATCCTGAGCGAGCTGGTCACCAACGCCATCCGCTACGGGCGCGGCCCGATCGCGGTACGGCTGCTGCGTGACCGCGCCCTGATCTGCGAGGTCTCCGACCGCAGCACGACCTCGCCGCACCTGCGGTACGCGGCGAGCACCGACGAGGGCGGCCGGGGCCTGTTCCTGGTGGCCCAGCTCGCCGAACGCTGGGGCACCCGCTACACCCCCCACGGCAAGGTCATCTGGGCGGAACAGCCGCTGCCGTGAGCGCGGGGGCCGCGGAGTCCCCTTGAGGCGCCGCGGGCGAGGGGTGACGATCTGCGCTCGCCGCCCGGGAAGCCCTGGACACCGGGGGGTGTGCCCGGGGCCCCGCGACGGGTACGGGCCGCCGACGCCGAGCGGGCGGGCCGACGGGGACGACGACGGCCCGGCGGACGACGGCACCGGGTGCACCGCGTTCGCCATGGCCGTGGTCGGCACCTGGCCGCGCGGTGACCGCGCGCGTACGGTCCGCCGGGCCCGTCCCGGGTTCCCGGTTCGCCTGAGCGTGAGCGGCGGTCAGCCGCCGTTGAGGCGGGAGCGGAGCAGTTGCTTGCCCAGTTCCGCGCCCTTGCGGCTGTCGGACTGGGCCTTGCGGAACAGTTCCACGACCTCGTTGTCCCCGTCCCGCTCGGCGTCCTGGATGTACTGCTCCAGCCGCAGGGCGTTGCTCAGGCACGCCTCGACGTACCAGATGAGGTTGTAGTCCTTGTCGCGGGTGCCGGTGACGTCGCCGGTCTCGCTGGTGCTGGTCATCCCGGGTCTCCTCCTTCTGTCGAGACTTGGGTCGATTCCGCTGTGGGAGACCCCGGGTACCCGTGCGACCTGCGGACACACCGGCCGATCGGGCGGTTGCCGCTCCTCGTCGCTCGCGGGCTCAGCCGAGGGCGCGGTCCAGGTTGAACGCGGCGCTGATCAGGGACAGATGGGTGAACGCCTGCGGGAAATTGCCCTGTTGCTCGCCGGTGCGGCCGATCTCCTCGGCGTACAGGCCGAGGTGGTTGGCGTAGGTGAGCATCTTCTCGAAGGCCAGCCGCGCCTCGTCGAGCCGGCCGGCCCGCACCAGCGCCTCGACGTACCAGAAGGAGCAGATGGAGAAGGTGCCTTCGTCGCCGCGGAGGCCGTCGGGGCTGACCTTCGGGTCGTAGCGGTAGACGAGGGAGTCGGAGACGAGGTCCTCGGTGAGGGCGTCCAGGGTGGACAGCCACTTGGGGTCGGTGGGGGCGATGAACTTGGCGAGGGGCATCATCAGCACGGAGGCGTCGAGGACGTCGGCTCCCTCGTACTGGACGAACGCGCCCCGGCGCTGCGACCAACCGCGGTCCATGATCCGCCGGTAGACGGCGTCCCGGGCCTGGCGCCAGCGGCGGTGGTCGGCGGGCAGCCCGCGGTGGTTGGCCAGCCGGATGGCCCGCTCGATGGCGACCCAGCACATCAGCCGCGAGTACAGGAAGTTCTTGCGTCCGCCCCGGGTCTCCCAGACGCCCTCGTCGGGCTGGTCCCAGTGGTCGCACAGCCAGTCGACCAGATGGCACAGGTCGTCCCACTGCCCGCTGGAGATGGGCTGCGCCCACTTGTCGTAGAGGTAGACCGAGTCGATCAGGGCGCCGTAGATGTCCAGCTGGAGCTGGCCGGCGGCGGCGTTGCCGACCCGGACCGGCGCGGAGCCGAGGTGTCCCTCCAGATGGGGCAGCTCGCGTTCGGGCAGGTCGGCGCGGCCGTCGATGCCGTACATGATCTGCAACGGCCCCGAGGCGGCGCCGTCGCCGGGGCTGATGTGCGTGGTCAGGAACTTCATGAAGGCCTCGGCCTCGCCGCTGAAGCCGAGCCTGAGCAGCGCGTAGACGGCGAAGGCGGCGTCGCGGACCCACACATAGCGGTAGTCCCAGTTGCGCTCGCCGCCGAGCTGCTCGGGCAGGCTGGTGGTGGGCGCGGCGACGATGGCCCCGGTGGGGGCGTAGGTGAGCAGCTTCAGGGTGAGGGCCGAGCGGTGCACCATCTCGCGCCAGCGGCCCCGGTAGCGGGACTGGTGCAGCCACCGGCGCCAGTAGGCGACGGTGGCGTTGAACTCGTGTTCGGCCTCGGCGTGGGCGCAGGCGCGGGGCGGTACCCACGGGCCGAGCTGGTCGAGGGCGAACACCGCGGTCTCGCCCTCGGTCAGCTTGAACTCGGCCCGCGCGTCCCGGCCGTCGGTCTCCACGGCGACGGTCGAGGTGAGCGCCAGGGACAGGGCCGGGGACTCAAAGAAGACCATGCCGTCCACGGTGCGCAGGACGTGCGGGGCGGCGCCGTAGTCGAAGCGCGGCGCGATCAGGGCCCGGAAGGGGACGGTGCCGCGGACGCACACCACGCGCCGGATCAGCCGGTGCCGGCTCACCTCGCGGGCATCATCGCAGCCGATGGGCATGAAGTCCTGCACCTCGCCGACGCCCTCCTCGCTGAAGAAGCGGGTGATCAGCACGTTGGTGTCGGGGAAGTAGAACTGTTTGGTGCGCGCGGGGACGGCGGCGGCCAGCTCGTAGCGTCCGCCGCGCTCGGCGTCGAGGATCGCCGCGAAGACGCTCGGGGAGTCGAAGGAGGGGCAGCAGTACCAGTCGATCGTGCCGTCGGTGCCGACCAGGGCCACGCTGCGCAGGTCGCCGATGAGGCCGTGGTCGGCGATGGGCAGGTAGCGGGGGCTGGGGGCGTCCTCGGGGAACGGCGTCGCGGCCATCGGCGGCCTCCCGGTGGGCGTTGCGGGGGCGTTTTCCCGCTTACGGGATGTTTTCCAGCTTAGGGGCGAGTGGTTTGCCGTGGCGCGGGAACGCGCTCCGCAACCCGCCCCCGGCGTCTTCCGGATGCAGGGTGCGCCGGGGCGGGCAATGGTGAGAGTGTGCCCCGTTCGGAGGCACCGGCACGGATGCGGTCATCCGGACCGAGGAGGAGGCATCATGTCGGCATCCACACCCGAAGAGTCCCGCGCGTCGGACGACGTCTGCACCCCGGACGCCCTGCTCCACTCCGCGCCCGCCGGGGACGTCAGCCCTGAGGACCTGGTGATGGCGGCGGGCCGGGACGTCACACCGAAGACCCTCGACTGGGCGCGTCGCAAGCTGGAGTCGGAGGGCCCGGCGGCCATCGAGAAGCTGCTGCCCTAGGGCGGTCCGGGGATCCGACGCGAGAGGAGCGGGCCGGCGGGGCCGGGCGCGGACAGCGCCCGGCCCGCGCTGTTCCGGCGCACCACCGAGGCGGCAGGAGGCCGTTTGGGCCGACCGCCGCTCCGGCACACGGCCGCCGCGGCGAACCGCCGTCGTCCGCACGCGATCGTTCGACGGACGATCGCGTGCCGCCCGGGTCAGGGCTCTTCCTCCACCACGTGGACCGCCGCTTCCTCGGCACCCGCCGCTCCCCCGTCGATACCCACGTCCCGGGCGACCTCTTCCCTGGTGGTGTCGGTGTGGATGCCCTCGTCGGGGGCGACCAGGCGGCCCGCTCGGGCGGCGCCGGCCTCGGGGTCGAGTGGTTCGCCCTCGCCGCCGGGCAGGTCGCCGATCTCGTCGCCGGGCGGCGCGGAGACGTCCGGCACCTCCTGGCCGAGCCGTTCGTCGAGGGTCTCCCCCTCGTGCTGCTCGGCGGCGGTGGTGCCGTGCTTGGTGACGCCCAGGGGACGCTCGGGCGGGGAGTAGCCCTCGTCGAGCATGTCGTCGTAGGTGCGCTCGCCGAGCGCGTCCTGCATGTCCAGCGGTCCGGCGTCCTCCTGTTCCTCGTTGCCGCCGGTCGGCTGGTAGGCGTCGTCCGCCATGGGGGTCTGCTCGGACTGCTGGTCGCTCATGGTCGCCTCCTGAGGGTTCACGGACCGTCCTGGTCCGCGTTTCCCCCGGCCGGAGCCTTAATCCCACCGGCCGTGAGCACGGCGGCCACCGACGTCGCCGGCCCTGATCCGCTCCTGCCGCGTCGGGAGCCACGGACGCGGTGCCGGGTCCGGGCGGTGGGCCCGGGCCGAGCGGGGAGGGGGCGGAGCGGTTCAGGGACGGCCGTCAGGGAGGTGTTCCTCCGTATTGCGCGTGCTCCACCCTTATGTCATCGCCGCGTACCTGCAACCCGTGTGCAGTAAAGACCACGGCACGGCTTCCCCATGGGCAGGGAAAGCCGCCCTGGTCCGGCGGTGCCGCTCGGTCCGCCCTCCTGCCCGTCGGGAGCGCGGGGGACTCCCGGGCGTCACAGCGCCTTGCGCCGCACCAGCACCCCGAGCACCAGCAGGCCGGGCAGCAGCGGCAGCCAGACGGTCAGCAGCCGGTAGCCGAGCACCGCGGACGCGGCGCCCGCGCCGGGGGTGCCGGCGGCGCTGAGGGCGAGGGCCAGCGCCGCGTCCAGCGAGCCGAGCCCGCCGGGGGTGGGCAGCAGGGCGGCGGCGCTGCTCGCGGCGAGGTACAACAGCGCCACCTGGAGCGGGGCGAGCGGCAGCCCGACGGCCCGGGTGACGGCGATGAGGACCAGCGCGTGCAGCACGGCGAAGGCCAGCGAGCCGCCCCACAGGGCCGCCGCGCGGGCCGGGCGGGCGTGCAGCGCGCGGATGTCGGCCAGCACGGCGGCGAGCGCCCGCCTCCACCGCGACCGCCAGGGTGTGACCAGCAGCAGCACGAGCAGTACGGCCAGGCCCGCGGCGGCGGCGAGGGCCGCCGGGGACAGGTGGGGCAGGCGCAGCAGCCCGGGGCAGGCCGGGACGAGCAGCGCGATCAGGGCCAGGCGGACGGCGGCGCCCGTGGCGGCCTTGACGGCGAGCGCGCCGGCCGCGCGCCCGGCGGGCAGTCCGCAGCGCATCAGGAAGCGCAGGTTCACCGCGCCCGCGCCGATCCCCGCGGGCAGCAGGTGGTTGGCTGCGGAGGCGGCGAACTGCGCGGCGAGCAGCCGGGGTCCGGGCAGCCGCCCCACGACGGCGCCCTGCTGGGCGAGCGCGGAGGCGGCCCAGGTGCCCATGGCGGCCACCGCGCCGGTCAGCAGCCAGCCGTGGTCGGCGACCGCCAGCCGCCCGGCCCCGCTTTCCACGGCGGGCCAGTGCCGGCGGACCAGGTACAGCGCGCCGAGCAGGACGACGAGGCAGCCGCCGGCGTGCCAGTAGGCGCGCCGGCGGCCGAGCGAGGCGGTGAGGCCGGCCGGCGATGTCATGAGCCGGCGCCCGGGACGACGTAGTACAGCCGGACCGTGCCGACGGCCGCGGACGTCCAGCCGCGGGCGTACCCGGGCGGTGCGGCTCCGGCCGGCACCAGCGCGGCGACCGGCATCCGCCGGGCGGTGCGGGCGATGGCGTCCGGGGTGGTGTCGGCGTTGGGTCCGGCCGTCGCGGCCGAGGCGCAGCCGGCGGCGTACGCAACCGGGATGGCCTCGTGACCGGTGAGCAGGCAGGGCGGGCGGACGCCACGGTGATGCAGTGCCGCCACGGTATCGGCCCAGGCCTCGCGCGCGCCGACGGTGTTCTCGGTCGTCCGCACGGCCACGGCGAGCTGCGCCGCGAGGTGCGCGGCGAGTCCGGCGCACACCAGCGCCCGGACCACCGGGCGCCGGCCGGTCAGCGGGCGGGCGAGGACGTCGGCGAGGGGAACGGCCAGCAGGGCGTAGGCGGGCAGCAGGAAACGGGGTGCCGCGTAGCCGATCAGGAACAGATAGGGGAAGGCGGCTGTCGCCGCGCAGCCGAGCGGCAGCAGGGTGGCCGCCGGGCGCCGGGCGCGGATGGCGACGGCCACGGCGAGCGCGGCGAGCAGGGGCAGGGCGAACCACCACACGGTGAGCAGGGGGTGCGGCAGGGCCCCGGAGCACGGCCGGCACAGCGTCCGGCCGCCCAGGGCGCGCAGGTGGTCCACGACGGCGAGGTGCCAGCCGAGGCCGCCCTGGATCGCCGAGCCGTCGGCCAGCCGGCGGGCCAGGCCGCCGTAGCTCGTGTACGCCTCGGCCACCCACTGGACGGCACCGGCGGCGAGCCCGGCCGACAGGACGAGCAGGGCCCGCCACCGACGGCGGGCCAGGCCCGCGGCGAACAGCGGCAGGGTCGCCCAGACCGCGTCCACCGGCCGCATCCACGCCATCAGCGCCGCGCCGGCCGCCAGCCCCCACAGGGCCGTCCGGGCGGTGCGGGCGCGCAGGAAGCAGCCGACGGCGGCCAGCGCGCCGAGGGCGACCCAGAGGTTGGGCATGGCCTGGGGGCCGTAGAAGAGGGTCACCCACAGGGAGGCGAACAGGCCGCCGGCCAGGGCCAGGACGCGGGCGGGGAAGAGTCCGCGCCAGGCGCGCAGGGCCGCGAACAGGGCGAGGCCGGACAGCAGGGCGAGGTAGAGCCGCAGCAGCGCGGTGGACGACGACCAGGACGCGACGGGAGCGACCAGCAGCGAGACGCCCCGGGCGCGGGGTGCGCTGAAGAAGGCGGCGGGGGCGTGGTCGCCGACCTGGCTGACGTACACCGTCTCGTCCCAGCCGAGGCCCATGCCGGGCGGTACGAGGAGGAGTTGGGCCAGTGTGAAGGCCCCGGCGACGGCCGCGAGGGGCCAGGTGGTACGAGCGGGGGCGGAGCGCGCACGGCTCGCCGCGTCGAGTGTCGCGTCCACGCTGCCGGTCATGACCACCCCTCACGTCCCCACGGGTCGTAGCGTCCACTGTCCCCCGCCGTCCCTCAAGTGCCGGGAGGCGGGCGGGCAGAACACGGCCGGACCGTCGGGGATCACCCGGCCGTGCCCGGCGGGCAGGGCCATCCGGCCGACGTCCTTACGGCCTGTAAGGCGGAGGGCATGGCCGGCACAGGGTCGCGTGGCAGTCGGCGGCGCGGCGCGGGGGAACTGGAGAGCGAGGTACTCGCCGTCCTCTGGGCCACCGACCATCCGCTGACCCCGGCGGAGATCCGGCAGTCGATCGGCGGGCGGCGCGGCGCGTACCGGCCGGCCCGGAACGCGGCGGAGCTGACGGCCCAGGCCACGCACGAGGCCCTGGGCCGGGGGCCGGACCCGTTCGCCGCGCTCCGGCACTTCGTGACCGGGCTGAGCGCCGAGGAGGAACGGGTGCCGCGGAAGCTGCTCGACGGCGATTACGGTGTCGCTCCGTAGGAGTGCGGGGCACATGCCGGGTGCGGGATGTGCATGGCTGATCGCGCGGTTCCCCACGCCCCTTGGGCGAGTCGCGGCCGGCCTGCCTCAGGGACGCGGGGAACCGCGCGAACAACCCCCACGCGCCCGCACCGGGCTACGGCCCGCATCCGCCACCGCGCGCCCCCGTGTCACCGGGCCACGCCCGTGTTCGGCGCCCGGTGCCGCGGCTGGGCGGGGGTGGGCCGGCGCACCACCGGGGGCACGGGGCGGACCGCCGGCTCGTCGGTGGCGACCGTCAGCGCCTCGCCGTGGTGACGGATTGTCAGCGGCTCGCCGTCCAGCAGCGCGTACGTCACCTTGTCGGCGCCGATGTCCACGCGCAGCCGGCGTCCGCGGAAGGCGACGTGGAAGGCGAGGCGGCGCAGCCGTTCGGGCAGGCGGGGCGCGAACCGCAGCCGGTCGCCGTCGCGGCGCATGCCGCCGAACCCGGCGACCAGTGCCATCCAGGTGCCGGCGAGCGAGGCGATGTGCAGCCCGTCCCGGGTGTTGTGCTCCAGGTCCGCGAGGTCCATCAGCGCGGCCTCGGTGGTGTAGGCGTAGGCGAGGTCCAGATGGCCGGTCCGGGCGGCGACGACGGCCTGGCAGCAGGCGGACAGGGAGGAGTCGCGGACGGTCAGCGGCTCGTAGTAGGCGAAGTTCCGGGCGATCTGCTCTTCGTCGTGCTCCTGCTCGAAGAAGTCGCCGCAGGTGTACATCGCCAGCACCAGGTCGGCCTGTTTGACGACCTGTTTGCGGTAGAGGTCGAAGTAGGGGAAGTGCAGCAGCAGCGGGTACTGGTCGGCGCGGGTGGCGTCGAAGTCCCAGCGCTGGTAGCGGGTGAAGCCGGCGTGCTGTTCGTGGACGCCGAGTTCGTCGTTGTAGGGGATGTGCATGGCGTCGGCGGCGTCCCGCCAGGCCGCGCTCTCCTCCTCGTCCACGCCGAGCTGCCGGGCCCGGTCGGGGTGGCGTTCGGCCGCGTCGGCGGCGGCTCGCAGGTTCTGCCGGGCCATCAGGTTGGTGTAGGTGTTGTCGTCGGCGACCGCGCTGTACTCGTCGGGGCCGGTGACGCCGTCGAGGTGGAAGACGCCGTGGGTGTCGTGGTGGCCGAGCGACCGCCACAGCCGGGCGGTCTCCACCAGCAGCTCCAGACCGGTCTCCCTCTCGAAGTCGGTGTCGCCGGTGGCCTCGACGTAGCGGACGGCGGCGTCGGCTATGCCGGCGTTGACGTGGAAGGCGGCGGTGCCGGCCGGCCAGTAGGCGGAGCCCTCCGGGCCGGCGATGGTCCGCCAGGGGAACGCGGCTCCGGTGAGCCCGAGTTGGGCCGCGCGTTCGCGGGCCTCGTCCAAGGTGTTGTACCGCCAGCGCAGCGCCTCGGCGACGGCCTGGGGCGCGGTGTGGGTGAGCACGGGCAGCACGAACATCTCGGTGTCCCAGAAGGCGTGCCCGTCGTAGCCGGAGCCGGTCAGCCCCTTCGCCGGTATCGCCCGCTGTTCGGCGCGGGCCCCGGCCTGCAGCACGTGGAACAGCGCGAACCGGACGGCCTGCTGGATCTCCTCGTCGCCCTCCACCTCGACGTCGGCGCGGGCCCAGAAGTCGTCCAGGCAGGCCCGCTGGCCGTCGAGCAGGCCCTGCCAGCCGTCGTGCGCGGCGGCGGCGAGCGCGGCGTCGACCTGGTCGGCCATCGCGGGCAGCGACCGGGCGCCGGACCAGCCGTGCGCGACCAGTTTCTCCACCCGGAGCGTCTGTCCGGGCTCCAGCACGGAGGTGACGGTCAGCCGGGCCACGTCGATACCGCTCTCGCTGCGGGTGGTGGTGCGCTCGGGTCCGGTGACGACGTGGTCGGCGGCCACGGCGACTCTCAGGCCGCTGCGCCGGGTGCGGTGCACCAGCCGCAGCCGGTTGCCGGAGGCGAAGTCGTCCTCCTGTTCCAGCGGTGACTTCAGGGCGCGGGCCGCGCGCGGATCGCCGTCGGGCTCGGGCAGGCTCTCGTTGGCGACCAGTTCGGACTGGATCACCACCCGGCTGCGGTCGCCGACGGCCTCCACCTCGTAGGCGACGGCGGCCACCGCCCGCTGGGTCAGCGACACCAGCCGGGTGGAGCGCACCCGGACCGTGGAGCCGGCCGGGGAGGTCCACTCGCAGGTGCGCTCCAGCACGCCCCGGCGCAGGTCCAGGACGCGTTCGTGGGCGACGAGCCGGCCGTAGCGCAGGTCGAACGGCTCGTCGTCCACCAGCAGCCGGATGATTTTGCCGTTGGTGACGTTGATGACGGTCTGCCCGGACTCCGGGTAGCCGTAGCCGGCCTCCGCGTACGGCAGCGGGTGCACCTCGTGGACGCCGTTGAGGTAGCTGCCGGGCAGGCCGTGCGGTTCGCCCTCGTCGAGGTTGCCGCGCCAGCCGACGTGCCCGTTGGACAGCGCGAACACCGACTCGCTCTGGGCGAGGACGTCGAGGTCGAGGGCGGTCTCCCGGACGGTCCAGGGCTCGACGGCGTACGACCGGTCGGTGATCAACGCTTGCCTCCCAGCTCGGCGAGGTCCTTGACGACGGTGTCGGCGCCGTGCGCGTACAGCGCGTCGGTCTGGCCCACCCGGTCCACGCCGATCACATAGCCGAACCCGCCGGCGCGGCCGGCGTCCATGCCGGCCAGCGCGTCCTCGAACACGGCCGCGCGGGACGCCTCGACGCCCAGGTCCCGGGCGGCGGCGAGGAAGGTGTCGGGGCGGGGCTTGCCCGGCAGGTTCCGCTCGGCCGCCACCACGCCGTCGATGCGTACGTCGAAGAAGTGCTCGGCGCCCACCGAGCGCAGCACGTCCCGGCAGTTGGCGCTGGAGGAGACGATCGCGGTGCGCAGGCCCGCCGCGCGCACGGCCTCCAGATAGCGCAGGGTGCCCTCGTACGCCTCGACGCCGCCGGTGCGGATCTTCTCCAGCAACAGCGCGTTCTTGCGGTTGCCGAGGCCGTGCACGGTGGCGGCGTCGGGCGGATCGCCGGGCTCGCCCTCGGGCAGCCGGATGCCGCGCGAGGCGAGGAAGGCGCGGACGCCGTCGGCGCGGGGGCGGCCGTCCACGTACTCGTCGTAGTCGGCGTGGGCGTCGAACGGCCGTCCCCGCTCGCCGTCGTAGCCGCGCAGGAACGCGTCGAACGTCTCCTTCCAGGCCGCCGCGTGCACGACGGCCGTCTTGGTGACCACTCCGTCGAGGTCGAAGAGACAGGCCTGGATGGTGTCGGGCAGACCGAGCTGAGTCATACCGAGGACTGTTCCCCGTCCGGGGCGGTCCAGTGGGTGGCGCACACCACATGCGCTACGGACGGGTGGTGACACACTGTCCGGTGTGCCTGTGACCCCGACCTTTCCGGTGTGCCTGTGACCCCCGACCGTGTCCCGCGGACCTTCGACGACCTCCTCGCCCGTGCCCGCGCCCTGCCCCGAGGGGGCGGGCGCGCCCTGCTCGGCATCGCGGGCAGCCCCGGCGCGGGCAAGACGACCCTCGCCGAGCGCCTGGTGGCCGCCCTGAACGGCGACGGATCGCGGTGGGCCGCGCAGGTGCCGATGGACGGGTTCCATCTCGCCGACGCCGAACTGGACCGGCTGGGCCGCCGGGACCGCAAGGGCGCCCCGGACACCTTCGACGCGGGCGGGTACGCGGCGCTGCTGCGGCGGCTGCGCGAGGAGACCGGCGAGGTGGTGTACGCGCCGGGGTTCGAGCGGATGCTGGAGCAGCCGCTGGCGGGCGCGATCCCGGTGCCGCCCGAGGCCCGCCTGGTCGTGACCGAGGGCAACTACCTGCTGCTGACCGAGGGTTCGTGGGCGCGGGTACGGCCGTGCCTGGACGAGGTGTGGTTCTGCGAGATCGACGAGGCGGAGCGGATCCGCCGACTGGTCGCCCGGCACGAGGAGTTCGGCAAGGAGCACGCGGCGGCCGTGGCCTGGGTACGGGGCACGGACCAGCGCAACGCCGAACTGGTCGCGGCGACCCGGAACCGGGCGGACCTGGTTGTGCCGGCCGCCGCGTTGCCTGGCGTGGACCTACGCCGCCGTACTGCCACGCCGTGACCGGTAGCCGCCGCCCCACGGCTCCCGGCAGGCCGGTACAGCGGACACCGCCCGGTCGTCGGTCCTGCCGCGTCAGGCCTCCACACGCCACCGGAACGACGAACTCCGGCCTGTCACCGGTGTGCCGCCCCAGGGCTCCCGCCGAACCGATACGACGGACATCAACCGGTCGCCGTCGCAGCCGTGCCGACCCCACGGCCGGCCGTACCGGGAACCGAGGCCCCCGCACTCTGGGTGGCCCGGTAGCGGATATCGCGCACCGCGGGCGCCCAGCGTTGGCTCACCGGGCAGCGATTCGGCTCAGCAGTGCGGCCCGCATAGTTGCATGCGCGGGTTATCGGCTTGAGTCGATGTAGTTGCCGCCTCTCTGTTCCCAGGTTTTTCTGGGGCCACCCGGCTTTCCCGTTGATCGAGCCAGCACCGCAGCGCCGGGGCGCGAGAACCAGGAGTGAGGCATGCTTGCCGCCCGTTTGCACCAGTGGAACGACGTTCCCACCCTTGAAGAGACCGCGTCGCCCGGCTCGGCGCAAGCCGGTGAGGTCACCATCGCCATGGAAGCCGCAGCTGTCACTCATCTGGATCTGACTCTCACAACCGGCACTTTCGCCTATCGGCCCGAGCTTCCCTTCATCCCCGGCACGGCCGGTATCGGCAGGGTGACCGGCGGAGAGGCCGGGCTCGTGGGGCGCAGGGTACTGGTCCGCGGTGCCGGCATCGGTCTGGAGCGGCCCGGTACATGGGCCACTCAGGTAACAGTTCCCGTCGCGGGAGTGCGCACGATACCTGAACGGATCGATGCGGCTCTGGCAGCCACATGCTATTCGCCCATGACGACCGGCTGGGCTGCGGTCGATCCGATCGGCCGGATCGACCGCGGTGACCGTGTGCTGGTCACGGGAGCCTCCGGGGGCGTGGGGTCCATGGCTGTTCAACTGGCGGCGCGAGCCGGCGCCACCGTCCTCGCCGCCATCCGCACTCCCGCCAAAGCGGCTGCGGTACCCGACGCCGCGCACGACATCCTCATCGGACAAGGCCCGGATACTCTCGCGACGGCGGCTGCCGACGGCGGCGTCGATGTTCTGCTGGACACTGTGGGCGGTGCCGCTGTCCAGACCTTCTTGCCTGCCATGCGACCCGGCGGCCGCGCTGTCCTCATCGGCTATACGGCAGGCACGACCTTGAGTGTCGACCTGCCCACCCTGATGGCCCGGGACATTACCTTGCTGCCGATGAACATGGTCCGTCGCCAGGTGCCCGACGAGGTCTTCCACAGCCTGTTGCGGGACCTTGGCGACGGACGGTTGAAGCTGGATACCACCACCTACGCGTTCACCGATCTGGCTGAGGCGATCACCGCCCGCACCGCCGGCACGGCGTCCGGCACCGTCGCAGTCACGATGTGACGTGGCCGCGCGCCCACGACCCCGCACTACCGAGCTACGGGCTGCTGCTCGGCGTAGGCGTCAAACAGCAGCCAGCTCGACAGGTGACAGGACGTCTGCCCACGTACCAGCTATCGTGCTTCGGCTCAGCCCGCGGCAATCAGCGGTTACGGACAGCCGTGGCGGCTGCCGCCGGCCGAGCGGGTGCTGTCGGTGGCTGTGTACTACCGCCCGAACCTCACCATGCGGCAGCTCACCCTGCTGTTCGGCGTCTCCCCGGCAACGGTGTGCCGGGTGATCCAGCGGCTCGGCCCGCTGTCGGCGGTGAGGCCGGCCCGCGCGCGTGCCGATGCCGCTGACCGGTTGTGGATCGTGGACGGCACGCTCGTCCCGGTCCGCGACCGCAAGATCGGCGCGTCTTCACGCAACTACCGGTTCTCGGCGAACGTGCAGGTCATCGTGGACGCCGAGACCCGCTTAACTGGTCATCATCAACCGGGCGTCGGCGACACTGGTCCATCTGCGGACCGGGTTGGCGAACCGCCGGGCCGGCACGGCCCAACCTCAATCGCGGGTCAGCCCGTAACGCGTGGCGAAGGCGTCCTCGACCTGATCCAGCCGGTCCGTCCACCAGTGCAGCAGCGCCTCGTCGGCGGTGAACAGCTCATCGAAGGAGAGGTCACCGCGGTCGTAGTGGAACTCCAACTGCCAGAAGTCCGTCATCCGCTTCCACCACAGCCGCCGGGCACCGTCCACCAGCGCAGACGACCCCAGTGGCACCACCGACCGATATCCGTCGACGAAGGCAGACACCCGCGCGAGGTCGAACACCCCACCCGCCCCGAACTGCACCTGCGCCGTCCGGGCAACCTCCTCCGCGTACGGACGCACCGCGACCCGGTCCCAGTCCAGGATGGCGGCGAGTTCCCCGCCTTCCCAGAGCAGATTGCGGTACTGCACGTCACCATGCGTCCACCCGTGACCACCCTCAGGCCTCACGGATCGCGGGCGTTGATCGGCGTGCTTGAACACGAGGGTCCGCCGGCGCTCCAGGGCGACAGCGACCTTCTTGTCGAAGTGGCTGTCCGTGCCCTTGTCTCGTATGGCTGCGGACAGCCGCTCGGCCTTCTCCACCGCCCGCTCCGGCGACGTGATCTCCGCGATGATCGTCTCGGGCACCCCGGGCAGCAGCCCTCGACCGCAAGCCCTGCCCAGGCTCAGGTGCAGGCGACCCAGCTCCGCGCCCAGTGCGCCCACCTGGGGCAGGGTGAGATCAACACCCCGGACATGGGACCCGGCCACCCACGGAAACAGACACCAGGCGCCACCGCCGGCCTGGGCCGCCAACGCCCCCGAGATGGTGGGAACGGGAGCACTTACCGGGACGCCTTCGGCGCTGAGGGCAGCCAGCACGCCGAGATTGCGCTGCAACCGCTCCAGCGAGACATCCGTGACCCGTTTCAAAGCGAACCGACCGACCGGGGTGTCCAGCCTCCAGTTCGCGTTCATCAGCCCGCCAGCGAGATAGCGGCGCTCCCGCACCTCTCCGAGACCGAAGGCATCGATCAATTCACCGAGCACGCTCTCGGCGATATCGCTTCGGGCCGCCGCGGTGGCATCGATCACCCCACGGACATACGCGAGCCCACCCCGCCCGAGCACAACGATCACCGACCGCCTGCCTCTCGCCCTGGCACCCACCCCGTCCTCAACGACGCGCACCCCAACCGCATACGTGGCAGCTCGGCCAGGCGGGCACTCCGATCCACGGAGAACCCACCATTGGTGCCGGAGTCCGTCACACGAGGCGCCTCGGCGGTGGTGGAGTGTCGATGCGCGCCGCCGCCGGAGGTCCCCCCTCCCCCGTGCCAGAGGTGCGGGCCCCGCCTCAACCCCCTGGTCACGAGGGTCGGTGAGCTATGTTGAGTGATCGTGGCAGACAAAGGAGGCCGACCGGTGCCCTCGCCGCAGCAGGCACGCGCACAGGCGTCAGCGATCACGTCGGGCCGGACCGCGCCCGGGACCGAGGCCGCCCCGACCTCCCGGCTGCGGGAACTGTTCGACGGGCCGCGGCTGTCGCCGGGGCAGCGGCGGATCGCCCAGTACCTGATCGAGCACCTCACCGAGGCCGCCTTCCTGTCGATCACCGAGCTGGCCGACCGGGCCGGGGTCAGCCAGCCCTCCGTCACCCGCTTCGCCGCCGCCGTCGGCTTCAGCGGCTACCCCGCGCTGCGGGAACGGCTCCAGTCGATCGCGCTGAGCAGCCTCGCGGGCGGGCCGGGCGAGGAGGACCGGGCCAATGAACTCCAGGCGGCCGTGGACGCCGAGATCGCGAACCTGGAGAACCTGCGGCGCGACTTCGCCGACCCCGACCGGGTCATCCGGGTCGGCCGCGAGCTGTCCCGCTCCACCCCGCTGACCGTCCTGGGACTGCGCATCTCGGTGTCGCTCGCGGAGTACTTCGGCTACGCCGCCCGCCGCATCCACCCGGACGTGCGGCTGGTGACCCGTGGCGGCAGCGTGGCCTACGACGCGCTGTCGCAGGCCCGGGAGGCGGGCGGCACCTGGGTGCTGGCCTTCGCCATGCCCCGGCACTCCCAGGAGACGCTGCAAGCCGTCCGGGTGGCGCGCGACGCGGGCCTGAAGGTCGCCCTGGTGACGGACCTGGCGCTGGGCCCGCTGGCCGACGAGGCCGACGTCACCTTCGCCACCGGTACCGGTTCACGGCTGGTGTTCGACTCCTATGCCGCGCCCGGGGTGCTGGCGGCGGCATTGCTCCAGGCCATGACGGACGCCGATCCGGAGCGCACCCAGGCCCGGCTGGAGAAGTACGAGCAGCTGTCGGAACAGCACCAGTTCTTCCTACGGGACTGACCGGGCCGTCGAGCGGCCGTTGCTTCCGTTCGCGGTGGGCGGTCGTGAAGATCTTGCGGGCATCGACCGGTGGGACGGGGATGATTCGCCGCATAAGGAGCATGAATGTTTTCATGCGTCTTGCCAAGTCCTCCGCATATATAAATACTGCTCCGCGGGCTCACCGCCCGCACACCGCCCCGAGAGAGCCGACGGACCTCCCATGCGCACGCACCCCCGCACGCAGCGCCGGTCCCCCGCGCCCGGGGATCCCGCGCGGACACTCCCAGCCGCCGTCCCCTTCCCACGTCGGCGCCCGGGGTGTGCCGGGGTGCGCCGTCTGCGCGACGCGCCCGTGGCGGCCCCGGTCATCCCCTAGGCCGGGGCCGCCCCGTCCCCGTCGCCCACCCTCCCGACGCCGTCCACCGGAAGCGATGATCATGCCCATGACCAGCACGCGCATCAGTCCCGACTGGCCCTGCCAGGTCAAGACGCCGGGCAGCTACGACTGGGAGCGCTCGGCGGCCAAGTGGTTGCGCGAGCTGATCCCCGCGCGCTACGCCAGCTATCCGGCACTCATCCGGCACCCGGTCCTGCTCGCCCGGCACGCGCAACTCCAGGTGCAGCAGGAGATCCGGGTGGCCCGGATCGCCCTGCAGACGGCGCGGACCGAGCTGCCGGTGCTCGGACTGCCCGAATCGGTGATCGAACACACGATCAAGCTGTACGCCGCCGAGGTGCTCCAGCTCCAGCACATCGCACGCAGCGTCCGCGCGGTCAGCGCGGCCCTGGCCACCCGCGGCACCGCCCGCTGACCCCGGGGCCCGGGCCTTCCGGACGGCTCGTACGACGGTCACGGGAACCGGGGCCCGGCAGACGAGTGATCCCACCGGCCGAGGTGTGCGATGCTCATCGCGTGACGAGCGAGCCTTTGCTTCCGGGCGACCCCGCCACCGGTCCCGAGCCCGCGGCGCCGGCGGAGGTCCTGGCCCGGCAGCGCGCCGAGCTGGAACGGCTCCGGGACCAGGCCGCCACCGCGGCCATCCTGGAGCGGGCCAAGGGCGCGCTGATGGCCGTCACCGGCTGTGCCCCGGACGCCGCTCACGAGGAACTGCTCCAGCGGGCCAAGGACGGCGACCGCTCGCTGCTGGAACAGTGCTGGCTCACCCTCGGCGCGCTCCCGCCGCCCAGGGAAAGCCCCGCGCACCCGGCGACCCCGCCCCCGTCCGCCGGTGCCTGTGCCGATGCCGATGCCGATGCCGATGCCGGCAAGAGTGTGCCCGTGGTCACCGGCGATGTCGCGGAGGTGCTGGCGGACCTCGGCCGGGCCCTGGTCCGGGTCGGCTCGCCGCACGAGCTGGCCGGCTGTCTGCTGGACCGGCTCGCGCCCGAGGTGGCCGCCGACGCCGTCCTGCTGTACGAGCGGCCGCCCGAGGACGGGCTCGCCCTGATCGGCCACGCCGGCATCGAGCCCGCCCTCGCCGCCCAGTGGCGGCACGTCCCTCCGGTGACCGGCCTGCCCGCGCTGGCGGTGCTGCGGTCCGGGCAGCCGCGCTGGCTGGAGCGGCCCGCCGAGGACGGGGCGCACTACCTGCTCATCGGGCAGCCGCCGGGGCGGTGGCCGTCCCGGGCCTGGCTGCCCGTGCCGGAGGGCGACACCGCGCGCGTCGCCCTGGGAGTGCTGCGCCGGCGCGACGCGCCGTTCGCGCCGCGCGAGCGGGAGCTGCTGCGCGCCGTGGCCCGGCTGTGCGCGGGCCGGCTGCGCGCCTTCGACAGCCCGCGCGACCCGGCGGCCGGGGACATCGCGCAGACCGTACAGGCGGTGTTCGACGCGCTGCCGGGCCCGGCGGTGCTGCTGACACCACTGCGTACGGCCCGCGGCGAGGTGAAGGACTACCGGATCGCCGCCGCCACCCCGGAGGCGGCCGACGTGTTCGGCCGCGCCGGCCGGGACATGGTCGGCAGGCACCTCCTGGAGAGCTACCCGCTGGTCGCGGGCGCTCCGCTGTGGCGGGGCTGTCTGCGGGCGCTGGAGACCGGGGTGCCCTACGAGACCGAGCCGTTCGCCTATCAGGACGCGGACGGCCCGGCGCCCGCGTCCGCCACCTACACGGTGCGGGCGGCGCCGCTGGGCGAGGGCCTGGTGGTGACCTGGCTGCGCTACGACCCGGTGGACCGGCAGGAACAGCGGCTGGCCGACGTACAGCGGCTGGGCAACCTCGGCTGGGCCAACTGGAACCTGCTCACCGGCGAGATCTCCTGGGCCGCGCAGACCTACACCGTGCTCGGCCGGCCCGCCGACCGTCCGCCGCTGCCGCTGGAGCGGCTGCCCGACCTGGCCCAGCCGGAGGACACCCGGCCGCTGGCCCGGGCGATCGCCGACCTCGTCTCGCGCGGGCGCCCCCTCGATGTGCCGTTCCGGACCCGGACGGCCGCGGGCGTCCGGCACCTGCGGATGGTCGCGGAGGCGGTCACGGCGCCCGACGGCTCCCCGGTGGAGGTGCACGGATTCGTCCAGGACCTGACCGCCCAGCGCAGCGCGGAACTCGCACTGGTGGAGAGCGAGCGCGTGATGCTGCTCCAGCGCGGCGTCCTGCAGGCCGAACGCGCCCTGGCGGCCCGGCTCCAGCACGCCCTGCTGCCGCTGCCCAGCAAGCCGGTGCGGCTGGCCGGGCTGCGCGTCGAGGTCGCCTATCTGCCCGCGCAGGCCGGCATCCACGTCGGCGGCGACTGGTTCAGCGCCATCGAACTGCCCGACTGCGACGCGCTGTTCGTGGTCGGCGACGTGGCGGGGCACGGCATCGACGCCGTCGCCACCATGGCCCAGCTCCGGTTCACCGCCAAGGGCATGGTCAGCACCGGCTCCTCGCTCACCGGGGCGCTGGCGCGGCTCAACCAGCTGCTGCTGCACTCCCGCGACGGCCAGATCACCGCCACCATGGTCCTGGCCCGCTACGACCCCGACCGGCAGGTGCTGGCCTGGGCCCAGGCCGGGCACCCGCCGCCGCTGCTGGTGCGCCGGGGCGAGGTGCGCTTCCTCGACCGCCCCGGCGGCATGCTGCTCGGCGCGACGGGCGCCCCCGTCTACGAATCGCTGGAGTTGCGGCTGGAACCCGGTGACCGGCTGCTGCTGTACACGGACGGGCTGGTCGAGCGCCCCGGCGAGGGGCTCGACGCGGGCTTCGCCCGGCTGGCCGAAGCGGTGCGGGCGCACGGCCGCGGCGAGTCCGGTTCGCTGGACGCGCTGCTCGCGGCGATGCTCGCGGACGAACGGCGGGACGACGTGTGCGTGCTGGACATCCGGATGCCGCTGGAAGAGGTGCAGGACGCGGTGGCGACTCCTCGGGAGACGGACACCTAGATCCCGTCCGGCGGCCGGAACCGGCCGCCCGCTCAGGCGGGGTGGCCCGCCTCGATGGCGGCGGCGTCGGAGAGCCGCAGCAGCGGTCCGGGCTCTCCCTCGCCCCACCGGAGGGGTTCGAGCACATGGCCGACGTGGTCGCCGCCGTCGACGCGGTGCACGACGGCACCGGCGAACCAGGCCGCCACCGCGTCCAGCACGACGGTGCCGGCGGGCCCCTCCCGCCAGGCGAGCCCCGCGAACTTGTCCACCTCGTCGCCGGTCAGGCCGCCGAAGTGTGCCGCGAGGTCCCGCTGGTCGCGGGTGAGCAGATGGACGGCGAGGTGCCGCGCGGCGCGGGCGACCCGGTAGGTGTGGTTGGCCTTGGACAGCCACACGACGAACCGGGGCGGCCGGATGGAGCACTGCGAGGCGAAGCCGACCAGGCACCCGGCCCGCTCGCCGCCCGCCACCGCGGTGACCACGCACATGTCGGGGTCCAGCCGGTCGAAGAAGCCGTCGAGGTCCTCCGCGCGCGCCATCCGCTCACCGCCGGCCCGCGCGCCGTCCGCGTGCCCGCCACCGTTCTCGTCGTTCATGTGCTCCGCTCCCGTCAGCCGCCGCCCGGTCCGGCCCGCCCGGCCGGTGGGGTGTGGCTCCTGCTCCGGTGTGCCCCGCATGCCGTTCCCGAATCGTCGCCGAATCCGGTGCGCGGCTCCAGTGGGCGACGCGTGTCGTCCCCGGGCGCGGCCGCCCCCGTGCCAAAAGTGCCATCATGACGTCTCACCGGTCCCGCCCCTGGTCACGCCGTGCCTTCCTGGCCACCGGCTCCGGCACCGCCGCCGTACTGGGCCTCGGCACCAGCTGGGCGCTCACCACCGGAGGAGTTCCCGGCGCTCCGGGCGAGATGGCGCGGCCTGATCCTCGGCGAGGGTTTCGACCCCGCCGCCGAGCCCTTCCGGCCCCGGCTCGCCGACTGGGCGGCACGACTGCCCGGTACCTCGCCACCATGGCCCCGGCCGCCGGGTCCCGCTGGCCCGACCTGGTGTACGCGGACGGGCAGCCGGGCACGGACCGGGCGTCGTACGACCGCTCGTCCCGCCTGGACACCAGTTACGCGCGGCTGAGCACGCTCGGGCAGTCCTGCTGCTGGCCGGGCACCGGCCTGACCGGCGACCCGCGGGTGCGCGACGCGCTCCTGACCGGGCTCGGCCATCCCCACGACGACGTCTACCACGCCGGGCAGGCCCGGTACGGCAACTGGTACGACTGACGGCGCCGCCGGGGAGACGACGGTGGGCAACCGCAACCTCGGTGCCGCGGGCGACGGTACGGGCGCTGCGCGAGGCCCGCGACGGCAGCTGGAGCCTGATCGACAGGGCGGTGCGACGGCCGCCCTGACCCGTAGCTATCCGACCCTGTACGTCGACCACGGCACCGACCCGACGGGCGCCTCGTACGCCTACTATGTGCTGCTGCCGGGTGCGACGGCCGAGGCCACCCGGGCGCGGGCGGCGGACACCGGGTGGCTGAGCGTGCTCGCCAACTCGGACCGCTGGCAGGGTGTTTCGTTGCCGTCGGCGGGGTTCACCGGGGTGAACTTCTGGTCCGCCGGCTCGGCCGGCGCGCTCACCGCGAGCGATCCGTGCTGCGTGGTGGTCCGCGAGAAGCCCGACGGCACGGCGGTGGTCGTGGTGAGCGACCCGGTGCGCATGCGCACCGGTTTGACGGTGACCTGGCGGCGGGCGGTCACCGCGGTGCTGTCCGCGCCGGCCACCCTCGCCTCCTCGGCCACCGGGACCGGGCTGACGCTGACGTTCGGGGATCTGTCCGGCACGGCGGGGGCCGGGCAGCCGGTCACCGTCGGGCCGGGCCGGCCTCCGCACGCGTGAACCGGCTCAGGGACGCCGTGAACGCGGCGACGAAGCCGTCCCGGTCCCGCTCCGGCAGCGCGTCCAGGGACAGGTAAGGGTTCAGGTCCTCCAGTTCCACCAGCAGCAGGGTGCCGTCGGGCGCGCGGCAGGCGTCGACGCGCTGGATGCCGCAGCCGAGGGAGTTCCAGTCGATGAACCGGCGGGTGAACTCCAGGTCGGCGTCGGTGGCCGGGTACGGCTTCAGCTCCCAGCGGCGCGCGGGATCGGGGGCGTACAGGGCGTACTGGAACTCGTCGTCGACGAAGTAGAAGGACACCTCGTAGGCGAAGTCGACGCAGGGCTGGATCAGGACGCCGCCGGTGGCGAGCGCGCGCAGTTCCTCGGCGGGGACGATCCGCAGGCCGAGGGAGTCGGCCCCCAGCTTCGGCTTGACCACGTACCGTTCGGCGGCCGGCAGCAGGGGCAGGTCCTCGGCGCGGTCGACGGTCGGGATCACGGGGTAGCCGGCGGCGGTCAGGTCGAGCAGGTACTGCTTGCCGGCCATGTCCGCCTTCCCGGTGAGCGGGTTGTACACGCGGGTGCCGGCGGCGAGCGCCCGGGCGCGGAAGGCGTCGTACTCCCGCTGGTGGCCGAGGACGGGCCCGCTGTTGCGCACCACGACGGCGTCGAAGCCGTCCATCAGGGCGGCGGCTTCCAGCGGGTGACACAGGGCCAGGTCGAAGTGCGCGCGCAGCCGGGAGGTCAGGTGGATGTCCTCGTCGCAGTAGCGGCGCCCGCGGGCCTGGTACGCCAGGTCGGTGACGTAGAGCAGGCGAGGGCGAGCGGCGGGCATGGGGGTCTCCTCTGGAGGGTGTGCGAGGCCGGTGGCGGCAGGGGATGGGGAAAGGCTACGCGCCGGGTGCCGCCTCCTTCGTCCGCCCCTGGGAAGGGCAGGCGCGATACTCAGTACCCTCCGAGCGAACAAAGGCTGCACTGAGTGCCAGAAGATCCGTCCGGGTGTTACGTTCCCGTCCATGAGCTCCAGCAGCGCGGTGCCGGCCGCGAAGCCGCCGATCCGGGACGCCCTGGTGGCGGCGGCCTTCCGGCTCTTTTTGGAACGCGGTTACGAACAGACCACCGTCGACGACATCGTGGCCCTGGCCGGGGTCGGCCGGCGTTCGTTCTTCCGTTACTTCCCCTCCAAGGAGGACGTGGTCTTCCCCGACCACGAGGGCTGCCTGGCCGACATGACCGCCTTCCTCGCGGCGAGCGGTCCGGAGCACGAGCCGGTGCGGCGGGTGTGCGACGCGGCCCGGCTGGTGCTGCGGATGTACGCCGAGAACCCGGCCTTCTCCGTGCAGCGCTACCGCCTCACCCGCCAGGTGCCGGGGCTGCGCGCCTATGAACTGTCGGTGGTGTGGCGCTACGAGCGGGCGCTCGCCGAGTATCTGCGCGGGCGGTTCGCGGGGCGGCCGGACGGGACGCTCCGTGCCGACGTGATCGCGGCGGCGGTGGTCGCCGCGCACAACAACGCCCTGCGCTCCTGGCTGCGGTCGGACGGCGTCGGCGACGCGGGCGCGGCGGTGGACCACGCGCTGGCGTATGTGCACAGGACGTACGCGCGGCCGGCGGACGCCCCGGCCGCCGCGGCCGTGCGCAGCGGCCCGGCCGGCCCCGGCGGCGGGCCCGGTCCGGCCGGGGACGTGGTGGTGCTGGTCTCGCGCCGGGACGCCCCGCTGTGGCGGGTGGTGCAGGAGCTGGAGACGGTCCTCGGCCGCCCCTGACCGCCCCCGGCGGAGCCTGGGAGCGGGCCGAGGGGGCATGCGCTGTGGGCAATTTATGGGTACGCAGTGCCTTTACGAGTGACACTGAGTGCCATACTCTGTCGGCGTGCACGGTGGCACGCCATACCGTGCGCGCGTGTGCCCGGTCCACCCCGGGCACGCGGGTTTCCGGCCGAGCGCAGGGAGTGACCAGCGTGTACCACCACTCAGCAAGCACCTCGGGTCCGGCGGCCGGCTCCGCGACGGGTGTTCTCGACCCCGCCGCCGACTCCCGGGACGCCCTCCTCTTCCAGCGCTGCACCTGGTGCGGCACCGCGATGTACCACCGGCTGCTGTGTCCGGTGTGCCAGGGCAGCGAGCTGCGCACGGAGCGCAGCGAGGGGGTCGGCACGGTCCGCCACTCCAGCGTGGTGCACCGCAACACCCCCGCGGCGCGCAATGTGTCGCTGGTGGAGATGGCCGAGGGGTTCGTCGTCCGGGGCCGGGTCATGGGCCCGCCGGTCGGCATCCACAGCGGCGACCGGGTCCGGCTGTCCACCGCCAAGGACCCGGTGCGTGGTGAGCCGGTCTTCCAGCTGGTGGACGAGCCGTACCGGGCCTGGACCTGACGGCATGTGAACCACCGACCGCCGCGCACAGGCAACCCACGGCCTTCCTCTTCCATCCTCCGGGGGCGAAGGGACGCCCGGCTCCGCCCGGACGTCCGCGATCGGGGTTCGAGGAGGAACAGTGGTCCGTGCCCGGCAGATGGGGGTGTTGGCCGCCGCGTTGCTCGCGGTGGCCGGGGCATCCCCGGGGGTGGCGCTCGCCGGCCCCCAACCACGCGGTGACGAGAGGGCGTTGGCGGCTCGGGACGGCACGCGGCTGCCGCCGGGGTGGCGGCTGACCGACGGCGGTTCGGCGCCGCGGCTGGAGTGGCGGTCCGGCCGGCCGGTGCCGATGGGAGACGCCCGGATCGAATTCCGGGCCGGGGGACGCCTGTTGGGTGTGCCACGGCCGGCGGCGGACGGCCGTACCTTCCGACTCCCGCTCGGCGAACGGGGGTTGACACAGCTGCGCGGCATCCTGCCGGGCTCGCGGCCGGGCGGAGTGGAGGTCTGGTCCGGCGGGCGCCGGCTGGACGCGCGGGAGGCGGGTGAGGCGCGTAAGACACCGGGCGCCGCGCCGGCGATCCAGCCGCCCGCCCCGCTGCCGGCGAACGCCGTGGATCCGGGCAAGCCCGGCGGCTACCGCACCAGGACCGGCGAGTACGCGCTGAACTCGGTGCGGCTGCCCGGCTTCCCGGAGCCGGTGGAGATGCGCGCGGTGGTCGTCGCGCCGGTCGGCGCCTCCGGCACACGGCCCCTCGCGCTGTTCCTGCACGGCCGTCACGTCACGTGTTACAAGGGCTCCGGGGACGTCGGCAGTGACTGGCCCTGCAAGGCGGGCACCCAGCCGATACCGAGCCACCGCGGCTACCTGCGCGACCAGCAACTGCTCGCCTCCCAGGGCTATGTGACCGTGTCCATCGCCGCCAACGGCATCAACGGACAGGACTTCGCGGCCGAGGACGGCGGCGCGCAGGCCCGCTCGTCACTGGTGCGGCTGCACCTGGCCCGCTGGGCCGACTGGGCCGGACACCCCGGGACGGCACCCCGAGCGGTCCGTGAGGCGCCCCGCGCCGACCTGTCGAAGGTGCTGCTGGTCGGACACTCCCGGGGCGGCGAGGGCGTCAACCGGGCCGTGCTGGACAGCATGGTCCCGCCGCCCGCCGACCAGGACGGCTACCACGGGCCGGTGCGCTGGACCGTCCGGGGCACCGTCCTCGTCGGCCCGACCGTCTTCGGTCACAACCCGGTGCCGGACGTGCCGTCGGTGACCATCCTGCCGGGCTGCGACGCCGACGTGTCCGACCTCCAGGGCGAGGTGTACGTCGACGGCACGCGCGCGGTCGGCACCGGCACCGCGCTGCACAGCGCCGTGTATGTGATCGGCGCCAACCACAACTTCTTCAACTCGGAGTGGACGCCGGGCCAGGCCGCGGCGCCGGCCGACGACGACTTCTACGACGAGCCGGGCCACCCCGACCCGGTGTGCGGCAAGCGGGCCGCGACCCGGCTGTCCGCCGACCGGCAGCACCGGGCCGGCAGCACGTACATCGCCGCCGCCGCACGGCTGTTCCTGGCCGGCGACGACCGGGTGCGGCCGCTGCTGGACGGCTCCGGGAAGCGGGCGCCGTCGGCGGACCCGGCACGGGTGCTGAGCCACGCGGTGGGCGGCCGCCGGGCCGGCGGGTTCCTGCCGGACGGCGGGGTGTCGGTGACCGGCGGCAGGCTGTGCGCGGCGGTCGACCCGAGCCCGGCCCGCGGCTGCCTGGCCGCGGACACCAAGGGGGCCTCACCGCACTTCGCCCAGTGGGAGACCGGCCGGGAGGCCGGCCGGCAGGCGGTCGCGCTGCGCTGGACGCGCGCCGGCAGCCCGGCCCGGGTGACGCCGAAGAAGCCGGTGTCGCTGTCGGGTTCGACGGCGCTGGCACTGCGGGTGTTCGTCCCGCCGAACACCCGGGGGACGCGGCTGGACGTGACGCTGACCGACACCTCCGGCAAGAAGGCCAGGCTCGGCAGGGTCTCCCTGGACGGGCTGCCCGGCAGCGAGCGGACCGCCTCCTACTGGGCGCGGGAGGTCCGCGTGCCCCTGACGGCGGCCGGCCGCGCCGGGCTCAAGCTGGGCTCGGTCAAGTCCCTTGAACTGACGTCCCGTTCGGCTTCCGGGCGGGCCTGGCTGATGGACGCGTGGGGCTGGCGGGCCGGGACGCCCGCGGTGCGCGCGGCGGCGCTGCCGCGCGTGGACGTCGGCCGGACGACCGTGGCCGAGGGGGACTCGGGCACGCGCACCTACCGGGTTCCGGTGCGGGTGACGGGCCGGGGCGGCAGCGGCCTGGTCCGGGTGTACGTCGTCGACCCGGTCACCGGGCGGACGACGGACCGGCTGGTGACGGTGCGTCCGGGCGGTCACGAAGCGGAGGTGCCGGTCCAGGTGCGGGGCAACACCCGGTACGGCACCGATGTGTCCCACGATGTGCTGGTCAAGGCGGTCCGCGGCGCGGTCGTCGGCTCCTACCGGGGCGGGCTCACCGTGCGCAACGACGACCCGGCGCCCACGATGACCCTCACCCCGGTCGCCGCGAAGGTGACCGAGGGGCGGCCGCTGAAGTGGCGGGTGACGCTGTCGGAACCGGTGGACGTGGACATGGACGCCTGGTTCGGGGCCGCGCCGGCCACCGCTGCGGAGCTGTCCACCAAGGACGTTCCGGCGTCCTGGCTGCGCGACCAGTCCGGGGAGAAGCCCGACCCCGAGCGGCCGCTGTCCAAGGTGGCCGGGCTCTGGCTGTGGGCGGACATCCCGGCGGGCCGCACGAGCGTGGACCTCACCGTGCCCACGGTCCAGGACCGGGTGCGGGAGCCCACCGAGTCGGTGCGGTTCCGCCTGCTCGATCCGGGCACCGGCGAACCGCGGCCCGGCGGCCTGGAGGCGAAGGGGTCGGTGCTCGACGCGCCGTAGGCCCCGCGGACCCGGTGCTCGGCGCGCCGTAGGCCCCGCGGACCCGGTGCCCGGTGCCGCGTAGGCGGCCGCCGCCCGGGTGGCCCTCACTCGCCGAGGGTCACCCGGATGCCGACCGTGCCGCCCACGCCGCGCCGCAGCCGGCTGCCCAGCAGGGTGAGGCGGCCGATGACGCCGTACTTGCGGGCGATCAGGCTCCGGTAGCGGGCGGTGGTGTCCGCACCGGTGATCTCGGCGGTGGCGGGCAGTTGGTCGCCCGTGGGGTTGCCGCGCCGGTCGCAGGGGCCGACGAGGACATCGCGACGGCGCCGGATCCGCTTGACCTTCCCGCTGTCGCCGGCGGTCCACACGCCGAGGGTGTCCCCGTCCCGGACCACCCAGACCGGGGTGGCGACGGGGGTGCCGTTCCGGCGGTAGCTGGTCAGCAGCAGGTAGGGGCCGGCGCCGAGCCGGGCGAGCCGTGTGGGGTCCATGTCCGCAGTCTCCCGCCTGCCGGGCCCGGGGTCCAGACGGCGAAGATCGGCCGGGGCGCTAGATTGCGTCCCGCACGGTGTTTCCCCGTCGCAGGCCCCCGTCTCCCAGGAGCTGACCCACGTGACCGACATCCCGGCAGCCACCAACGGCGTGGCCGCCTCGCTGCGCGCCCGCATCAACACCGACCAGCCCCACACCGCCCGGATCTGGAACTACTGGCTCGGCGGCAAGGACCACTACGAGGTGGACCGGGAGGCCGGCGACCGGATCCGCCAACTGCACCCGGGCATCGGGGAGTACGCGCGCGCCGACCGGCTCTTCCTGGGCCGCGCGGTGCGTCACCTGGCCGGCGAGGTGGGCATCCGGCAGTTCCTGGACATCGGTACCGGACTGCCCACGGCCGACAACACGCACGAGGTGGCGCAGCGCATCGCGCCGGAGTCCCGGATCGTGTACGTGGACAACGATCCGCTGGTCCTCGCGCACGCGCGCGCCCTGCTGACCAGCACGCCCGAGGGCCGTACCGACTATCTGGACCAGGACCTGCGCAACGTCGACGCGATCGTGGAACACGCGGCGAAGACGCTGGACTTCAGCGAGCCGGTGGCGCTGATCCTGCTCGGCGTGGTCATCTTCATCGGCGACGACGAGGATCCGTACGGCCTGGTACGGCAGTTGACGGACCGGCTGCCGACGGGCAGCCACCTGGTGCTGTCGCACACCATCACCAGCCCCTCGATGCCGGACGTGGACGAGGCGGTGCGGTTCTGGAACGAGCACGGCACCCCGAAGCTCACCCAGCGCACCCCCGCCGACGTGGCCCGGTTCTTCGACGGTCTTCAGCTGCTGGAGCCGGGAGTGGTGTCCTGCTCGCGGTGGCGGCCGGAGCCGGCGGCGGGGCCGGAGCCGGCGGAGGTCGCCATGTTCGGCGGGGTGGCCCGCAAGGGCTGAACCCGGCCGCAGCTGAACACCACCGCGCCGGGCGCCGTATGGAGAAGCGGGCCCCCGGGCGGCCGGGGGCCCCGCGGTGCCCGCACGGGCGTCGCGGGACCGGCTTCGGGAGCCTCGCATGCGGCACGCACGACGACGGGTCGTCCGACGGGTGACACGCCTGGCGGCGGCCGGCGGTCTCCTCCTGGGAGGCGCGATGGTCGCCCGGGCCGCCGGGGCGGGCGAGCCGTCGGCCGCCCCGGCGGGACGGCCCGGCGAGACCGGTGCGGCGCTGGTGGCGCGGCTCGGCCCCGCCCGTACGGCGGGCAGCTGGATCGGCGCCGACGGGCGCGCGGTGGTGGCGGTGACCGACGGGGCGGCGGCGCGGGTGGTGCGCCGGGCCGGAGCCGAGGCGCGGACCGTCGCGCACAGCATGGCGGAGCTGAAGTCGGCGACGGCGGCGCTGCGTTCGGCGCCGCGGGTGCCGGGCACGGCGTGGGCGGTGGACTACCGGACCAACCGGGTGGTGGTCCGGGCGGACCGCACGGTGTCCGCCGGTGACTGGTCCCGGCTGAGCCGAGTCGCCCGCCGGGTGGGCGGTTTCGTGCACATGGAGCGGACGAAGGGCGTCTTCACCACGCGGCTGAACGGCGCCCGGCCGATCCTGTCGGCCGGCGGGCGCTGCTCGGCGGGGTTCAACGTCACCGACGGGCGGTCCGACTTCATCCTCACGGCCGGTCATTGCGGGCCGGCCGGGGCCGTCTGGTTCGCCGGCGACCAGGGCGGCCGGCCGCTCGGGACGACCGTGAACAGCACCTTCCCGGGCGGCGACTTCTCGCTCGTGCGGTACACCGGCGGCACGGCGGGGACGGGCGCCGACGTGGTGGCGGTCGGCGGCGGCAAGGGTGTGCGGATCACCGGGGCGGGCGATCCGGCGGTGGGGCAGCGGGTGTTCCGCAGCGGCGGCACCAGCGGGCTGCGCGACGGCCGGGTCACCGCGCTGAACGCGACCGTCAACTACCCGGAGGGGACGGTCACCGGACTCGTCGAGACCACGGTGTGCGCCGAGCCGGGCGACAGCGGCGGCCCGCTGTTCGCCGAGGGCATCGCGCTCGGCGTCACCTCGGGCGGCAGCGGCGACTGCGCGACGGGCGGGACGACGTTCTTCCAGCCGGTGACCAGGGCGCTGTCGGCGCTGGGTGTCCGGCTGGTCCCGGCGAAGGGGGACACCGGCGGCGCCGGGGCGGGCACCGCCTCCCCCGCGGCCTCCTCGGGCGCGGAGCAGGCGGGCACGGTGCGTGCCCTGCCGGCCCGGCTGGCGGACGTCCGCAGCACCGGGCCGGGACTGCTGGTCGTCGCGGGCAGTCTGGTCGCGCTGGTCGCGACCCGGTGCCTGCGGGCCGAGCGGGACCGCAGGGCGTACCGGCGGCGCTACTCGGCGACCTGGAGCTGACCGGGAGGCGGGGGTACGACGGGAAAGGGCACCCGTGTCGTCACGGGTGCCCTCGGTGGTACGGCGCGGTGCGCGCGGGGTCGGTCAGGCGGCCCGGTGCGACCGCGGGGTCGCGGCGGCCCACTCCATCACGAGGCGCTGGTACTCCGCGCGCTGCTCGGTGGTCAGTGTCCCGCCCGACCGGCGCCACAGGGCCCGGATCTCCTCGTTGACCTCCGCGGCCGATCGCTCGGAGGCGGCTGCAACAGTGGTGGACATGCTGTGAAGCATATGCCGAGCGAGGTGAAGGCGCTGTGAGTAAGTGCGAGCGATACGGACATTTCGGACCGTGTTGCTCATCACGTCACTGTGTCAAGCCCCGGCGGGAATGCGTTGCGGACGGCGGCTCCTCGCCGGTTCCGGGGATGACCGGGCGCGCTCTTGACGTGTGAAAACCTCCGTCGTGAAAGTGATCCATATGACGTTCTCCCTCGGCATCGTCGGCGCAGGACAGTTCTCCGGCCCCTTCGCCGCGCTCTTCCACGCCCACCCCGGCGTACGGGACGTGTATGTCACGGACGTCCTGCCCGAGCGCGCCGAGCGCCTCGTGGCCGCGCAGGGCCTCGCGGGCACGTTCCCGTCGTACGCGGCGATGCTGGAGTCACCGGCCGTCGACGCCGTCGCGGTCTTCACCCAGCGCTGGACCCACGGCCCGCTGGTCGTGCAGGGCCTGGACGCGGGCAAGCACGTGTACTCGGCCGTCCCGATGGCGGTCGCCGCCGAGGAGGTCGCGGCGATCGTCGCCACCGTCCGGGCCACCGGGCTGACGTACATGATGGGCGAGACCAGCCACTACCACCCGGCGACCGTGTACGCCCGCGCCCGGATCGCCGAGGGCGCCTTCGGCCGGGTCTTCTACGCCGAGGGCGACTACGTCCACGACATGGATCTGGGCTTCTACGACGCCTACCGGTACAGCGGCGGCGAGAACTGGCGGGCGACGGCCAGCTATCCCCCGCTGCTGTACCCGACGCACTCGGTGGGCGGGGTGCTCGGGGCCTGGCGGACGCACGCGAGTACCCGACGCACTCGGTGGGCGGGGTGCTCGGGGCCTGGCGGACGCACGCGGTGAGCGTGTCGGCGATCGGCGTCCGCGACGAGGCCGACGACGGCGTCTTCGACCGCTCGGTCAGCATGTTCGACAACGACGTGTCCAACGCCACCGCGCTGTTCGAGGTGGCGGGCGGCGGATCGTTCCGCACCAACGAGTTCCGGCGGGTCGGCTATCCCGCGCGCCTGCGCGAGTCCCGGTTCCGGTTCTTCGGAACCGGGGCCAGCATGGAACAGCTCGCCACGGTGGCCCTGTGGCAGGACCGCGACGGCGTCGAGGACATCACCGGACTGCTGGAGCCGAAGCGGGCCGTCGCGCCCGGCGACCCCTCCCTCGCCGGCCTCGCGCCCGAGCTGCGCGCGGCCTTCACCTCGGGCTCGGCGCCGGTGCACGACCGGTCCCGGCTGCCCCGCGAGTTCGACCACCTGCCCAACGGGCACGAGGGCAGCCACCACTTCCTGGTGGACGACTTCGTCACGGCCGTGACCCGGCGCACACCGCCGCCGGTGAACGCGTGGGTGGCCGCTCGCTACACCCTGCCGGGCATCGTCGCGCACGAGTCGGCACGGCAGGGCGGCGTACGGCTGGACATCCCGGACTTCGGGGACGCCCCCGTGGCCTGACGGGATCCGCCCGCCGATCAGGTGCCCGGCTTGCGGCCGTAGACGAAGACGTCGTCGCCGCTGCGCAGCAGCGACCAGTACTTCTTGGCGTCCTTCTTCGTCATGTTGACGCAGCCGTGCGAGCCCGGCGGGTTCCACATGCTCAGGCCCACCGAGTGGAAGGCCTGGCCGCCGTCGAAGAACTGGCTGTAGGGCATCGGCACGTCGTAGAGGTTGGAGACGTGGTCGATGTCCCGCCAGTAGATCTTCCTCAGGCCGGTGCGGGTCTCGTAGCGGTCACGGCCGGTGCGCACCGGTACGGGGCCGTAGACGAGCTTCTTGCCGTCCTGGATCCAGCTGAGCTGGAGCGTGAGGTTCACACAGGCGATCCGGCCCTTGTTCACCGGGCACTTGCCGTCCTTGTTCGGCTTGTTGCCGACGGCCTTCTGCTTGTTCATCAGGTCCATCACGCCCCAGGTGACCGGACCGGCGTAGCCGATGGCGGGGGTGATGCCGTGCTTGGCCTGGAACGCCCGGATCGCCGTGCAGTCGGCGGCGGACTGCCGGCCGTCGGCCGGCCGGCCCAGGAACTTCTCCACCCGCTTCTGGTGCGGGCCGGTGCTCGTGGTGCAGCTCGCGGCCTGGGCCGGTGCCGCGGTGACGGCGAGCGCGAGCGGCGCCACCAGTCCCGTCACGCCCAGCCCTACGACGCCTCGTGTGCGTATGCCCCCCATGGCGGCCTCTCTCCTTCCGGTTCCTGGTCTGCTCGCCCGGTCCTCCCGGGTGCTCTCCAGCGCGGTTCCCGCGGTCTCGGACTACTAGACCCGGCCGGGGAGGGCATGGTTGTGGTTCCGGTCAGGCTGTGACGAAACGGTGAAGTTCAGACCGTATCGCACGCCCTGAGCAGCTCCACCGCCCGGGTCAGGGTCTCGGGGGTGGCCGTGAACGGCAGCCGGAGGTGGCGGGTCAGGGTGGCGCGGTCGGCGGCGAAGCGGGGGCCCGGGCTGAGCGCGAGGCCGCGTGCGGCGGCCCTGGCCGCGAGGCTCGCGGCCCGTGGGCCGGTGCCGCCCAGGTGCAGCCACAGGCTCAGCCCGCCCGCCGGGACGGTGTACGTCCAGCCGGTGCCGGCGAGCAGCCCGGCGAGGTGGTCGCGCTGGGCGCGCAGCCGGGCACGCCGGTCGGCGAGCAGCGCCGGGAGCGGCGCGCCGAGGAGTTCGGCGGTGATGAGCTGTTCCAGGGGCGGCGGCGCGAGCTGGGCCTGGAGGGGGCGCAGCCGCAGCTGTCGTACGAGGTCCGCGCCGGCCCGGATCCAGCCGACCCGGAGGCCGCTCCACAGGGTCTTGCTCACCGAGCCGATCTGGATCACCCGGGCCCCGGCGAGGTGCGGCTCGGTGCCGGGCGGTGTCCTCAGGTCCAGGTCGCGCAGGGTCTCGTCGGCGAGGACGGTCAGGTCGTGGCGTTCGGCGAGCGCGGCGACCGTCCGGCGGGCGGCGGGGTCCATGTGGGCGCCCGTCGGGTCGTGGAAGTCGGGGACCAGGTAGGCGAGCCGGGGGCGGTGGCGGCGCACGGCGGTGGTGAGGCGGGCGGTGTCCCAGCCGTCCGCGGCCGACACCGGGACCGGCAGCAGCCGGGCGCGGCGGGCGCGCAGCACGGCGAGGGCGCCGGGGTGGGCGGGGTTCTCCACGAGGACGGGCGCGGTGCGGTCGGTGTGCAGGTGGTCCAGGAGCAGGGTGAGGGCGGCCTGGGCGCCGGCGGTGACGAGGATCTGTTCGGGGCGGGTGGCGAGTCCGGCGCGGGTGTAGCGGTCGGCGAGCAGGGCGCGCAGCCGGGGCAGGCCGGCGGTGGCGACGCCGGAGTCCACGAGCAGCGGCGCGGTCAGTTCGGCGGCGCGGGCGAGGGCGGCGCGGTAGGCGTCGTGGGGCGCTGCGGTCACCGCGAGGGTGAGGTCCAGGTCGGCGCCCAGGGCGCCGCCGCGGTCCAGGGACCAGGGGGCGGTGCGTTCGGTGAGGCGGGCGGGCAGGCGTACGGCGCTGCCGCTGCCGTGCCGGGTGCGCAGCCAGCCGTCGGCGCGCAACAGGCTGAGCGCGGCGACCACCGTGCCCCGGCTCAGCCGCAGGGTGCGGGCCAGTTCGCGTTCCGGGGGCAGCCGGGTGCCGGCCGGGAGCCGGCCGTCGACCACGGCGTCCCGCACCGCGGCGGCCAGGGCGCGGGCGAGGGGGCCGGGCCGGGCGCGCCAGTCGCCGAGCGCGGCGACGAGTCCAGTGTCCACCGGTCCAGTTTTAACGGTCCACTTGTGGCGAAGTGGACCAGGCGCGGGGCGGCCCGCGCGGCCTGGGGCGCGGCGCATGGACCGTGCGCCCGCCGGTGATCCGGCCCGGTTTCCCGAACCGTCGCAGGCCGCCCGTGATGTCGCCGCCCGGCGCATGTGACGCCGACGGTGTACGGCGGGGCGCCCGCGCTCGTGCGGCGTTCGGAAACTGGCGGGCCACCGAGGCGGACACCGGCCGGGTGCTGCGGGTGCCGGCCGCTTGCGGCTGACGATGCGTCAGCTTCCCTGAACGGCCGTGGGGGAGCGCGTCGTGGAGGTCATCGGCGCGGTGCCCGGCCGCTGGCTCGGGATGTCTGCGCGGCCGGTGTGGCGTGACGGGCCGTCTTCAGCGCCGAGACCAGGAGGATCACGGCGAGGCCGGGGATGAGGACCAGGTTGGGGATCACTCCGAGGAGGAGTCCGCCGAGCAGGGCTCCGGCGATCGAGCCCGCTGCGAGGATCCCGGTGAAGCGGAGGTTGCCCCGCAGGACGGTGAAGCTGCCGTCCCGGCTGTAGCGGGCGAAGGCGACGAGCATCGTCGGCAGCGAGACCAGGAGCGAGAGGCTGCCCGCGGTCTTGATGTCGACGGCGTACAGCAGCACGATCGTCGGGATCAGCAGCTCCCCTCCGGCGACGCCCATGATCGCGGCGACCACGCCGATCCCGAAGCCGGCCACCACCCCGGCGACCGCCCGGACAGGGGCGCCGAGGCCGAGCGCGCCCGGTTCGGTGGTGTGGGTGAGGACCAGGGCGGCGGCCATGGCGACCATCAAGGCGGCGAGGACCTTGTAGAGGGTGGCGGTGCGCATCCGTACCGCCCAGGAGGCGCCCGCCCAGGCGCCCGGCAGGCTGCCGGCGAGCAGGTTGACCGCGACCGTCCAGTGCGCGCCCAGGTCGGAGAAGGAGACGGCGGCCAGCCGGGCGGGCAGGGCCGTGAGGACGACGACGAGGCTCATCGCCTTGTTCAGGATGACCGCGGACAGGGCCGCGAACCCGAACACACCGATCAGCAGGGGCAGGCGGAACTCCGCTCCGCCCAGGCCGATCATGCCGCCCAGCACACCGACCGCGGCACCGCAGGTGAACGTCAGGGGTATCGAGCGCACAGCTCGACCGGGCAGCACACCGGCTCTGGTGACCACGAAGCAGGACCTCTCTGGGCGGCGCGCGGATGCGCGCGAGTCGGGGACCAGCATGTCCGGCGCTCACGCGCCTGCCCACCCCGCATGCCGGAGATCGCGGGTTCCTCCGACGGCGGCGTGCCCGTGCTCGGTGGTTTCGCCGAACCCGGCCCGGACCAGCGGTTGCCGTGCCCGTGGCGGCCACGGGCACGGCATGCCCTGGGCGGGTCAGCGGGTCGACGTCCCGGCGCGGGTGGTGAACCCGCGGCGCCAGGCGAGGGAGACGTGGACCAGCGCCACCAGGACGGGGACCTCGATGAGCGGGCCGACGACGCCGGACAGGGCCTGGCCGGAGGTGACGCCGAAGGTGGCGATGGCGACCGCGATGGCCAGCTCGAAGTTGTTGCCCGCCGCGGTGAACGCCAGGGTCGCGGTGCGGTCGTAGGCCAGGCCGATGGCCTTGCCGAGGGCGAAGGTGCCGAACCACATCATCGCGAAGTACACCAGCAGCGGCAGCGCGATCCGCGCGACGTCCCAAGGCTGCGAGGTGATCGTCTTCCCTTGCAGGGCGAACAGGACGACGATCGTGAACAGCAGTCCGTACAGCGCCCAGGGGCCGAGCTTCGGCAGGAACCGCTGCTCGTAGCCGGCGGGGCCGAGCTTCCTCTCGCCCAGGCGGCGGGTGAGGAAGCCGGCGGCGAGCGGGATACCGAGGAAGACGACCGCGTTCACCGCGATCTTCCACAGGGAGATGTCGAGGTGCTCGCCGTCGCCGAGGCCGAGCAGGCCGGGCAGCAGGTCGAGGTAGAACCAGCCCAGCAGCCCGAACGCGAGGACCTGGAAGACGGAGTTGAGGGCGACGAGGACGGCGGCGGCCTCGCGGTCACCGCAGGCCAGGTCGTTCCAGATGATCACCATGGCGATGCAGCGGGCCAGGCCGACGATGATCAGGCCGGTGCGGTACTCGGGGAGGTCCGGCAGGAAGATCCACGCGAGCGCGAACATGACCGCGGGGCCGACGAGCCAGTTGACGACCAGCGAGGAGACCATCAGCTTCCGGTCGCCGGTGACGGCGTCGAGCCGGTCGTAGCGGACCTTCGCCAGCACCGGGTACATCATGATCAGCAGGCCGAGCGCGATCGGCAGGGAGATCCCGCCGATCTCCACCTTCGCGAGGGCGTCGTCCAGGCCGGGGATCAGCCGCCCGAGTCCGAGGCCGACGGCCATCGCGGCGAGGATCCACACCGCCAGGTAGCGGTCGAGCGTGGAGAGCTTGGCAACGACCGACGGCTCCCCCGCCGTCGTGGTCGTGGTGGGCTCGGTGGAGGTCACGGGCAGGCCCTCTTGTTCCCGGCAGCGGTGCGGGCGGAAGCCGCGAGCTCGGCGAACTGCCCGGACAGGCCGGCCAGTACCTCGGGCTTGAGCTTGTAGTAGGTGAAGCGGCCGCACGGCTCGGTCTCCACCAGCCCGGCCTCGCGCAGCACCTTCATGTGGTTGGACAGGTTGGTCTGCCTGGCCCCGGTCTCCTCCACCAGGTGCGTGGTACACAGCGTCTCGCGCGCCAGCAGGGTCACGATCCGCAGCCGGAGCGGATCGCCCAGCGCCCGGATCACATCAGCATCGACTGAAGTCAGCATGCGCTGATATTTTCACATCATGGTTCGCTGATACCAGCGGATGCTGATGTCATGGGCGGCGCGCGGCCGCCGCGAGACGGGAGAGCCGTTCATGCCCGCAAGCCCCGGCGCGAAGCCGTCCGTCCTGTTCGTGTGCGTCCACAACGCCGGCCGCTCCCAGATGGCCGCCGCCTGGCTGACCCACCTGGCCGGAGACCGCGTCGAGGTCCGCTCCGCCGGCTCCGACCCGGGCGAGCAGGTCAACCCGGCCGCCGTCGCCGCGATGGCCGAGGTCGGCATCGACATCTCCGCCGAGGTCCCGAAGCTCCTCACCGTCGACGCGGTGAAGGAGTCCGACGTCTGCGTCACCATGGGGTGCGGTGACACGTGTCCCGTCTTCCCCGGCAAGCGCTACCTCGACTGGAAGCTGGACGACCCGGCCGGCCAGGGCGTCGAAGCCGTCCGCCCGATCCGCGACGAGATCAAGGTCCTGATCGAGGACCTGATCGCCGAGATCGCCCCGGCCAAGCCGTAGACGACCGGCTCGGAGTTCACCGGTAGCCGGTGACGTCCGCCGGTCTGCCCGCGTTCTGAACCTCGGTCAGGTACCGCCAGGCGTCCGGGCGGCTGCCGTCGAGGTCGGTGAAGCCGTACTCCCGTGCCAGGCCGCCGCTGGAGAGGGACACTCCGTTGAACCGGGCCACGTCCGGGTCGGCGGCCAGCGCGGCCACGGCCCGGCCGGTGAAGCGCGGGGTCTCGGAGATGGCGAAGTGCGGTTCGCGTGCCAGGGCGTCCCGCCAGTTCTCCTCGCGCACGCCGTACGCGTCGAGCATGATCTCCGAGCGCATCCAGCCCGGCGTCAGGGCCACGGCCGTCGCTCCGCGCGGCCCGAGTTCGTGGCCGAGGGCGAAGGCCATGCGCAGGACGGACGCCTTGGCGAGGTCGTAGAAGAAGTTCACGCGGTAGGTGTCGCGGTTGTACTCGGCGGTGCCGTCGGTGACCTCCACGACCAGGCCGCCGGGCCGGCGCAACAGCAGCGGCAGGGCGTAGTGGCTGGTGACGGCGTGGGTCTCGACGGCGAGGCGGAGCAGCCGTAGCCCGTTGTGGAGGTCGTGCTCCCACACGGGGGTGTCCCATTCGAAGAGGTTCTCCCCGCCCCAGATGTCGTTGACGAGGATGTCGAGGCGGCCCCGCTCGACGGCGATCCGGTCCACCAGCTGCCGTACGGCCGTGTGGTCGAGGTGGTCGGCCGGTACGGCGATGCCCCGGCCGCCGGCCTCGGTGACGAGGCCGGCGGTGTCCTCGATGGTCTCGGGGCGGTCGTACTCCGAGCGGCGGGCGCGGGTGCTGCGGCCGGTGACGTACACGGTGGCGCCGGCCGCGCCGAGTTCCACGGCGATGCCCCGGCCCGCGCCCCGCGTCGCCCCGGCGACCAGCGCCACCTTGCCGTCCAGCGGTCCTGTCATGTCCTGCCTCCCGCGTGTGGTGCGTGCTGTGCTCCGCCACTCTCGCGGGAATACCGGACATCTTCTGTCGGTGTTCCGGTGGGCGCCCGTGATCAGTGCCCGCGTTCGATCCACTCCTGGAGGTGGGGGGCCTCCGCGCCGATGGTGGTGGCGTCGCCGTGCCCGGTGAGGACCTTGGTCTCGGCCGGCAGGGTGAGGAGGCGGTCACGGAGGGAGTCGATGATGGTCGGGAAGTGGGAGAAGGAGCGTCCGGTGGCGCCCGGGCCGCCCTGGAAGAGGGTGTCGCCGGTGAACACGGTGCCGAGCCCGGGGTCGTACAGGCAGACGGCGCCCGGGGCGTGTCCGGGGGTGTGCAGGACGGTGAGGTCGGCGCCGGCGGCCTCGATGACCTGGCCGTCGAGGAGGTGCCGGTCGGGTTCGCGGTGCGGGTGGGTCTGCTTCCACAGCGGCAGGTCGTCGGGGTGCAGCCAGATCGTGGCGCCGGTCAGGTCGGCGAGTGCCGGGGCCGCGTTGACGTGGTCGTTGTGGGCGTGCGTGCACACGATGGCGGTCAGGCGTCGGTCGCCGACGGCACGGGCGATGGCCTCGGCGTCGTGGGCGGCGTCGATGACGATCACCTCCCGGTCGTCGCCGACGAGCCACACGTTGTTCTCCACGTCCCAGGTGCCGCCGTCCAGGGTGAACTGGCCGCTGGTGACGAGGCGTTCGATGCGCGCGGTCATCACAGCACCACCACCGAACGCAGCACGTCGCCGTGGTGCATCCGCTCGAACGCCTGCTCCACCTGCCCGAGTTCGATGGTCTCGGTGACGAACGCGTCGAGCGGCAGGCGGCCTTGCAGATGCAGGTCGATCAGCATGGGGAAGTCACGGCTGGGCAGGCAGTCGCCGTACCAGCTCGACTTCAGGGCGCCGCCGCGGCCGAAGACGTCCAGCAGGGGCAGTTCGAGCTTCATCTCCGGGGTGGGGACGCCGACGAGGACGACGGTGCCGGCCAGGTCGCGGGCGTAGAAGGCCTGCCGGTAGGTCTCGGGGCGGCCGACGGCCTCGATGACGACGTCGGCGCCGAACCCGCCGGTCAGTTCGCGGATCGCCTCGACGGGGTCGGTCTCCTTGGAGTTGACCGTGTGGGTGGCGCCCAGGGTGCGTGCCGTGTCCAGCTTGCGGTCGTCGATGTCCACGGCGATGACGCGGGCCGCGCCGGCCAGGTGCGACCCGGCGATGGCCGCGCCGCCGACACCACCGCAGCCGATGACGGCGACCGAGTCGCCCCGGCCGACACCGCCGGTGTTGATCGCGGCGCCGATGCCGGCCATCACCCCGCAGCCGAGGAGGCCCGCGACCGCCGGGGAGACGGCCGGGTCGACCTTGGTGCACTGGCCGGCCGCGACGAGCGTCTTCTCGGCGAAGGCGCCGATGCCGAGGGCCGGCGACAGTTCCCGGCCGGTGGCGGCGAGGGTCATCTTCTGCCGGGCGTTGTGGGTGTCGAAGCAGTACCAGGGCCGGCCGCGCAGACAGGCCCGGCACTGCCCGCACACCGCACGCCAGTTGAGGATGACGAAGTCCCCGGGGGCGACGTCGGTGACGCCCTCGCCGACCGACTCCACGACGCCGGCGGCCTCGTGGCCGAGCAGGAAGGGGAAGTCGTCGGAGATGCCGCCCTGCTTGTAGTGCAGATCGGTGTGGCAGACCCCGCAGGCCTGGACGCGTACGACGGCTTCGCCGGGCCCCGGGTCCGGCACCACGATCGTCTCGACCCGTACGGGCTCGTTCCTGCCCGGTGCGATCACGCCGCGTACTTCCTGCGCCATGGCCTGTCCCTTCATCGAATACCTTCGCCGACGACCCTACGACGCGACCGGTCGGCAGCGGGAAGGATCACGTACATGATCGCGGATCCTTCCGGCCGCCGTCGGCCGCGGCGCGGGGCGGGTCGGCGCCGGCGGACCGGGACGGCGTTCACCAGGCCGAGCACGGGCGCCGCGGGGTGATGGCCTGCTCCAGCCGGCGCAGCTGGTTCGGTTCGCGCAGGTGTTTCAGCTCCTGCACCTGGTCGCCGGCCTCCGGCACCCGATCGCGGTGCGGGGCCGGGATGTCACCGGCGGTGAGCGAGTGGAGAGCGCGGCGAGCTTTCCGGCGACGGCGGCGCCGGCGCCCGCCGTGTCCGCCTGGGACGGGCTCGCCCATGAGACGGACCGCGGCGGCCGCGCTTGCCGGGGCCGCCGGGGCGGAGGAGGCTCGTCAGGGGGGACCCGTGGCGGTCCGCTCACGGGCGGGCCGCGGGCGCCTGAAGGAGGTCACCATGGGCAGCGCGACGGGCTCCGCTTTCGACGCCGGGACACTGCGCCGGGGCATAGAGGGCAACACCGGCAACACCCTTCTGTCGCTGTACGCGGACGACGCGCGGATCCGCATCGTCGACCGTGTCCACCAGCCCAGTCATCCCACGGAACTGCACGGCCGGGTCCAGATCGCCGAGTTGCTGGACGATATCTACCGCCGCGACATGACGCACAAGCTGGAGCAGTGCGTCGTCCAGGGCGACCACGCCGCCTACAGCGAGTCCTGCGAGTACGCGGACGGCACCCGGGTCCTGGCCGAGTCGATGCTCACGCTGCGGGACGGCAAGATCGCCGATCAGCTGATCATCCAGGTGTGGGACGAGTAGCCCCGGCCCGGTGGCAAGGCAAGGTGGTCCGAAGGCCGTACGCACGCTCGGTTACGCTGTACGCGGGCCGTGACTGGCGCTGAGGTGGAGCACCACCGGGGAGCGGCCCGCGAGGTCAGCCGCGCGCCTGGGCGAGAAGAGTCGATCCAGCCCAGGAGTGTGCAGCATGACCCGGACCCAGGCCGCCCGTCTGATGGACGGCACCGCGCTCGCCCGCCGCATCGTGGAGGACACCGCGCGACGGGCCGCCGAGCTCACCGAGCGCACCGGCACCGCGCCGTGCCTGGCGACCGTGCTGGTCGGCGAGGACCCGGCGTCGGTGACCTACGTCCGCATGAAGCAGAACCGCTGCCGCAAGGCCGGCATCACCTCCCGGCACGTCGCCCTTGCGGCCACCACCACGACGGACGAACTCGTCGGCACGCTGCGGGAGTTGTCGGCCGACCGGGGGGTGCACGGGATTCTGCTCCAGCACCCGGTGGGCGACCACATCGACGAGCGGGCCGCGTTCGAGGCGATCGCGCCGGAGAAGGACGTGGACGGTGTCACCTTCGCCTCGTTCGCCACGATGAGCTTCGGGCTGCCGGGCTTCGTCTCCTGCACGCCGGGCGGCATCGTGCGGCTGCTGGACGAGTACGGCGTCGACCCGGCCGGGAAGCGGGCGGTGGTGGTGGGCCGCAGCGCGATCCTCGGCAAGCCGGTGGGCATGCTGCTGCTGGCGCGGGACGCGACCGTGACGTACTGCCACTCGCGCACCCGGGACCTGTCGGCGGCGGTCCGTGAGGCCGACATCGTCGTGGCCGCGGTGGGCCGGCCGCGGCTGATCCGCGGGCAGGACATCAAGCCGGGCGCGGTCGTGATCGACGCGGGCTACAACCCGGGCAACGTGGGCGACGTCGACTTCGACTCGGCCGTGGAACGCGCCTCGCTGATCACGCCGGTGCCGGGCGGGGTGGGCCCGATGACGATCGCCACGCTGCTGGAACAGACGGTGACGGCGGCCGGCCGGCAGCTCGGCGCCTGAGTGTGCCGCCCCGGGGCGTCGGTCACAGGCGTGCCGGGGGCTTGAGCAGGTGAGGGCCTTCTGGGTCCGGTGTGGATCGCGGCATTCACGACCGGCGCTCAGGAGGCCCTCGTGTTCCACCGCCGCCTTGCCGGTCCGGCCCGGGGCCGGTGCGGGCGGGGGCGCGTTGGGTGAGCGGGGTCGAATGAGGCGTGCCCGGGCCGCAACGCGCGACGGCGCGTCCGGTAGCGGACGGCGTGACCCTTCACGCCCGCACCGTCCACTCGAATGCAGGATGTGGTGGCCGAAAAGATCCGGAAGGATCGATGCCGCCCCGGCGAGACGACGACTCGGTGGTTCAGCGACCGTAATCGTCGTGGAATTCAGATCATCTGCGAAACGCGGGGCATTCACGGATTCGGTGGTCTAGGAGTGCCATGACGATGTCGGCTGGCGGTGTGCCGCACGCGAAAGGGCCTGTCGCCCCGGGTGACGCCGGGGTGACGTTCGCCTTCCCCGCGTCCGGCCCGGCGGAGGAGGCGGCCCGCGGTGCGGTGGTGCGGGCCGCGAACCACCTGCTGGCCCGGCAGGACGCCGGGGGGTGGTGGAAAGGCCGGTTCACGACGGACGTCAGTTATGACGCCCACGATCTCTTCCTGCGCCACTTGCTCGGAGTGCTGGACGAACGTCTGGCGAAGGCGAGCGCGCGATGGATCCGCTCGCAGCAGAGCGCGGACGGTTCCTGGGCCCTCGTCTTCGAAGGCGAGGGGCACCTGGGAACCACGGTTCAGGCGTACATCGCTCTCCGGCTCGCCGGGGACGGCCCGGACGAGGAGCACATGCTCCGGTGCGCGGCGTGGGTACGCGAACGGGGCGGTGTGGCGGCCGCCCCGCTGACGGCACGGGTATGGCTCGCCCTGCTCGGCTGGTGGAGCTGGGACGATCTGCCCGAAGTCCCACCGGAGATCATCGCCCTGCCCAAGTGGGCGCCGCTGAACATCTACTCGTTCAGCGCCGTCATGCGCCTGGCACTCGTCTCCCTCTCCGTCATCAGCGCGCATCGCCCGGTGCGGCCGGCCCCCTTCGGCATCGACGAACTCTTCGCTCCGTCCGGCGCCCCGGCCTCTTCACCGGCACCGGACAGCGGCTGGGAGAAGCTCTTCCGGCGTCTGAACGCCACCGTGCGCGTGTGCTCCAAGGGCATCCCCCGCCCGGTACGCGAAGCCGCGGCGAACGCCTGCGTCCGCTGGCTGCTGGAGCATCAGGAACAGGACGGCAGCTGGGGGGCGTGTACCCCCATGACCACGTGGGTCGTCCTCGCCCTGCACCTGCACGGCTACCCTCCGGACCATCCGGTGCTCAAAGCCGCCTGGGGCTTCCTGGAGGACTGCGGCGCGTGGCCGGAAGACGGCGTGCGGGCACTGCACACCGTCCACAGCCCGGTATGGGACACCTGTCTGTCCGCCACCGCGCTCCTCGACGCCGGCCTGGCGCCCGGTCATCCCGCGCTGGTCGAAGCCGCCGACTGGCTGCTCACCCGGCAGGCCGACCGGCAGGCCGACTGGGCCGTACGGCGGCCCCGGCTGTCCCCCGGCGGCTGGGCCTTCCAGTTCCACAATCAGAACTATCCCGACGTCGACGACACCAGCGAGGTGGTGCTCGCCCTGCGCCGCGTGAGCCATCCCGATCCGGCCCGCCTCGACGACGCGCTGGCCAGGGCGGTGCGTTGGTGTCTCGGCATGCAGAGCCGCGAGGGCGGATGGGGGGCCTTCGACGCCGACAACACCAGTACCCTCCCCGCCAAGGTCCCGTTCTTCGACTTCGGTGAGTTCTGCACCGACCCGCCCACCGCCGACATCACCGCCCACGTGGTGGAGATGCTGGCCGCGCTGGGCAGGGAACGCGATCCCCGCACCCGCCGTGCCGTCCGCTGGCTGCTCGGGCAGCAGGAGGCGAACGGTGCGTGGTACGGACGCTGGGGAGTGAACTACGTCTACGGCACGGGAACTGTCCTTCCCGCTCTCGTCGCCGCCGGCGTTCCCCGCGGCCACGCCGCCGTCCGGCGCGCCGTCGCCTGGCTGACGTCGGTACAGAACGCGGACGGCGGCTGGGGCGAGAGCTGGGAGTCGTACGCGGATCCGGCCCGCGCCGGCCGTGGCCCGTCCACCCCCTCGCAGACCGCCTGGGCGCTGCTCGGACTGCTCGCGGCGGGAGAGCGCGACAGCACCGTGGTGCGGGACGGGGTGCGCTGGCTCACCGAGCGGCAGACGGAGGACGGCACCTGGGAAGAGCTGCGGTTCACCGGCACGCTCGTGCCCGGGGCGGTGGCCATGCACTACGAGTACTACGGGCACGTCTTCCCCCTGATGGCGCTGGGCCGTTACGTCCGGCGCACGGGCGACGTATCGGTGGGCCGGCAACGGAATGAAACGACGGAGCCGAACCGGTGACCGGCCTCCCTCTGAAAGGCGCCCTGGCGATGACTGCTGAAACACTGGCGGTGGAGTCCGACTTCTTCGCGCCACGCACCGCGATCGACGATCTTTTGTTCGAGTTCCTGACGGAGAAGGCACGGACCGCTCCGGTGCCCGGCCAGTCGCCGCTCATCCTGATGCTGCGTGACTTCATCTCCGGGGGAAAGAGGGTGCGTCCGCTGCTGTGCGTGACCGGATGGATCGCGGCAGGAGGGCAGGGCGACACCACGCAGGCCGTCAGACTGGCCGCGTCCATCGAGCTGGCCCACACCTGCGCGCTCATCCACGACGACATCATGGACGCGTCCGACAGCCGCCGCGGGCGCCCCACGGTCCACCGGGCGCTGGCCGACCGGCACCACGTGCCGCAGCTCGCGCAGCAGTACGGGACCGGTGGAGCGATCCTCCTCGGCGACCTCGCCCTCGTCTGGTCAGACGAGTTGCTGCACACCACGCCCATGCCCGACGCCCACCGGGCCAGGGTGCTGCACTGCGTCGACCTGGCGCGCAGCGAACTGATCGCCGGCCAGCACCTGGACCTGCTGACCACCGGCAGGCTCCACGCGAGCGTCGAGACGCTGCTGAGCGTCATCCGCTACAAGACCGCCAAATACACCATCGAGCGCCCCCTCCAGGTGGGGGCGGCCCTCGCCGGTGCCGGTCCGGACGTCATGAACGCCTTCAGCGCCTACGGGATCCCCCTCGGGGAGGCCTTCCAGCTCAGGGACGACATCCTCGGGGTGTTCGGGGACCCGGACCGGACGGGCAAATCCCGCCTGGACGATCTACGCGAGGGCAAGTGCACCAGCCTCGTCGTCCACGCGCTGCGGGTCTGCGGACCGACGCAGGCCGGCCGGCTGCACACCCTGATCGGCGACCCCGACATCGGGGAGCAGGAAGCCGAGGAGGTCCGCGACATCCTCACCAGCACGGGAGCCCGGCGGGCGGTCGAGCGGATGATCGAGGAGAGGTACCGGCAGGCTCTGGACTCCCTCGCCCTGGCCCCTTTCCCGGCCTGCGCCGTCCGCACACTGAAGGACGTCGCGGAGGCCGTCGTACACCGCACGGCGTGACGCCGGACCGGCCGCCGGCCGGCACCAGGAGATGCCCCGGCCGTCCACCGGCCCGGCCCACCAGGGAGGTATGGATCCACAGTGATGACCTTGACCGCACCCGCGGCGGTCCTCCAGACCGCCTGGCATGAAATCCGGTTGAGCTGGCTGTTCATCAGCGCCGACCGCTGGACCACCGTCTTCCCCGCCACCTGCTTCGTGACGGCGGCCGTCGTCCACGCCCGGCTGCCCCCGTCCGAAGCCGCGGTCGCCCTGGTCTCCGGTGCGCTGTACTTCTGGTTGTTCGTCTACGAACACACCCTGGCCAACCAGCTCGTCGGCGTCGAAGAGGACCGGGTCAACAAGCCGTTCCGCCCGCTGGTCACCGGCCAGAGCAGCATCCGGGGCGCTCGGCTGCGCCTGAACGCCGTCCGGGTCCTCTTCCCCGTGTACGGGTACTGTCTGGGCGTCCTGGAGTGGGCCCTGATGTGGCAGCTCCTCTCCCTGCTCCAGCACGAGTACCGCTGGGGGCGGCACTGGCTGGGCAGGAACCTCTACGCCGGCGCCGGAGTCGTCGCCCAGCTGGCCGCCGCCTGGGAGATGGTCACCGCCATGTCGCCGGACGCCTGGCGCTGGATCGTGACCCTGGCGATCACCGTGACCCTACTGATGTCCGTCCAGGACCTCCGCGACATCACCGGCGACCGCGCGGTCCACCGCTCCACCATGCCGTTGGTCTTCGGCGAGAGACCCACCCGGGTCTTCCTGTGCGCCGGCTTCGCCGTCGGTCCCCTGGCCATCCACCACTTCCTCATGGAGCCCGCGGGCCCCCACTGGTGGATCATCGCCACGGACGTCGTCCTGTGCGGTTGGAGCCTGCTGCTCTCTATCCGGGTGCTGCTGGCGCGGGGCCGGGAACAGGACCAGCGCAGCTACCGCCTGGTGGAACAGTGGTACACCCTCGCCCTGGCCGCCTCCGTCTACACACTTCACTGACGAAAGGCCCCGACGTGACCGCAGAGGCCGCGCAGCACGTGTGCCGGCAGCCACGCCTGCGCCTCAGTGGCGTCTGGAAGGCCTACGGCCGCAGACAGCTCCTGCGCGGTGCCGACCTCGACGTGCCCGCCGGAACCCTGGTCGGCGTCGTCGGCGAGAACGGCACGGGCAAGAGCACACTGCTCCGGATCGCCATGGGACATCTGGCGCCCGACCGGGGCACGGTGGAGCGCACCGGCAAGGCGGGCTACTGCCCGCAGCACGCCGTGCTGAACGACTCGTTCACCGTCATGCAGCACCTCCGCCTCTTCCAGGCGGCCTACCGGCTGCCGACCCTCGCACGAGCCCACGAGCTGATGGACCTCCTGGCGTTCGCCGACTGCGGCCGGCAGCGCGCCGGGGAACTCAGCGGAGGCACACGGCAGAAGCTCAACCTCCTGCTCGCCCTCATGCACGATCCACAGCTCTTGGTGCTCGACGAGCCCTACCAGGGGTTCGACTGGGACACCCACCAGCGTTTCTGGTCGCTCGCCGCCCGGCTGCGCGACCAGGGCAGGTCGATCGTCGTGGTCTCGCATCTGCTGCACGACATGCATCACTTCGACGCGGTCGGCCACCTGCGCGACGGCCGTCTGGACATGGAGACAACCGCCCGATGACGTTCCGGCCCTCGGCCTACACCGAGATGCTGCGCTGCACCCTCCTCGGTCACCTGCGCAGCCGCATGGCAGTGCTCCTGGCGGTCGCCTTCATCCCCGCCTGGATCATGGTGGCGCGACTGTGCGCGCCGGACCGGACGCTGCGGTTCTCCCTGGCGTCCGCGGGCGTCGACGTCCTCGCGCCGGCGAACCATGTCAGCCAAGTGGTGAACGCTCTCGCCGCCGTCACCCTGGTCACGGGTTTCTCGATGTTCATGGAGACCTTCAAGGCCGGGGAGACGGACCGCCGACTGGTACTGGCGGGCTACCCGAAGCTCCGGATGCTGCTCGCCAAGGTCACCGCGGTCGCCCTCGTCACCGCTCTCGTCGCCGTGTACACCATGGCCGTGCTCGCCGGCTCGCTGCCGGTGAACCAACTGGGCCCGCTGGCCCTCGCGGTGTTCAGCGCCGGCCTCGCCTACGGCGGAATCGGTCTCCTGCTCGGCTCGTTGGTACGCGGCGAGCTGGAGGGCTTCTTTCTCGTCATCATGCTCAGCCTGGTCGACACCGGTCTGCAGAACCCGGTCCTGAACGTCGCCGACCTCACCGGCCTCAGCGCGCTTCCCCTGTACGGTGCGTGCCAGTCGGCGCTGGCCGCGGCCTTCACGTCCTTCACCCCCTGGTCCTACGGGCTGCTGTCGCTCGCCTGGTCCGCCGCGACCAGCGCCCTGGCCTTGCTCGCCTTCCATGTGCGCACCCGCCCGCACTGCCGGATCGCCCCCGAGGTGCTTGCCGGAACGCCCCACCCATGACCACGGCAGGCGGTGGGGGCGGGATGCGAACAGCCCCGGCCCCGAGACGAGTTCGCCGACACCCGCCGGGTGCGTCCACGCGGATCTGACACATGCGTACCGGACGATCGCGCCGCCGCGGGGGCGCCTCGGGCCACGGGAGCGGCCATAACCCCCGCCCGGCCCCGGGAGGCGGGATCACGCCGCCGCCCGCCGCACCGAACCACCCGACCGGCTGAACCCCGCCCCTGTAGCCAAGGCGGCGCCGCACCGGGAGCCACCGGTTCGGCCCGGGGTGCTGAGCAGTCCGCCCGGGCCCGGGACGGGGCCGCGCCGGTCCAGCCGGATGGCGGGACCGGTGTCCCGGGGCGAGGACGGTGGTGCGCCGGGGGTGTCAGGTGGTGGTGAGCACCATGCGGAAGCGGGCGGCGCCGGCGAGCATCTTGTCGTACGCCTCCCCGGCCCGTTCCAGCGGCATCGTCTCGGTCATCGGGCGGATGCCGTGCAGGGCGCTGAAGGCCATGGTGTCCTCGACGTCCTGCGCGGTGCCGGAGGGATGCCCGCGGACGACCCGGCCGCTCATGATCAGTTGCACCGGGCTGATGCCCAGCGGTTCGGGGGTGGCGCCGATGACGGTCAGTTCGCCGCGCGGGGCCAGGCCGTCCGCCGTCGCCGTGATGGCCTCGGAGCTGCCGGCGGTGGCCAGGACGGCCTTCGCCCCGCCGAGGGAGCCCAGCGCCTCGGCGACCGGCGTCGATGCCGTGCTGTCGACGTAGTGGTGGGCGCCGAGCCGCTTGGCGAAGTCGGCCTTCTCGGCACCCCGGGCGATCGCCACGGTCTCGAAGCCCATCGCCACCGCGTACTGCACGCCGAGATGGCCGAGGCCCCCGAGGCCGAGCACCGCGACCAGGTCGCCCGGCCCGGCCGGACCGCGCCGCAGCCCGTTGTACGTGGTCACGCCCGCGCAGGCCAGGGGTCCGGCGTCGGCCGCGGAGAGCGCGTCGGGGATCCGGGCCAGGGCGTCCACGGGTACGGTCGTCCGCTCGCCGAAGCCGCCGTCGTAGGCCCAGCCGGGGACCTTCAGGGCGGCGCACACGATGAAGTCGCCCCGGCGGCAGGACGGGCAGTGGCCGCAGGCGCCGCCGAACCAGCCGACGGCCACCCGGTCGCCGACGCTCCAGCCGCGCTCCCGGGTGCCGTCGCCCAGTTCCTCGATCCGCCCGGCGATCTCGTGCCCGGGGACCTCCGGGAAGGTCACGCCCGGCAGTCCGCCGCCGACGAACAGCGCGTCGCTGTGGCAGATCCCGCACGCCTCCACGGCGATCCGCACCTGGCCGGGGCCCGGCGGCCGGATCTCCCGTTCGGCGAGTTCGAAGGTTCCGTCCGGGGCGGTCACCTGGGCGACTCGATAGGTACTCATGGCGCTCTCCGGGAAGCGGGGCGACGGCCTTCACCCCCAGCACACCAGCTCCGGCCCGATCACGCGCGCCGAGCCGGGCCGCACCCCCGCCGACCTGCGCGAGCCCCGTCTCAGGGGGTTCCGGGGCGCCAGCCCTCCGGCCGGAGCATGCCCAGCAGCAGCCGGACCAGTTCGTCCACCACCTCCTCCAGCGTGGCGTCCACCCAGCCGGCCGTCCAGTCGTGCAGCAGCCCGTTGACACTGCCGATGAAGGCCGTGGCCGCCAGGCGGTAGTCGCGTGGCGCCGCCTCCCCGCGGGCCACGGCCGCGTCCGCCTCCGCGCGGATCAGGTCGACCCAGCGGGCGCGGCGGGCCAGGCGCTGCTCCTCCAGCCGGGGGCTGACGCCGATGATCTCCATGAAGGCGATGCGGATGCGGCGCGGGTCGCAGGTGATGTCGCGGGCGTAGGCGCGGAAGAGGACGGTGGCGCGGTCCGCCAGCGGCAGCCCGTCCGCGTCGGCGAGCGCGTCCAGGACGGCCTGTTCGGCCCAGCCGTTGACCTGGAGGTGCAGCGCGGCCAGGACGTCCTCCAGGGTGCGGAACTCCTCGTAGAACTGGCGGGTGGACAGGCCGGCGGCCTGGCTGAGGGCGGCTACCGTGGTGCCGCGGTAGCCGGGGGTGTCGCCGAACAGCCGCAGCGCCGCGTCGAGGAAGCGGCGGCGCCGCTCGGCCTGCCGTTCCTCGGCGGACCGGCCGCCGTAGCGTCCCGTCGGCGCTCTGAGCCTGCCGCCCAACGTGTCCCCCCTCCGTCGCCCCGCCGGTCGTCCATGGTCGTCCGCGGTCGTCCAATCTTGTCGTGCACGCATCTTGTCGAGAAGGCCGCCCCTTCCTTACTTTTCAGTAAGTTCACTGTGAATGCGGCCGTGTTCAGATCCCCCGGACTTTCTGCGACTCCCCGACTCCCCCGAGGAAAGAGAGCCGTCATGGCTGCCTCCAGAACCAGGCACCTGTGCTCCGTGGCCGTCGCCCTCTCCCTGGCCGTCGCCGGGCCGGCGGCCGCCGCCTCCGCGCGTACCGCCGCCCCCGACGGTCTGCGCGAGGTGCTGTTCGTCGGCAACAACTGGGACGGCACCGCCGATGTCATCCGGTCCTCCGGTGACTACGCGAGGATCGGCCGGATCAGCGTCGTCCCGGACAAGGACGCGCGGATGGCGGAGATCAACGCGGACCCGATCAAGTGGATCTACTTCCAGGCGATCCGCAACAGCGTCGGCGAGGGCCACGACCAGTTCGCCGACGACATGTACTCCACCCCGGACGGCCGGTCGGTGGTGGTGTCCCGGCCGAGCTTCGCGGACGTGGTCTCCATCGACCTGGCCAGTGGAGCGGTCAACTGGCGTTTCCCGGTGGCCGGTTACCGCGCCGACCACATGGCGGTCTCGCCGGACGGCACCCGGGTGGCGGTGTCCGCGTCCACCGCCAACACCGTGCATGTGCTCGACATCGCCACCGGCCGGCAGCTGGGGTCGTTCAAGACCGGCGACAAGCCGCACGAGAACGTCTTCAGCAAGGACGGCAGGTACATCTGGAACATGTCCATCGGCGAGGTCAACACCGACCTGGACGGCCCCGGCTGGGACTGGACGAAGGGCGACCGGCACCTCACGGTCGTGGACGCCACGACATTCCGGCAGGCGAAGGTCATCGACATGCGGCAGCGGCTGGACGCCTACGGGCTGAAGGACTTCTCCGACGCGGTCCGCCCGGCCGTGTTCTCCCCCGACGAGTCCACGCTCTACTTCCAGGTGTCGTTCTTCAACGGCTTCTTCGAGTACGACGTCGCCGCCGACAAGATCACCCGGATGAAGACGCTGCCGAAGAACCCGGCGACCAGCGAGGACCGCACCACTTGGGTCAACGACTCGCGCCACCACGGCATTTCGATGAACCCCGCGGGCACCAAGCTGTGCGTGGCGGGCACCATGGACGACTACGCGGCCGTGGTCGACCGGGCCTCGCTCCAGGAGGGGCCGTTGGTCTGGGCGGCCAAGCCGTACTGGGCGACGGTCAGCGGGGACGGCAAGGACTGTGTCGTCTCCGAGAGCGGCGCCGACCAGGTGACGGCGATCGACTTCGCCACCGGGCGGAAGGTGGCCTCGGTCGCCGTCGGCGACCACCCGCAGCGCGTCCGGCTGGGTCATGTACGGGCCGACTGGACCGGCCCCGGTGGCAGCTGACGCCCTCTCGGACCGTGGTCTCCGGGGTACCCCACTCACCCCGGAGACCACACCGCTGTCCTCCCGGATCACGCCGCACACCGTCCGGCCCGGCACCGGGTACGGCTGCGGCCTGGGCGTGTACCGCTGGGTCGGGGGAGAAGCGAAGTGTGAGCGGGCGAATCGCCCAGGGGATGGCCTTCCCCCCGGCACGAGAACGCATGCACAGCGGTACCGGGCCCGCGCGGCCTCACATCCGGGATCTCAGCACGTCGACCTCGCAGCCCGGCGCGAAGGGGTCGAAGCCGTGCTCGATCAGCCAGCGAACCGCCAGCAGACTCCGCAACGACCACCACGCGTGGATCACATCGAGGTCGATGTCGGCGCCGTAGCCGGCGATGACGTCGTCGAGGTGCTCCTCGTGTCCGAGCGTGAAGGTGGCGAGGTCGTACAGGGCATCGCCCCGGCCCGCCTCGGACCAGTCGATGATCCCCGTGACCTCGTCGCCGTCGACGAAGACGTGCGCGATCTGCAGGTCGCCGTGCGTGAACGCCGGAGTCCACGGCCGCAGCGCGGCCTCGGCGACCTGGCGGTTGCGGGCGACCAGGTCCGCGGGCAGGACGCCGTTCGCCACGAGCCACTCGCACTCGTCGTCGAGTTCCGCCGCCAGCGCGACGGTGCTCCGGCCGGCCCGGCCCTGCCGGGACGGCAGCGGCGCGTCGTGCAACGTCCGGATGGCGGCGCCCGCCGCGGCCCACGCCGCCGGCGACCCGGTCGACGGCCCACCGAGGCGCCCGAGCGTCGTCCCCGGAAGTGCGGCGACCGCGAGCACGGGGGGCTTGCGCCACAGGACCTCCGGGGTCGGGACCGGCGCCAGGGACATCGCCTCGACTTCGACGTCGACGCGCGCCTGGTCGGCGTCCACCTTCAAGAACACATCGCCGACGCGCAGAGTCGCACGCTCGGGATGGGCGACGACGACTTCGACCTCATCCATGGGCCACCAGTATCCCGGGGGTGATCGTCGGCGTCGCCTGGTTATCGCCTGCGATCACACGGCTGACCGCGTCCCGCTATCCGGCGGCCTCGTGCACGACACCGACCGCCACCAGGTCTCCGGCCCACCCTTTTGTCAGCGGTCCCAGGACCCGCCGCCGCCCACCCGGCCGGCTCGGCCCGCGCCGCGGCCGGCAGGTCCGCCGAGGGGGCCGTACCGTCGCCGGAGCGCCGCACTAGCAGCCCGTACCGGCCCGGTCCCACGCGTGCGGCCGCGTTCGGCGGGGTGGCCGGGACCGGGTTCCAGGTGAGGGCGGTGGAGCCGTCGCGGGAGCAGTCCTCGCGGGTGCGGGCGCCGGAGACGGCACCCTCAAGCGGGCCGGTGGGGACCGGGGGTCGTCCGGAGCCCGCGTCTCGCCGGCGCCCGCCGGTCCGCGACCGCGCCGCGCGTCCTCGGTGGCAGGCGCTCCTGGACGCCGGCGTCGCCCAGCACGCGGGAAGGTCCGGTACGCGGGAAGGTCCGGTACGCGGGAAGGACCGGTACGCGGGAAGGACCGGTACGACTGCCCGCCGGCTCGGTCCCGGCCGAGACGCCGTAGCCGCGCGGCACGGTCTCCCGGCCCTGTCCGTCGGTGGACCGGCCGCAGCGCACGGTCAGCGGGGCGCCGTCGGACCGCAGTGAGCCGGGCGGCGCGGCGGCGGGGATTCCCGGATTGAGCGCGGGCACCAGGTGTCATGTCCTGGAGACGGTGCCGTGCGGCGGAACGGCGGCGAGGTACCGCCGACGGTGAACGTTCGACGAGAACGGAGCGGGCGATGCGTGAGATTCTCGCGGCGCTGGACCGGTGGTACGCCGCCCGGTTGCCGTTCGGGCTGGCCACGGTGGTCGAGGTCAGCCGCAGCGCGCCGCGCGGGCCCGGCGCCGCCATGGCGGTCGGCCCGGACGGCGAGGTGGTCGGGAGTGTGTCCGGCGGCTGTGTGGAGGGCGCCGTGTTCGAGCTGGCCCAGGAGGCCGCCGGCAGCGGTGTGCCCCGGCTGGAGACGTTCGGGTACAGCGACGAGGACGCGTTCGCGGTCGGGCTGACCTGCGGCGGTGAGATCACCGTGCTGGTCCGGCAGGTGACCTGGGCCCGCGATCCGGCGTTCGGCGCGGTCGCCGCGTCCGTCGCCGGCGGCGAGCCGGTCACCGTGGCCACCGTGGTCGACGGGCCGGCGCCGCGCGGGGCCACCCTCGCGGTGTGGCCGCGGACGGCCGCCGGCGGCCTCGGCACCCGGGGGCTGGACGCAGCCGTCGCCGCCGACGCGCGCGGGGAACTCGCCCTCGGCACGACGGGCCTCAGGCACTACGGGCCGCACGGGGAGCGGCGCGAGGACACCGTGACGGTGTTCGTGCAGTCCTTCGCGCCGCCGCCGCGCATGCTGGTGTTCGGCGCCATCGACTACGCCGCCGCCGTGGCCCGGATCGGGGACTTCCTCGGCTACCGGGTGACGGTGTGCGACGCCCGCCCGGTGTTCGCCACGCCCCGCCGGTTCCCGGAGGGCGTGGAGGTGGTCGTGGACTGGCCGCACCGGTATCTGCGCGGCACCCGCACCGACGCGCGGACGGTGATCTGCGTGCTGACCCACGACCCCAAGTTCGACGTGCCGGTGCTGCGGGAGGCGCTGCGGCGCCCGGCGGCGTACGTCGGGGCGATGGGCAGTCGGCGCACCCACGACGACCGGCTGCGCCGCCTGGTCGAGTCCGGCCTCTCCGACGCGGAACTGGCCCGCCTGCGCTCCCCCATCGGCCTGGACCTCGGTGCCCGGACACCGCAGGAGGTGGCGGTGTCGGTGGCGGCGGAAATCGTGGCGCTGCGCTGGGGTGGCACCGGCGCGCCCCTCAGCGGGACGAGCGGGGCGATCCATCCGCGGGGGGCGCACTGACGGACCGCTATGCGGGGTCTCCGGCCACCCTCGCGTGCAGGTGCTGGTCGTGCCAGCCGTCGGCGTGCAGCAGGGCGCTGCGCTGGGTGCCCTCGTAGGGGAAGCCGGCGCGCTCCGCGACCCGGCAGGACGCGGGGTTGGCCGCGGAGTGGCACAGGCGCAGGCGGTGCAGGCCCAGGTCGTCAAGGGCCCACCGGGCGAGCCGGCGGACCGCCGCGACGGCGAGGCCGGCGCCGCGGGCCTGCGGCAGCAGCCAGTAGACGAGTTCGGCGCTGCCGCCCGCCGGATCCACGTCGTTGAGCCCGGCGAGCCCGACCGCCGGGCCGTCCTGCCGGGCGAGGGCCCACACCGCGCCGGTCTCGGCCCGCCACCGCTCGTGCATCCGGGCGATCCGGGCGCGGGCCTGCGCGGCGTCGGCCACGGTGAACAGGTTCCACCGCCGGATGTCGGGGTCCTGCCCGGCGGCGAGCAGCGCCTCGGCGTCCTCGGGCCGCCAGGGCCGCAGCTGAAGGCCGTCCGGCAGGTCGAGGACGGGCTGCGCCCGGCCGGCCATGCGGCCCGCGGGTACGACGTCGGGTATGCCGGTGCCGGAGATCATTCCGGCATCCTCGCACAGGGTGACGTGGGACGACAGCCGCTAGAGCCTCGGCAGGCGGTGCAGGGTCACGTCCGTGAGCGCTCCGTCCGCCACCGTCGCGGTGAGGTAGGTGCAGTGGGGCTCGCGGCGGCGGTCGGTCGGGGAGCCGGGGTTGAGCAGGCGCAGGCCACCGGGGGCGGTGGTGTCCCAGGGGATGTGGCTGTGTCCGAAGACCAGGACGTCCAGGTCCGGGAAGCGGTCCGCGCACCGCGCCTCGCGTCCTTGGGCGGGGCCGGTCTCGTGGACCACGCCGAAGCGCAGGCCGCCCAGTTCGGCACGGGCCACCTCGGGCAGCCGGGCGCGCAGCTCGGGGCCGTCGTTGTTGCCGTACACGCCGATGAGCCGGCGGCTGCGGCTCTCCAGCAGGTCCAGGGTGGCGGTGTCGACCCAGTCCCCGGCGTGGAGCACGACATCGGCGTGCGGGATTTCGGCGAGCAGTTGCTCCGGGAGCCGCTTGGCCCGCTTGGGCAGGTGCGTGTCGGACATCAGCAGGAGGCGCACGCCGTCAGCCTAGTACCGCGACGGCGCCCGCACTGGGGCAAAAGCGGTTTCTGCCGTCTCGCGCCAAGGAGCCGACAGCATGCGGAGTGATGTCTTCCGCAATTGTCCGGAACCTTGCCGTTAACCGGAGGCCACCCTATCCTCGCCGCACGGAAAGCGCTTTCCCGCGTTCGGCTCAGCACGGCAGCACCCCGGCACAGCACGAGGAGCACCACCACAAATCCGAGCCGCGTCCGGCGGCGAACGACCGAGTGGGAGACGACGATGAGACGACCAGTCGCCATGCGCCTGTACGCGGCCCTGGCCACGCTGGGTGTGGCCGCCGCGGCCGGGATGGTCGTGGCGGTACCCGGGGACGCGGCGGCCGCCGTCGCCGGCGCCACGGGATACGCGACACAGAACGGCGGGACCACCGGCGGCGCGGGCGGGCAGACCGTACGAGCCACCACCGGTACCGCGATCCACGCGGCCCTGTGCTCCCGGGCGAGCAGCAGCACGCCCATCACCATCCAGGTCGAGGGCACCATCAACCACGCCAACACCGCCAAGGTGTCCGGCGGCAGCTGCAACACGGCCGACGGCGTCATCGAGCTGAAGCAGGTCAGCAACGTGACCATCGTCGGGGTCGGCAGCGGGGCCGTCTTCGACCAACTGGGCATCCACATCCGCGAGTCCGACAACATCGTCATCCGGAACGTGACGGTGAGGAACGTCAAGAAGTCCGGTTCCCCCACGTCCAACGGCGGTGACGCCATCGGCATGGAGAGCGATGTCCACAACGTCTGGGCCGACCACGTGACGCTGGAGGCCTCGGGCGGGGAGGCGGAGGGCTTCGACGCGCTCTTCGACATGAAGGACGGCACCCGGTACGTCACCCTGTCCTACAGCATCCTGCGCAACTCGGGCCGGGGCGGTCTCATCGGGTCCAGCGAAAGCGACCTGTCGAACAGTTACGTCACGTTCCACCACAACCTGTACGAGAACATCGACTCCCGCGCCCCGCTGCTGCGCGGTGGCACGGCCCACATGTACAACAACCACTACGTGCGCTTGAACAAGTCAGGGATCAACTCCCGGGCGGGCGCCCACGCCAGGGTGGACAACAACTACTTCGAGGACTCCAAGGACGTCCTGGGCACCTTCTACACCGACGAGCTCGGCTACTGGCAGGTCGCCGGAAACACCTACGACAACGTGACCTGGACCAGCCCCGGCACCGACAACCACCCGGCCGGCCCGAACCCGCAGTCCAACACCACCGTCGCCATTCCGTACGCCTACACGCTCGACTCCGCCGGCTGCGTGCCGGGCATCGTGAGCCAGACGGCGGGAGCCGGCAAGGAGCTGCGCGTCTCCGACGGCAACTGCACACCCGAGACGCCGGCACCGACCCCCACGCCGACCCCCACGCCCACGCCGACGACACCCACACCGGCGCCGACGCAGCCGGGTGGGACCAACCTCAGCATCGGAGCGGGCTCCGACGGCTCCAGCAAGGCCGACGGCACGAGCTACGGCAATGTGCGCGACGGCGACCCGAACACCTACTGGTCGCCGGCCGGCACGACCGGCTCCATCTCCATCAAGTGGGGCTCGCCCACCACCCTCTCCTCCGTCCACATCCGGGAGGCGGCGGGCGCCGCGGGCCGCATCGGCTCCTGGCGCGTCCTCAACGGCGACACCGGGGCGCCGCTCGCCTCCGGCAGCGGTGCGGGCGTCATCCTCCTCCCCCGGACGACGCTCTCCAAGGTCACCTTCCAGATCACCGGCGCGAGCGGGACCCCGCAGGTCGCGGAGTTCGAGACGTACGCCGGGTAGGGCCGCGGCACCGCGGCCGGCCGGTGCAGACAGCCGTGCGTACCGGCGCGGGACACCGGCCGGCCCGGGCGCACGGCTACCGGCCCTCGGGCGCCGGTACCAGGCCGTCCGCGACCAGGCCGGCGAGGACCGCCTCGCCGAGGGCGTGGACGGCGGACTGCGGGCGGACCATCACGGTGAACTCCTTGATCCGGCCGTCGTCGTCGAAGTGCAGCAGGTCGATGCCGTGGATCTCCTTGCCGCCCGCCCTGGCACGGAAGAGCAGCACCGCGGAGGCGGCGGACGTGTCGTCGGCGCTGGTGCGCGCGGTGCCGGTGTGGTCACCGATGTACCGGAAGTCCTCGAACGTGCGCAGCAGGACCTTGAAGAGAGCCAGCACCATCGGCTTGCCCTCGAAGGGGGTGAACTTCACCGGGCTGTACAAGCGGATGTCCTCGGTGAACAGGTCGTCCAACGCGTCCAGGTCGCGGTCGTGCACGGCAGCACGGAAACGGTCGGCAGTGGTCATGGCTCGCTCACCCTTCATAGTCATGAATGTGACTAGTCATTTTCATGACTATCATGGTCCGGGCATCCGCGACAGAGGCAGGCGAGGAGACGGCCCGATGGCACTACGGCACGCCGTGCTGGCGGCACTACTCGACGAAGAGCTCAGCGGCTACCAGCTGGCCAAGGCGTTCGACCTCGGCGTGGCGAACTTCTGGTACGCCCGGCCGCAGCAGCTCTACGCCGAGCTGACCCGGCTGGAGGAGGACGGGCTGATCACGGGCCGCGAGGTGCCCCAGCGGTCCCGGCCCACCAAGCGCCTGTTCCGGGTGACCGACGCCGGGCTGGCGGAACTGGGAGAGTTCACGGCCGCCTCCGCGAAGCCCTCCTTCATCCGTGACGACCTGCTCGTCAAGGTCCAGGCCGCCGACCACGTCGACCCCGAGCCCCTGATCGCGCAGCTCGCCGAACGCGCCGCCTTCGCCGAGGCCCGGATCGACCTCTTCGGCAAGCTGCTGCGGGGCATGCGCGGTGACCGCACGGAGGAGGAGTTCCTGCGCCACGGCGACCGCGTCGGCCCCTATCTCACGTGCCTGCGCGGCCTCGCCTTCGAACAGGGCAACCGGGACTGGTGCGAACGCGCCGTCACGGTCCTGCGGGAGAGGCGGCAGAGGGACTAGGCCGCCCGTCCCGTCAGGCGGCGCACGCCGAGTGCGGTGCCCAGGAGGGCGGCTCCGGCGCCGAGGGCGGTGGCCGCGGGGTGCCGGACCAGGGTCTCCTGCCAGGAGCGGGCGTGCGCGCTGTCGTCGAAGGCGCCGTGCGCGCCCTGGTCGTCGGCGGGTGTGCGGTCCACCGGCTCGAAGAGGTTGTCCAGGTGGGCCGGGGGGACGCTGTCGGTCTGCTGGGAGTCGAAGCCGGTGCGGGCCAGATAGCGGTCGAGCAGCGCCGGGACGAGCCGGTTGGCCCAGATGGTGGCGACGGTGGAGGCGCCGACGTAGTACTGCTTGCGGCGCGGGTGGTCGGCCGCGTACAGCACGCCCCGGGCGGCCACCTCGGGCTGGTAGATCGGCGGGACCGGCATGGGGTGCTCGGCCAGCCGGGAGCGGACCCACTCGAACTGCGGGGTGTTGACGGCGGGCATCTGGGCGACGGTGATGTGCACGTTGCTGCCGCGGTGCAGCAGTTCGGTGCGCAGGGAGGAGGTGAAGCCGTTGATGGCGTGCTTGGCCCCGCAGTACGCCGACTGGAGCGGGATGGACCGTTCCCCGAGCGCGGAGCCGACCTGCACGATCGTGCCCCGGTCGCGGGGCAGCATGCGCTTGAGGGCGGTGCGGGTGCCGTTGACGAAGCCGAGGTAGGTGACCTCGGTGACCCGCTTGAACTCCTCGGCGGTGATCTCCTCGAACGGCGCGAACACCGTGGCGAACGCGCAGTTCACCCAGACGTCGACCGGTCCGAACGCCTGCTCGGCGGCCTCGGCCGCCGCCTCCAGCTGCGCCGGGTCGGCCACGTCGGCGGCGTGGACCAGGGGCCGTCCGCCGAGCGCCGCGACCTCGTCGGCCGCCGCCCGCAGACCGCCCTCGCCGCGCGCGACCAGGACGACGTCGGCTCCGCGCCGGGCGTACAGGCGGGCGGTGGCGCGGCCGATGCCGGCACTGGCTCCGGTGATGACGACGGTGGGGGGCATGGTCCTCTCCTCTTCCAGCACGTTGGTTGCGGCACGGTGGTCGACGCGGTGTCCGGGGCCTTCCGTCTCACTGCGTCCGGTACGGCCGCGCCCGCTCTTCGGCGAGCGTGAGGCCGAGCCCGGGTACCCCGTCGGCGCCCGGGGTGACGCTGCCGCCGCCCGGGTCGAGGACGCCGTCGAACAGGAGGCGTTCGATCCGGACGTGGTCGTGGAACCACTCCAGGTGCCGCAGGTTGGGCACCGCGGCGGCGGCGTGGGCGTGGGCGTGTGGCGCACAGTGTCCGGAGATGTCGATCCCGCGCGCGTGGGCGAGCGCGGCGGCGCGCATCCAGACGGTGATGCCGCCGCACCGGGTGATGTCGGCCTGGAGGCAGTCGACGGCTCCGGCGGCCAGCATGTGCTCGAAGTACGGCAGGGTGTAGCCGTACTCGCCGGCGGCGACGTCGAGGGGGATCCGGCCGCGGAGGCCGGCGAGGACGGCGAGGTGGTCGGAGGAGACGGGTTCCTCGAACCAGGTGACGCCCTGGTCGGCGAGCGCCCCCGCGACCCGTACCGCCTGGCCGCCGGTGTAGCCGCCGTTGGCGTCCACGTACAGCTCGGCCCTGTCGCCGATGGCCGCCCGCGCGCGGGCGACGCGTTCCAGGTCGCGGTCCTGCCGGGCGCCCCACGACTCCCCGATCTTGATCTTGACGCGGGGGATGCCCTGTTCCTCGGCCCAGCCGCGCAGCTGGCGTTCCTGCCGGCCGGCGTCGTAGGTGGTGAAGCCGCCGCTGCCGTAGACCGGCACGTCGGTGCGGGCGGCGCCCAGCAGGTGAACGAGGGGCAGGCCGAGCAGCCGGGCCTTGAGGTCCCACAGGGCGATGTCGACGGCGGCGACCGCCTGGGCGGCGAGCCCGGGCAGTCCGGCGTTGCGCACGGCGCGGCACATCCGCTCGTTGGCGCGCGGCACGTCGTAGGCGGGCAGGCCGGTGACGGCGTCGGTGAGCAGCTCGCGCACGAGGTGGGCGGTGGCGGCGGGCGCGTAGGTGTAGCCGAGCCCGGTGGTGGTGCCGGAGCGGACGGTGACCAGGACGAGGGTGGTCTTGTCCCAGGCCAGGGTTCCGTCCCCCTCGGGGGCGTCGGTGGGCACGGTGTAGACGGCGGTGTCGGCCGCGTCGACGGCCGGCTGGTCGCGCATGGTCACCTCCCGGGCCGGCGCAGCCCGCCCACCACGGCGGCGGTGCCCGCGGCGAGGGCGGCCACCGAGGCGGCGGTCGCCCAGCCGGCCGTACGGGACGGCTCGGCGGGGCGGACGGCCAGCCGTTCGGGCCGGTCGCTGGGCAGGTTGCCGTCGAGGGCGAACGCGAGGGCCTCGGCGAGGTGCAGCGCGCGGCGGCCGGTGGAGCCCTGTTCGATCTGGGTCCGGCAGCTGAAGCCGTCGGCGATGACCAGGCTGTCCGGTGCGGCGGCGCGCACGGCGGGCAGGACGCCCAGTTCACCGACGGCCAGGGACACCTCGTGGTGGCCGCGTTCGAAGCCGAAGTTGCCGGCCAGGCCGCAGCAGCCCTCGTCGAGCACCTCGGCGTCGAGGTGGGCGCGGCGCATCAGTTCGCGGTCGGCGTCGAACTTCATGACGGCGTGCTGGTGGCAGTGGGTCTGCACGGTGGCCTGCCGGGCCAGTCGCGGTGGCCGCCAGTCGTCGGGGGCGTGGTGGACGAGGTGTTCGGCGAAGGTGCGCACCTGCCCGGCCAGCCGCTGTACGTCCTGGTCGTCGGGCATCAGCTCCGGGGCGTCGGCACGGAAGACGGCCGTACAGGAGGGCTCCAGGCCGATGACGGGCGTACCGGCCTCCAGATAGGGCCGCAGCACACCGAGGGTCCGGTGCAGCACCTTCTTGGCGGTGGCGAGCTGGCCGGTGGAGATCCAGGTCAGTCCGCAGCACACCGGTTCGGTGGGGACGGCGACGCGGAAGCCGGCGTCCTGAAGGACGCGGACGGCGGACCGGGCGATCGCGGGGTGGAAGTAGGTGCTGAAGGTGTCCGGCCACAGGACGACCGTGCGCGGGTCGGCCGGGTCCGGTGCCGGCCGGTCGCGGGCCCGCCACCACTGGACGAAGGACTCCTCGGCGAACACCGGTGCCTCGCGGGCCGCATCGACGCCGGCGAGCCGCTTGCCGAGGCCGGCCAGTCCGGGCGCGTGCAGCGCGGTGTTCACCAGGCGGGGCGCGGTGCGGCTGAGCCGGGCCCACAGCGGGAGCCAGCCCATGGAGTAGTGGGCCATGGGACGCTTGCGGCGCGCGTAGTGGTGGGAGAGGAACTCGGCCTTGAGGGTGGCCATGTCGACACCGGTGGGGCAGTCCGACTTGCAGCCCTTGCAGGCGAGGCAGAGATCGAGCGCGTCGTGCACGGCGGTGGAGCGCCAGCCGTCCTGGACCGCGGAGTCCGGGTGCCCGCCGAGCATCTCGAACAGCAGCCGGGCCCGGCCGCGGGTGGAGTGCTCCTCCTCCATGGTGGCCCGGTAGGAGGGGCACATGACGCCGCCGGTGTGGCCGCGGCAGTTGCCGATGCCGACGCAGCGCATCACCGAGCGGCCGAAGGAGCGGTCGTCGTCGGGAAAGCCGAAGTGGGTGGCCGGGGTGGCGGGCCGCCAGGCGGGGCCGAGCCGCAGTTGTCCGTCGACCGGGTTGGGGTGGACGATCTTGCCGGGGTTCATCCGGTTGCCGGGGTCGAAGAGCGCCTTCAGCTCGCCGAACGCGGTCACCAGGCGCTCCCCGAACATCCGGGTGAGCAGTTCGCCCCGGGCCTGGCCGTCCCCGTGCTCGCCGGACAGCGAGCCGCCGTAGGAGGCGACGAGGTCGGCGGCGCGCTCCAGGAACCGCCGGAAGACGGCCACGCCTTCGGCGGTGCGCAGGCCGAAGGGGATGCGGGTGTGCACGCAGCCCTGCCCGAAGTGGCCGTACAGGGACGGGCGGCCGTAGTCGAACTCGGCGAACAGGCCCTTCAGGTCGCGCAGGTATTCGCCGAGCCGTTCGGGCGGTACGGCGGAGTCCTCCCAGCCCTCCCAGGTCTCCCGGTCGTCCGGCGGGCGGGCGGTCACACCGAGTCCGGCCTCGCGGGCCCTGAGCATCTTCTGTTCGCGTCCGGGGTCGTCGGAGAACGCCACATCGCGGTCCCGCTCGTCGCGGCCGAGGGCGCGCAGCAGCGCGTGCGCCTGTTCGTCGACGTCCTCCTGGCTGTCGCCGCTGTACTGCACCATCAGCCAGCTGTCGCCCTCGGGGAGCACGGCGAGCGAGTCCAGGTAGGCGCCCTCCTCGCGCATCAGCTGGGCCATCCGGCCGTCCAGGGCCTCCAGTTGGGTGGGCTCGCAGTGCTCCAGCAGGCGGGGTACGTCGTCGCCGGCGGCGCAGATGTCGTCGTAGCCGAGGACGAGCAGGGACCGGTACGCCGGCACGGGCACGAGGTCGAGTTCGGCGCGCAGGACGGTCACCAGGGTGCCCTCGCTGCCGACGAGGGCCTTGGCCACGTCGAAGCCGTTCTCGGGCAGCAGGGAGTCCAGGTTGTAGCCGGAGACGCGGCGCGGGATCTTCGGGTAGCCGCGGCGGATGTCGGCGAGGTATTCGGTGGCGATGCGGTCCAGGCCGGCGTAGATCTCGGCGAGCCGGCCGCCGCCGGAGATGATCCGCTCCCGTTCGTCGGGCGGGGTGGGGCCGACCCAGGCGCGCTGCCCGTCGTAGGTGAGGATCTCCAGGCGGCGCACGTTGTCGACGGTCTTGCCGTAGGCCTGGGCGGAGGCGCCGCAGGAGTTGTTGCCGATCATGCCGCCGAGCGCGCAGTGGCTGTGGGTGGACGGCCTGGGTCCGAACTGGAGCTTGTGGCGGGCGAGTCGCCGGTTGAGTTCGTCCAGGACGATGCCGGGTTCCACCACGCAGGTGCGCCGTTCGGGGTCGACGGAGAGCACACCGGTGCAGTACTTGCTCCAGTCGACGACCACGGCGGTGTTGGTCGACTGTCCCGCGAGGCTGGTGCCGCCGCCCCGGGAGAGGACGGGGGCGTCGTGGCGCGCGCACACGGACACCGCGCGGGCGCCCGCCTCCACGGTGCGGGGTACGACGACGCCGATCGGGAGCTGCCGGTAGTTGGAACCGTCCGTGGCGTAGGCTCCGCGGCTGCCCGCGTCGAAGCGGACTTCGCCGTCCACCTCGGCGTGGAGAGCCGCCTCCAGGCCGGACCTGTCCGCAGGGGTCATCAGCGCTCCTTGGGTTCACCGGCGTGTGCCGCCCTGTCCGGGGCCCGGCGAGTACCCCGGCAACAAGACAGGCAAAACTGAGCAGCCGAACTGAACAGGCCCGGTTGAACAGCCAGAACTTAACAGCCTGAACTGATCAGTCCGGGCTGGACAGTCGTGGCTGCCGGTCGTAGCCTGGCGGGCATGGCCGACATCTCCGACTCCGCCGCCCGCGCCGCGCGCGATCTGCGCGTGGTCTTCAGCAGACTGCGGCGCCGCATCCGCGAGGTCGCGCAGGACGCCGACCTCAGCCCCTCGCAGGAGTCGGCGCTCACCCTGGTGGGCAAGCACGGCGCGGCCACGGCCAGCGCGCTCGCCGCCGCCGAGGGGGTGCGGCCGCAGTCCATGGCCGTCACGCTGGCCGCGCTGGAACGGCACGGGCTGGTCCGCCGGGCCCCCGACCCCGACGACGGCCGCCGTCAGCTGGTCACCCTGACCGACACCGGCCGGGCCCGCGTCGAGGGCAACCGGCAGGTGCGCGAGGAATGGCTGGCCCGCGCCTTCCAGGACCGCTACACCGAGGAGGAGCGGCGGACGGTCCTCACGGCGCTGGAGCTGCTGGAGCGGCTGTCCGCGCCGTGACATCGAGGCGTACGGGCACGCGCCGGGTCCGCCCGGACAGGTGGCCGGGCCCCTCGCGCTCGTGTCTGCCGTGTCTGTAACCCCCTCCCCCCAAACACCCGAAAGGGCTGACCGACCCGTGTCGCTCACCACGCTGGACCCCCGTACCGCCCTCGTCGCGATCGACCTCCAGAACGGCATCGTGGCCATGCCGACCCGGCCGTACCCGGGACGGGAGGTCGTCTCCCGGACGGCGGAACTCGCCGACGCCTTCCGCTCCCACGGGCTGCCCGTGGTCCTGGTCCGGGTCTCCTTCGCCGCCGACGGCGCGGACGCCGTGCCCGGCCGCACCGAACGCCAGGCGCGGGGGCTCGCCTTCCCCGAGGGCTGGGACGTGATCGTGGACGAGTTGTCCGGGCACCCCGGCGACATCCGCGTCACCAAGCACAACTGGAGCGCCTTCCACGGCACCGACCTGGACGTCCAGCTGCGCCGCCGGGGCATCACGCAGATCGTGCTGACCGGGATAGCGACCAGCATCGGCGTGGAGTCCACCGCGCGCGACGCCTACGCGCACGGCTATCACGTCACCCTCGCCACGGACGCCATGGCCGACGCCGACGGCGAGGCGCACGCCAACAGCGTGGAGCGGATCTTCCCGCGGCTCGGCGAGACCGGCACGACCGCCGGGATCATGGAGCTGCTCGCCACGACCCGCGCCTGAACCGCGCCGCCTGACCGCAGTCCGCTTCCGGCGCCGCGCCGCCGTCCAGGGGACCGCGGGGAGGCAGGTGCGCGCTCCCCGGTCCCGGTCCCGACGGTCCTGGGCCCAGCCGGTCTCCGCGTGGAGTATGGCCGGTTTCGCGTCCGCGGGCGCGGTCCTTGCCGTCACTCGTCCTTCCGTGCCCCGCCCGGGCCCGGGCCGGTTCAGGTCCGGCCGCCGCCACCACCGCCGAAGGACCCGCTGGACCCCGGCGACCAGCGGGAACGGGTCTGGTCGGCGGCGCGCTTGGTGCCGGCGTTGCCGAGCTGGTGCGGGGTGAGGCGTTCGCTCTCGTCGGCCGCCCGGGGCACCTCGTCGGGCTCCCGGACCTCGCGGGTCTCGCGCATCGGTCCCCCCGGGGGCATCTTGGGCTGCTCGTCCGGGCGCGGCGGCGCGGGCTCCCGGTCGCGCACCTTGGCACCCAGCCGGAAGGCCCAGATGATTCCCGCGACGACGGCCACTCCGGCGATCAGGATCAGAACGTATCCGAAGGCTTGCGCGCCGGTGGCCGCTTGGTACATGGCAGTGTTCATGGTCGCCGGGTACCCGGGGCCGGGCGGCGGATGCCTGGACCGGCGGGCCTACGGCGCCCCGTCCTGCTCGCCGGCCGCCGCGCGTTCCACCTCCGCCTCGACCTCGGCCCGGGGCCGGCCCGTCTGCCGGGCGTACTCGCTCACCGCCGTCTGCACATCGCGGGCGAGGTCCCGCCAGGCGCGCAGGGCGGTCTCGTAGGTGCCCGCCTGGACGCCGGTCAGCCGCTGCTCGGCCGGCGGGCCGTAGGCTTCCCGCAGCTCCTGGACCTGGGCCTGGGCGGCATCGGCCGCGCGCTGCTTCGCGACCAGTTCTTCGAAGGTGTGCGACACGCCAACCGACCTTAGGCAGCTTCGGGGCTCCCGCCCAGAGCGACCTGCCGGAAGTGGCCGCCCCGCACCCGAGTGGCGGGTCGGCCACCGGTCGCCGTGGGGGATCAGGACGCCTGCGGGGCCGCCCGCTGGAACCTCGCGTAAAGGTAGGCGGTGTCCTTGCCGCCCTCGGGAACGTCGAAGTTGGGCTTCGACTGCTTCTCCCCCGGCTTTCTGAAGCCGGTGATCTCCACGTTGTACTCGTTTCCGTCGATGTACACCTTCTCGGGCTCGTGGATCACTTCCCACTTGACCACGTCGTTCGGGTGCGAACCCTGGTTGGGCGTCTCGTCGTGACGTAAACGCACGTTGATGTCGTGGTAGAAGTCCCCGTTCTCGAAGTACACCTTGATCGTGAGGTACACCCAGAACTGCGACTGCCCGGAAAGATAGATCGGGTGGTTGTGGTGTGTGAATTCGCCTATCGGGATCTCCCGGCCGCCGAGGTTCGCCTCCATTTCGTACTCCACGAAGTCATAGCCGCTCACTTCGCCACCGGGAGTGGCGGGCTGACCCCATCTGATCTCGTTGGTGTTCACACCCGTGAGACCCGGAAGGTCCACACTGGTCCCCGTGAACGTGCCGGTGGCCTTGATGAGCCCCATCGCGGAATTCCCCTTTTCCTGGGCTTCGCAGAACGAATTCCCTGCTGTACTGTTCCCGGATTCCGGGAACAGGTCGACGTCACTCTACGAGACGGAAACCGGGGCGATGAAACGAGAAAACCGGACAAACGGCGGCCCCGCTCACTCCGGCTTCCTGGTCGGGATGACGAGCAGCTTGGTGACCGAGCCGTCGTCGCCGACGACGTCCCGGACGTGGGTGAAGCCCAGACGGCGGCACATGGCCAGGCTGGCGGTGTTCCCGGCGCCCACCATGCCGTACGCCTCGGTGAGTCCCAGGTTGTCGGCGGCGTGCCGGAGCAGGCCGCGGACCACCTCGCCGCCCAGGCCGCGCCCCCAGTACGCGGGGACGAGCGCGGTGACGAGTTCGTGGCCGTCGACGTTGCCGGTCGGCTTCACCTCGGCGTGGCCGACGTAGCGGCCCTCCAGCCACAGGCCCCACACATCGAACCGGCGCTGCGGGTAGACGTCGGTGAGGATGGCGCGGAACAGCTCGCGCAGCTGCGGTTCGGGCACGAGGTCCTGCCCCATCCAGCGGCACACCTCCGCGTCGCGCAGCAGGGCGACGAAGACGTCCTCGTGTTCGGGCCGGTAGGGGAGGAAGTCCAGGCGTTCGGTGCGCAGGACGGGGGTCTCGGGGGTCATGGCGGGCTCCTCGGGAGTGATGCGGTGCGGCGGGGCCGAGGGCGGTGGGGCGCCGGTACCACGGCTCGTGTGGGGGGAGGCGGTGCCGGGCCGGCCGCGTGGCCGGCCCGGCGGTCCGTGGCGGTACGGCGGTCAGGCGCCGGCGTTCTCCATGCGTTCGCGCAGGCTCTTGGGGCGCATGTCGGTCCAGACCTCGTCGACGTAGGCGGAGCACTCGGCCTCGGTGCCCTCCTTGCCGACGGGCTGCCAGCCGGCAGGGACCTCGATGTCGACGGGCCAGAGGGAGTACTGCTCCTCGTCGTTGCGCAGCACCTGGTAGCGGGTGTTCTCGTCCATGTCGTCTTCCTTTTCCTTCGTCGTCCGGTGTCGAGGTGGGCGGGGCGGGCGGGTCAGGGGCGGGTGGGTGGTGAGCGGGGGCGGCCGTGCGGGGCGCGGGGGCGGAGGGTCGTCACCGGCCTGTCCTTGCGTGCCGGGCGAGGTGGCGCAGGGCGGTGGCGAACTCCTCGGCCACCCGGCGTACGGTCGCGGTGTCGTGGACGCCGGTCCGGTGGTGCCAGGTGAAGGCGAGCCGGCCGTGCTGGACGGCGCCGACCACCTCCAGCGGGTGGGAGCCGGGGTCCCGGGGGTCGTGGTCCTGGCCGAAGGAGCCGTGTTCTGCGCGGACCAGGCCGCCGTCCGCCGTGTCGGGGCGGGCGTCCCACTGGCCGAGGTAGTTGAACACCACCTGGCTGTGCGCGGTGCCGCCGAGGCGTTCGCGGACCTCGGGCGGGCCGAAGGTGCGCAGCGCGCCGAAGCCGATGCCGCCCGCGGGTACGGCGCGCAGCCGGCGGCGCACCGACTTCACCAGTGCCCGCCAGTCGCGGTCCGGGCTCAGGTCGGCGGGGTCGGGGACGTCGAGAGCGACGGGGTGGACGGTGGTGAACCAGCCGACGGTGCGGGTCAGGTCGACGCCGTCGAGCAGGTCCTCACGGCCGTGTCCCTCCAGGTCCAGGCGGACCCGGTCGCGTCCCGTCCAGCGGGCCAGGGCCAGGGCGAGGGCGGCGAGCAGCACGTCGTTGACGCGGGTGCGGTAGGCGGTGGGAGCGGAGCGCAGCAGGGCGGTGGTGTCCTCCTCGCCGAGTTCCACGCTCACCGTGGCGGCCGGTCCGGCGCCGCCGGCCGGGGCCGGGGCCGGGGCCGGGGGCTCCTCGGTGTTCACCGCCTGTTCCCAGTAGGGCAGTTCGTGGTCGAGACCGCCCTCGGTGACATGTGCGGCGAGCCTCCTGGCCCACTCCCGGAAGCTGGTACTCCGCTCCCCCAGGGTGACCGGGCCGCCGTGCCGGGCCTGCCGGTAGGCGGTCTCCAGGTCGTCGCGCAGGATGCGCCAGGAGACGGCGTCCACGACCAGGTGGTGGGCGACGAGGAGGAGGAAGGCGGGCCGGTCGGCCGCGCCGGTGAACAGGGCCGCGCGCAGGTGCGGGCCGTGGGCCAGGTCGAAGCTCGCGTGGAGTTCGTCGGCGGCCTTGGTCATGGCCGCGTCGGCGTCCTCGGCGGACAGGCCCGTCAGGTCGTGCCGGACCAGGATGTCCTGGCCGGGGGCCGGCGGTGGGTTGAACTGCCGCCAGCCTCCGGCTTCCTGGGTGAACGTCATGCGCAGGGCGTCGTGGTGTTCCAACAGCGCGTCGAGGGCGGCGCGCAGGGCGCGCGGGTCGGGGGTGCCGTCGAGTTCCAGCAGTGCCGACTGGTTGAAGTGGTGGTGGGCGGCGCGCGGGGTGGTGAGGAACCAGTGCTGGATCGGGGTGAGCGGCACGTCGCCGGTGACCGGGCCGGTGGCGGACCGCCGGGGCGCGGCGCGCACGACGGTGGCGAGTTCGGCGACGGTCTGGTGGGTGAACAGGTCCCGGGTGGCCACGTGCAGGCCGTCGCGGCGCAGCCGGGAGACGACCTGCATGCTCAGGATGGAGTCGCCGCCGAGCGCGAAGAAGTTGTCGTCGGCGCCGACTTCTTCGATGCCCAGCACATCGGCCCAGATCCGGGCGATCCGGCGTTCGGTGCCGGTGCGCGGCGCGGTGCGCGGTCCGTCCGCGGCCTGGGCGGGGCCGGGCGCGGGCAGGGCGCGGCGGTCGGTCTTGCCGTTCGGGGTGAGCGGCAGCCGCTCCAGCGGGATGAAGACCGACGGCACCATGTGCGGGGGCAGTGACCCGGCCAGGTGCAGCCGCAGCTCACCGACGGGCGGGGCGGTGCCGTCCGCCGCCGGGACGACGTAGGCGACGAGCCGGGCCGGTGCGCCGCTCCCGTCCGCGCGGACGACGACGGCCGCGTCCCGGACCAGGGGGCTGCGGCGCAGCGCGCTCTCGATCTCGCCGGGTTCGATGCGGTAGCCGCGCAGCTTGACCTGGTCGTCGGCGCGTCCGGCGAAGTGGAGCCGGCCGTCGGCGGTCCACCGGACCAGGTCCCCGGTGCGGTACATCCGCTCCCCGGGCGCCCCGGACGGGTCGGGCAGGAACCGCTGGGCGGTCAGTCCGGGCCGGCCCAGATAGCCGCGGGCCAGGCCGGGTCCGGAGACGTACAGCTCGCCGGTCACGCCGGGCGGTACGGGGCGCAGGGCGGCGTCGAGCACCTGGACCCGGGTGGTGCCGGCGGGACGGCCGATGGACGGGGTCCCCGTGCCGGGGGTCAGCGGGCCGGTCCAGGTGGCGACCACGGTGGCCTCGGTGGGGCCGTAGGAGTTGATCATCCGGCGGCCGGGGGACCAGGTGTCGACCAGGTCGGCGGGGCAGGCCTCGGCGCCCACGATGAGGGTGCGCAAGCGGGGCAGGGCGGCGGCGGCCTCGGGCGGTACGGTGGCCAGCGCGGCCGGCGGGATCAGGGTGTGGGTGATCTCCCGTCCGGCGAGCACCTCGGCGAGCCGTTCCCCGACCAGCGGTCCTTCCTCGCCGGTGACCAGCGCGGCCCCGCCGAGCAGGGAGACGCACAGTTCCAGCACGGAGGCGTCGAAGCTCGGGGAGGCGAACTGCAGGACCCGGTCGCCGGGGCCCGCCGCGTACTGTTCGGCGGCCGCCGCGGCGAAGGAGGCCAGGCCCCGGTGGGTGACCACGACGCCCTTGGGGGTGCCGGTGGAGCCGGAGGTGTAGATGACGTAGGCGGGGTGGGCGGGGGTGAGCGCGGTGGTGCGGTCGGCGTCCGTGGGTGCCGTGTCCGGTCCGTCGGCGGCCCATACGCCGGCCGGGTCGCCGAGGACCAGGTGGGCGCCCGCGTCCCGGATCATGAACTCCCTTCTGGGGGCGGGGTAGTCGGGGTCCACGGGCAGGAAGGCACCGCCGGCCTTGGCGACGGCGAGCTGGGCCACCACGCTCGACGCCGAGCGGGGCAGCGCCAGGGCCACCACGCGCTCCGGTCCGACGCCGTCGCGGATGAGCCGGTGGGCGAGCCGGTTGGCCGCCCGGTCGACCTCGGCGTAGGTCAGTTCCCGGTCTCCGTCGATCAGCGCCACGGCGTCCGGGGTACGGGCCGCCTGCCGTTCGAACAGGGCGGGCAGGGTGGACTCGGGCACCGGGCTGAAGGTGCCCCGGCCGTGCGCCGACAGGGCCCTCAGCTCGTCGTCGGAGGCCGGCGGCAGGGCGCCGAGCGGCCGGTCGGGGTCCTCGGCGACGGCGCGCAGCAGGGTGCCGAGCTGTGCGGCCATCCGTTCGGCGGTGGTCGCGTCGAACAGGTCGGTGTTGTAGGTGAGCAGGCCGTGCAGGGCGCCGGTGCCGGTCTCGGCGAACTCCACGGTGAGGTCGAACGCGGCCTGCTGGGAGTCGGGTTCGACGTCGGTGACGTCCAGGCCGGGCAGGTCGACGGCGGCGGCCGGGGTGTTCTGGAGGACGACCATGACCTGGAAGAGCGGGCTGCGGCTGGTGTCCCGCTCGGGTTGGACGGCGTCCACGACCCGTTCGAACGGCACGTCCTGGTGGGCGAAGGCGTCGAGGACGGTCTGCCGTACGTCGGTGAGGAACGCGGCGAACGGCCGGGCGGCCTCGGCCCGGGAGCGCAGCACCAGGGTGTTGACGAAGAACCCGACCAGGCCCTGGGTCTCGGGCCGGTCGCGGCCGGAGGTGACGGTGCCCACGGCGATGTCCTCGGCGCCCGTGAGCCGGGCGAGGTAGGCCTGGGCGGCGGCGACGAGCGTAGTGAACAGGGTGGTGCCGTGGTCCCGGGCGAGCCGGGTGAGCCGGGTGACGGCCGGGGCGGGCACGGTCAGCCGGGTGGTCGCGCCGGCGCTGGTGCGCACCGGCGGGCGGGGCCGGTCGGTGGGCAGGTCCAGCGGTGCCGTGCCGGCCAGTCGCTCCTTCCAGTAGGCGAGGTGCTCGTCGGCGCCGGTGTCGCCGGCGGTGCGCTGCCAGTGCGCGTAGTCGGCGTACTGCACCGGCAGCGGCGGCAGTTCGCCGTCGGCCGCGCCCAGTTCGGCGCGGTAGTGGTGGGCGAGGTCGCCGAGCAGGACGGCGGTGGACCAGCCGTCGGTGACGATGTGGTGCAGGGCGAGGGAGAGGACGTGGTCCTGCTCGGCGAGCCGGATCAGGCCGGCGCGCAGCAGCGGGCCCTCGCGCAGGTCGAAGGGGCGGGCGCGGTCCTCGGCGAGCAGCCGCCGCATCTCCGGCTCCCACTTGGCCCCGGCGACCCTGGACAGGTCGCGGACGGGCAGCGGCACCTGCCGGGGCGGGTGGACGATCTGGACGCCGCGTCCGTCGACGCTGTCGAAGGTGGTGCGCAGGGACTCGTGCCGGGCCGCCACGGCGGTGAGGGCCGCGCGCAGCGCTCCGGTGTCCAGGGTGCCGCGCAGCCGCAGGGCGAGCGCGGTGACGTACTCCGCGCCGTCGGGTTCGAACTCCTGGAGGAACCACAGGCGTTGCTGGGCGTGGGACATCGGTGCGACGGTGCCGCGGTCGACCGGGACGAGCGCCGGGCGGCCGGATCCGCGACGGGTGCCGAGCAGCCGGGCCAGGGCGGCCGGCGTGGGGTGGGTGAACACCGCGCGCGGGGTGACGTCGGCGTCGAAGGTCTCGGCGAGCCGGGAGGCGAGCCGGATGCTCAGGATCGAGTCGCCGCCCAGCTGGAAGAAGTCGTCCTCCACACCGGGTGGTTCCGAGCCCAGCACCTCCGCGAAGACGGCCGCCGTGCGGCGCTCGGCCTCCGTGCGGGGTTCGGTCCGGGCCCGCCCGGGCAGGGCCTCGGGCGCGGGCAGGGCGGCCCGGTCGACCTTGCCGTTGCGGCTGAGCGGCAGGGCGGCGAGCGGGACGACGGCGGCGGGCACGAGGTAGTCGGGCAGGGTGCGGGCGGCGAAGGCCCGCAGTTCCCCGGCGTCCCGGCCGGCCTCTCCGACGACGTAGGCCACGAGCCGTTTGGCGCCCGGCCGGTCCTCGCGGGCCAGGACGGCGACGTCCGTCACGCCCGGGTGGGCGGCGAGCGCGGCCTCGGCCTCGCCGGGCTCCACCCGGAAGCCGCGGATCTTGACCTGGTCGTCGGCCCGGCCCAGGAACTCCACGGTGCCGTCCGGGCGCCGCCGGGCCAGGTCGCCCGTGCGGTACATGCGGGCGCCGGGCGGGCCGAAGGGGTCGGCGGGGAAGCGGGCGGCGCTCTCACCGGGGCGGCCCAGGTAGCCGCGTGCGACGCCCTCGCCGGCCAGGTACAGCTCGCCCGGGCAGCCCGGCGGTACGGGCCGCAGCCGGGCGTCGAGGACGTGGACCCGCATGTCGTCCAGCGGGTGGCCGATGGGGACGGTGCCGGGTACGGCCGCCGGGTCGGTGAGGGCGAAGGAGGTCGCGAAGGTGGTGGTCTCGGTGGGGCCGTAGCCGTCCACGACGGTCAGTCCGGGGCAGGCGGCCAGCACCCGGCGCACGGCGGCGGCGGGGACGACGTCGCCGCCGGTCCACACCTGCGCCAGGCCCCGGAAGCAGTCCGGGGCGTCCTGGGCGAGCAGCCGGAACAGTCCGGCGGTCAGCCACAGCGCGGTGAGCCCGCCGTCGGCGGCGAGCCGGCGCAGCAGGGCGGCGTCCACGCTCCCGCCGGGTGCCACGACCACGCGGCCGCCGTTGAGCAGGGGCGCCCACACCTCGAAGGTGGACGCGTCGAACGCCACCGGCGAGTGCAGCAGCACCCGGTCGCACACCCCGCCGCCGAAGCGGCTGTCGGTGCCCAGCGCCGCCACGTCCCGGTGCCGTACCGCGACGGCCTTGGGCAGCCCGGTGGAGCCGGAGGTGAACATCACGTAGGCCAACCGGTCGGGGTCGGCGGGCGGCAGCCGGTGCCCCGCCGCCGCGGTACGGGCCGCGGTCACGTCGGCCGCCGTGAGGCGGGCGGTGGCGCCCGCCTCGGTGAGCAGGGCGCGGCGGCGTTCCTCGGGGGCGCGGGTGTCGACGGGAACGTAGGCGCCGCCGGCCAGGAGGACCGCGAGCTGGGCGACGACGAGTTCGGCGGAGCGGTCCATCGGCAGGGCCACCCGGTCCTCGGGCGCCAGTCCGCCGGCGACCAGCCGTCCGGCCAGCGCGCGTGCCCAGTGGTGCAGTTCGCGGTAGGTCAGCTCGCGGTCGCCGTCGTGGACCGCGACCGCGTCCGGGGTGCGGCGGGCCCGCTCGGCGAACAGGTCCACGGGGCTGCGCGGATCGGCCGGGCGGGCGGTGGTGTTCCAGGCGGCCAGCAGTTCGCGGTCGGCCGGGGTGAGCAGGTCCAGGCGGGCCAGGTCGGTGTCGAATCCGTCGGCGAGGGTGGTGAGCAGCGCGGCCAGCCGGCCGGCGGCGCGCTCGGCGGTGCCGGGGTCGAACAGGGCGGGGTCGTAGGCCAGGTCGAAGCCGAGCCGTTCGTCGAGGTGGGCGCGCAGGCACCAGGCGAAGGTGGTGGCGTCGTCGGCGCGTACCTCCTCGACACGCACGCCGGTGCGGGCGGTCGCCGACTCGTCCACGGGGTAGTTCTCGAACACCACCATGCTGTCGAACAGCGGCTCGCCGGGCGGGACTTCGCTGACGGCCTGGATGCGCGGCAGGGCGAGGAAGTCGAAGCGGCGGGCGTCGCTCTGCCGTTCCTGGAGGTCGCGCAGCCAGGGCAGCACCGGCCCGGCGGGGATCCGCACCCGGGCCGGCACGGTGTTCACGAACATGCCGATCATGCCTTCGACGCCGGGGAGTTCGGCCGGGCGGCCGGAGACGGTGGTGCCGAACACCACGTCGTCCCGGCCGCCGGAGCGGGCCAGCAGCAACGCCCAGGCGCCCTCCACCACGGTGTTGACGGTGAGTCCGGCGCGGGCGGCGCGCTCCCGCAGCCGGCGGGAGACCTCCGCGTCCAGCTCGTGGTGGACGGCGGCGGCGGAGCGGGCCCGGTGGGCCTCGGCGGGCGCCCGGTCGTACGGCAGCGGGGTGCGGGCGGTGAATCCGGCGAGCGCCTCGGCCCAGTGCCGTTCGGCGGCCGTCTCGTCCTGCGCGCGCAGCCAGTGCAGGAAGTCCGCGAAGGGCCGCCGGACGGGGGATGCCTCCTCGGGGCCGCCGGTGAGGGCGGCGTAGCGGGCGCAGACCTCGGTGAGCAGCTGCCCGGTGCTCCAGCCGTCGAGGACGATGTGGTGGGTGGACCACAGCAGCAGCACCTCGTCGCCGGGCAGCGCGGCCAGGGTGATCCGGGTGAGCGGCGCGGTGGTGAGGTCCAGGCCGGCCGCGCGGTCCTCGGCGAGCAGCCGGTCGGTGGCCTCGGCGCGCTCGGCGGGCGTCAGGGTGCGCCAGTCGAGGTGGGTGACGGGCAGTTCGGCGTGGCGGTGGACGACCTGGACGGGGTGGGGCAGGCCGTGCCAGTGGACGCTGGTGCGCAGCGCCGGGGTGCGGTCGGCGACCTGCTGCCAGGCGGTGGCGAAGGCGCGCGGGTCGGCCACCCCGGACAGCCGTACGGCGGTGCGGTCGAAGTAGGCGTGCTCGGTGCCGACGAGGCCGTGGAAGAGCATGCCGGACTGGAGCGGGGTGAGCGGCAGCACGTCCTCGATGTGCCGGCCGGTGCCGACGAGCCGGTCCAGCTCGTCCTGTCCAAGGCCGGCGAGGGGGAAGTCGGAGGGGGTGCGGCCGCCGGCTCCGGGGTCCGCGCAGTGCGCCACGATCTCGCGCAGGGCGGTGAGGGTGTCCTCGGCGAGCCGGCGGACGGTGGTCTCGTCGTAGACGGCCGCCGGGTAGGTCCAGCCGAGCTCGAGGCGGCCGTGCTGGACGACGCCGGTGATGTCCAGCAGGTAGGGGCGGGGTTCGTCCGGGTCGGTGTCGCGGCCGGCCGGGGGCAGCGCGCCGCGGAACAGGCCGCCGGTGCCGTCGGTGTCCCACCGGCCGTGGTAGTTGAAGCCGACCCTCGGTGCCGGGGCGCCGGCGAGGGGGCTGCCGGGCACCAGGTGGCGCAGGGCGCCGTGGCTCAGGCCGTGCAGCGGGACCGCGCGCAGCTGTTCCTTGACCGAGCGGAGGGTGTCGTGCCAGCCGGCGTCCGGGGCGACGCGCAGGGCCAGGGGGTACTCGGCGGTGAACCAGCCGACGGTCCGGGACAGGTCCACGTCCTCGAAGAGTTCCTCCCGGCCGTGGCCCTCCACGCCCAGCAGGACGGTGTCGCGTCCGCACCAGCGGGCCAGGGTGCGGCCGAGGGCGCCGAGCAGGACGTCGTTGACCTGGGTGCGGTAGGTCTCCGGGACCCGGCGCAGCAGGGCGTCGGTGGTGGGCTGGTCCAGGGTGACGGTGAGGGTGGCGGCGGTGCCGTGGGTGTTCGGTCCGGGGCGTCCGGCGGGCAGCTCGGCGGGGGCCGCGCCGGTGCGGATCCAGTACGGCAGGTCGGCGTCCAGGGCGCCGGAGCGGGTGTGCCGCTCCAGGCGGGCGGCCCAGTGGCCGTAGGGGGTGCCGGGGGCGGGCGGGTCGGCGGGCCGGCCGGCCGCCGCCGCCCGGTGGGCGGCCTCCAGGTCCGCGAGCAGGATCCGCCAGGACACCCCGTCGATGACCAGGTGGTGGGCGGTGACGACGAGTTGGCCGGGACGGTCCGGGCCCCGGTCGAGGAACAGGACGCGGACGACGCGCCCGGCCGTGGGATCGAGGGCGGCCTGCGCCTCCTGGGTGAGCCGCTGGGCCTCGCTCTCCAGCGCCGGGCCGTCCAGCGCGGCCACGTCGTGCCGGGTGAACACGCCGTCCGGGGCCTCGGGCAGCGCCTCCTGGCGCCAGCCGCCGGGGGTGTGGCGGAACCGGGTGCGCAGGGCCGCGTGCGCGCGGACGACCGCGTCGGTGGCCCGCTCCAGTGCCGGGGAGCGGGTTCCGGCGGCGAGTTCCAGGCGCTGGGTCATGGTGAACCGCAGCGGCCGGGCGGGGTCGCGGCCGTCCAGGTACCAGTGCTGGATCGGGGTCAGCGGTGCCTCGCCGGCCTCCTCGACGACCGGTCGGGGCGTGGACTGCTTCGCGCACAGGGCGAGTTCGGCGACGGTCTGGTGCCGGAAGACGTCCTTGGTGGTGAGGGCGTATCCGGCCTGCCGGGCGCGGGAGACGATCTGGATGCTCAGGATGGAGTCGCCGCCTAGGGCGAAGAAGTTGTCGCGGGCGCCGACGCGTTCGACGCCGAGTACCTCGGCCCAGATCGCGGCCAGGCGTTCCTCGGTGCCGGGCCGGGGGGCGACGTACGGGGTGGCGCTGTCGGGCCGCGCGGGCGGGGCGGGCAGGGCGCGCCGGTCGGTCTTGCCGCTGGTGGTGCGCGGGATACGGGCGAGCGGGACGAACGCGGCGGGCACCATGTGGTCGGGCAGGGTGCGGCGCAGCGCGAGGCGCAGGGCGTCGGCGGACGGGACGCGTCCGGCGGCGGGCACCACATAGCCGACGAGCATGAGCCGGCCGGCGTGTTCCCGGGCGGCCACCGCGGCGTCGGCGACATCGGGGTGGTCCAGCAGGGCGGCCTCCACCTCGCCGGGCTCGATGCGGAACCCGCGGATCTTGACCTGTTCGTCCACCCGGCCCAGGAACTCCAGCAGCCCGTCCCCGTCCCAGCGGGCCCGGTCCCCGGTGCGGTACATCCGCTCCCCCGGCGCCCCGAACGGGTCGGCGGGGAAGCGGGCGGCGGTCAGGCCGGGCCGGTTCAGGTAGCCGCGGGCCACCTGCGCCCCGGCCAGGTACAGCTCGCCGGGCACACCGGGCGGCACCGGGCGCAGGGCGCCGTCGAGGACGTAGGCGCGCAGCCTTCCGCCGGGGCGGCCGATGACCGGGCGGTCGGGGCGGTCCGCAACGCGGCCGTAGACGGCGTCGACGGTGCACTCGGTGGGCCCGTACATGTTGTACACGGCCACGCCCGTATCCCGTTCGGCGCGGGCGAGTTCGCGCCAGACCGCCGGGGTGACGGCCTCGCCGCCGACGAGCAGCAGGCGCGGGTGGTGGCGGCCGGGGGCGAGCAGTCCGGCGGCGGTGAGTTCGCGCAGGAAGGAGGGGGTGACGTTGACCAGGTCCAGGCGGTGCTCGGCGACCTGGGCGCAGAACGCCTCCGGGTCCAGGCGGACGTCCTCGTCGATGAGGTGCACCTCGTGGCCGAGGGCGAGCAGCAGGGGCCCCTCCCAGGAGGTGTCGAAGGAGAAGGAGGCGCTGAGCGCGGCCCGCAGCCGCCGTCCGTCCGTGGTGTGCGGGGCGAGCAGGCCCGCGCGGTGGTCGTGGCAGAGGTTGACCAGCTGCCGGTGTTCCACGGCGACGCCCTTGGGGCGGCCGGTGGAGCCGGAGGTGTAGACGAGGTAGGCGGTGTGTCCGGGCAGCAGGGGCCGGATGCGGTCGGCGTCGGTCGGGTCGTGGTCGGGCAGCCGGTCCCAGGGCACCTCGTCCAGGTGGGTCAGCAGGATGTGCGGGCGGGCGTCGGCGAGCAGGAGGTCCTGCCGGTGCCGGGGCAGTTCCGGGTCCAGGCAGAGCAGGGTGGCGCCCGCCTTCAGGACCGCGAGCAGGGTGACCATCAGGTCGGTGGTGCGTGGCAGGCGTACGGCGACGACGTCCTCGGGGCCGGCGCCCTGGGCGATGAGGTGGTGGGCGAGCCGGTTGGCGCGCCGGTTGAGCGCGGCGAAGCCGAGGGTGGTGTCGCGGGCGGCGAGCGCGGTGTGGTGGGGGGTGCGGGCGGCCTGGGCCTGGAAGAGGGCGGGGAAGGTGGTGTCCGGCGCGGGCAGCGGGGCGCCCCGGCCGTGGCGGAGCACCTGGCGGTGTTCGTCGCCGGTCATCAGCGGCAGCCGGCCGACGGGCTGCCCGGGGTCCTCGGCGGCGGCCTCCAGCAGGACGCGCAGCCGGGCGGCGAGGCGTCCGGCGGTGTCGGCGTCGAACAGGCCGGTGCTGTACTCCAGGTGGCCGGTGAGGCCGTCGTCGGTCTCCACGAAGTCGAAGGCGAGGTCGAAGGTGGCGGTGCGGACCGGCGGGGTGACCGGTGTCACCGTCAGGCCGGGCAGCCGGGGTGGTTCGGCGTCGAGGTTGTGCAGGGCGACCATGACCTGGAACAGCGGGGTACGGCTGGTGTCCCGCTCGGGCTGGACGGCGTCCACGACGCGTTCGAAGGGCACTTCCTGGTGGGCGAACGCGTCCAGGACGGTGGTGCGCACCCCGGCCAGCAGTTCCCTGAAGGGCAGTTCGGGGCGGACCCGGGCGCGCAGCACCAGCGTGTTGACGAACATGCCGACCACGTCGTGCAGTTCGGGCTTCTCGCGGCCGGCGGTGACGGTGCCGACGGTGACGTCCTCCTGGCCCGCCCAGCGCGCGAGCAGCACCTGGCAGGCCGTCACCAGGGTCATGTACAAGGTGGCGTCGGCTTCCCGGCCGCGCTCGCGCAGCCGCTCGGTGAGCGCGGCGGGCAGGGTGAACGTCAGCAGGGCGCCGTCCCGGGTGCGGACGGCGGGGCGCGGCCGGTCGGTGGGCAGTTCCAGCGGGGTCACGCCGTCCAGGGTCCGACGCCAGTAGGCGAGGTGGGAGTCGGCGCGTTCGGCGCGGGCGCGCTGCCAGGCGGCGTAGTCGGCGTAGCGCACGGGCAGTGCGGGCAGGGTGGGGCGGCGGTCCTCCAGGGCGGCCGTGTACAGCTCGCCCAGGTCCCGGGCCAGCACTCCGCCGGACCAGCCGTCGGTGACGATGTGGTGGACGGCCAGCACCAGGACGTGCTCGCCGGCGGCGAGCCGGGCCAGGCGGGCCCGCAGCAGCGGCCCGGCGGCCAGGTCGAAGGGGGTGCCGGCTTCCCGCTCCAGGAGGGCGTCCAGGGCGGTGGTGTCCGCCAGGTCGTCCACCGGGAGGTCCACGGGCCGCGGCGGGTGTACGAACTGCCGGGCCTGGCCGTCGTGTTCGGCGAAGGTGGTGCGCAGCGCCTCGTGCCGGGCGACCAGGCCGTCCAGCGCGGTGCGCAGCGCGGTGGTGTCCAGGGTGCCGCGCAGCCGCAGCACGGACAGGGTGGTGTACGCGGTACCGCCCGGCTCGAACCGGTCGAGGAACCACAGGCGTTGCTGGGCGTACGACAGGGGGGCCGGGGCGTCCGGATCGGTGGCCGGGATGGTGGCGGCGGCCGGGTCCGCCCCGGCCACGGCCGCGGTCCGGGGCTCGCCCAGTTCGGCGGCGAGACGGGACAGCGTGGAGTGGGTGAACAGCAGCCGGGGCGAGATGTCCGTGCCGAAGGCGGCGCGCAGCCGGGAGGTGACGCGGACGGCGAGGATGGAGTCGCCGCCGAGGGCGAAGAAGTCGTCGTCGGCGCCGACCTCGCCGGTGTCCAGGACGTCCGTCCAGGCGGCGGCGACCAGCCGTTCGGCGGCGGTGCGCGGCGGGGTCCGGGTGGCGTCGGCGGCGAAGCCGTCGGGGCCGGGCGCAGGCAGGGCGCGCCGGTCGAGCTTGCCGTTGGCGGTGAGCGGCAGCGCGGCCAGCGGCACATACGCGGCCGGCACCATGTGCGCGGGCAGCAGCCCGGCCAGGTGGGCGCGGAGTTCCGCGGCGGGCGGGGGTGGTACGGCACGGTCGCCGGTTCCGGTGCCGACGACGTGGGCGACGAGGCGGCGGGTGCCGGCGGCGTCCTCGTACACGCCGACGGTGGCCGCGCCCACGCCGGGGTGGCGGTGCAGGGCGGCCTCGATCTCGCCGGGCTCGATGCGGTAGCCGCGGATCTTCACCTGCTGGTCGGCGCGGCCCAGGTACTCCAGGGTGCCGTCGGCCCGCCAGCGGGCCCGGTCGCCGGTGCGGTACATGCGGGTGCCGGGCGGGCCGAAGGGGTCGGCGGGGAAGCGGGTGGCGGTGAGTCCGGGGCGGTCGAGGTAGCCGCGGGCCAGGCCCTCGCCGGCGACGTACAGTTCGCCGACGGCGCCGGGCGGCACCGGTGTCAGGCGGCCGTCGAGGACGTAGAGCCTGAGGTCGGGGATGCCGGTGCCGATGGGGCTGGCGGTGCCGGCGCGGGCCGCCGGGGCGTCCAGCGGCGCGTAGGTGACGTGCACGGTGGTCTCGGTGATGCCGTACATGTTCACCAGGCGGGGCGCGGTGTCCGGGTGGCGGGCGTACCAGTCGGCGAGCCGGGCGACGTCCAGTGCCTCGCCGCCGAACACCACCGTGCGCAGCGCCAGCCGCCGGCTCGCTTCGGGGAGTTCTGCGTCGGCGCGGATCAGCGGGTAGAAGGCGGAGGGGGTCTGGTTGAGGACGGTGACCCGTTCGTCGGCGAGCAGGCGCAGGAAGTCCTCCGGGGAGCGGGCGGTGTCCTCGGGGACGATCACCAGCCGGCCGCCGTGCAGCAGCGGACCCCACAGCTCCCACACCGAGAAGTCGAAGGCGTAGGAGTGGAACAGCGTCCACACGTCGTCGGGGCCGAAGCCGAACCAGTCCCGGGTGCGGGTGAACAGCCGGACGACGTTCGCGTGCGGGACGACGACGCCCTTGGGGCGGCCGGTGGAGCCGGAGGTGTAGATGGCGTAGGCGGGGCTGTCGGGGTGCGCGCGGCGGGGCGGGCCGGCGGCCGGGCGGCGGGCCAGGTCGGCGCGCACGTCCGGGTCGTCCAGCGGTACCCGGGGCACGCCGGTGTCCGCCAGGGTCTGCCCGGTGGTGACGAGCGCGACCGGTCGGGCGTCCGCCAGCAGGTGCCGGACGCGTTCGGCGGGCAGGGCGGGGTCGACGGGCAGGTAGGCGGCGCCGGTCTTGAGGACGGCGAGGACGGCCACGACGAGGTCGGTGGAGCGGGGCAGGGCGAGCGCGACGAACGTCTCGGGGCCGGCGCCGAGTTCGGCGAGCCGGTGCGCGAGCCGTCCGGAGCGTGCGTCCAGGGTGGCGTAGTCGAGCCGTTCGCCGCCGCAGGTGACGGCCTCGGCGCCGGGGGTGCGGGCGGCCTGGGCGGTGAACAGGGCGTCCAGGGTGTCGGCGGGCCGGCCCTCGGCGGTGCCGTTCCAGTCCGTGAGGATGCGGTGCCGCTCCTCGGCGGTGGTCCAGGCGAGGGCGCGCACGGGCCGGTCGGGGTCGTCGGCGAGCTCGGTGAGCAGCAGGCACAGCCGGTCGGCGAGGGAGCGTACGGTCGGGGCGTCGAACAGCTCGGGGTCGTAGCCGAGGTCGAAGCCGAACCGCTCGCCCTGCCAAGCGCGCAGCACGAGCGGGTAGTTGGTGGCGTCGCGGGCCGAGACGTCGGCCAGGCGGATGCCGGTCGCGACGGAACGCGCCTGGTCGAAGGGGTAGTTCTCGAAGGCGACCATGCTGTCGAACAGCGGGCTGCCGGCGGGTATGTCGCTCAGCGCGGTCAGTTCGGCGAGGGACACCTCGGCGAACCGGCGGGCTGCGGCCTGCTCTTCCTGGAGTCCGCGGAGCCAGTCGGCGGCGGTGCCGGCGTCGTCCACGCGGACCCGGGTGGGCAGGGTGTTGATGAACATGCCCACCATGGACTCGGCGCCGGGCAGGTCGTCGGGGCGTCCGGAGACGGTGGTGCCGAACAGCACGTCCGGCTCGCCGGCGTAGCGGGACAGCAGCAGGGCCCAGGCGCCCTGCACCACGGTGCCCAGGGTGAGTCCGGCCGCCCGTGCGGTGCGGGCCAGGCGCGCGGAGACCTCGTCGGACAGGGCGGCGGTGTGCACCCGGCCGGAGCGGGTCTCGTGGCCGGGGCGGCGGACGCGGTCGGCGGGCAGCGGGGTGGGGGTGGCGAACCCGGCGAGGACGGTCCGCCAGTGCGCGCGGGCGGCCTCGGTGTCCCGGCCGGCCAGCCAGCGCACGTAGTCGCCGAACGGCCGCCGCGCCGGGGGCCGGGGCGCGGTGCCGGCGGTGAGGGCCGCGTACTCCTCGAACACGTCGGTGAGCACCTGGGCGAGGCTCCAGCCGTCCAGGATCAGATGGTGGGAGGTCCACAGCAGGTGCAGCCGGGCGTCGGGCAGCCGGACGAGGGTGAGCCGCATCAGCGGTGCCGTGCCCAGGTCCAGGCCGCGCGCGAGGTCGTCGGCGCGCAGCCGCTCCAGCCGTGCGGCCCGCTCCCGCGCGTCCAGCTCCCGCCAGTCCGACTGCCGTATGGGTACGGCGACTTGCCGGTGGACGACCTGGAGCGGCACCGGTACGCCCTCCCACACCACCGAGGTGCGCAGTGCCGGGGTGCGGTCGGTGACCCGCTGCCAGGCCAGGGCGAGGGCGTCGGGGTCGGTGACGCCGTCCAGCAGGAGGGCGGCCTGGTCCACGTACACGTCGTCCGGTCCGCCGACCAGCCGGTGGAAGAGCATGCCCTCCTGGAGCGGGGTGAGCGGCAGCAGGTCCTCCACGTCCCGGCCGTCGCCCACGAGACGGTCGACTCCGGTCTGGTCCAGGCGGGCCAGCGGGAAGTCGGAGGGGGTGCGGCCGCCCGCTTCGGGCCGGGCGCAGTGCTCGGCGATGCCGGCGAGCGCGGCCACCATGGCGTCGGCCAGCCGCCGTACGGTGCCGGTGTGGTGCACCTGGTCGCTGTAGTACCAGGTGATCTCCAGCTCGCCGTCGGCGACCAGGGCGGACACGTCCAGGAGGTGGTCCAGGGGCGCGCCGGGGTCCATGTCGGTGCCGGGGACGTCGGCGACGGGCGCGAAGTCGCCTCCGGCGGGCGCCTCCCACTGGCCGTGGTAGGTGAAGCACACCTGGGGCAGCGGGAGCCGGCCGAGCGCCCGGGCCTCGGGCCGGGGCGAGCCGAGGTGGCCGAGGGCCTGGTAGCCGAGGCCGCGCCGGGGCACGGCCCGCAGCCGTTCCTTGACGGCCTTGAGGGTGGTCCCCCAGTCGTCCGGGCCCGCCGGGGTGAGAGTGACCGGGTACTGGGTGGTGAACCAGCCGACCGTGCGGGCCAGGTCGGCGCCCGCGGCGAGGTCCTCCTCGCGGCCGTGGCCCTCCAGGGCGACGGTCACCCGGTCGGTGCCCGTCCAGTCGGCCAGCACCCGGCCCAGCGCGCTCAGCAGCACGTCGTTGACCTGGGTGCGGTAGACGCCGGGCACCTTGCGCAGCAGGGCCTCGGTGGTGGCCCGGTCCACCCGGGTGCGGACCGTGCGCACGGATCCGGCGAGCGGGGCGCCGGGCAGGTCGACGGGGAGCGGGGTGCGCGGCTCGGCGGTCTCCCGCGTCCAGTAGGGCAGGTCGTCGTCCAGGCCGCCGGCCCGGACCCGCTCGGCGAGCGCGCGCGCCCAGGCGGTGAACGGGGTGTGTTCGGGCTCCAGACGCGGCTGCTCGCCCGCCGCCGCCTGCCGGTAGGCGGTCTCCAGGTCGGCGAGCAGGATCCGCCAGGAGACGCTGTCGACGGCCAGGTGGTGGGCGGCGAGGAAGAGTCGCGGGCGGTCCGGGCCGGTGAGCAGGGCGGCGCGCAGCAGGGTGCCGGTGGCCGGGTCCAGGGCGGCGCGGGCGGCGCGGGCCGCCTCGGCGGGCGGGGTGCCGGGGGCGCAGCGGGTCAGCAGCCCGCCGGCCGGGCCGGTGCCGGGGTGCTGCCGCCAGGTGTCCTTGGTGCGGGTGAAGCGGGTGCGCAGGGCGGGATGGCGGGCGGCCACCGCCTCCAGCGCCTGTTCCAGTGCCCGCGTATCGAGGTCGTGGGGCAGGTCGAGCAGCATCGACATACTGAAGTGGCGCAACGGCCCGTGCGTGGCGAAGAACCACTCCTGGACCGGGGTGAGCGGGGCGGGCCCGTCCTCGTGCGGGCGCCGGGGCGCGGGTACGGCGGCGGTGCGGCGGGGCGCGGCGGCGGCCAGGTCGGCGACCGTCTGGTGCCGGAAGACGTCCTGGGAGCCGATGCCGAGCCCGGCGGCGCGGGCCCGGGAGACGGCCTGGATGCTGAGGATGGAGTCGCCGCCCAGTTCGAAGAAGTTGTCGGTGACGCCCACCCGGTCCACCCCGAGCACCTCGGCCCAGATACCGGCGAGGATCTCCTCCTCCGGGGTGCGCGGTGCGGTGAACTCCCGTTCCTCCCCAGGGTGTTCGGGGGCCGGGAGGGCGCGGCGGTCCAGTTTGCCGCTGGTGGTCAGCGGCAGCGCCTCAAGCGGGGTGAAGGAGGACGGCACCAGCGCCTCGGGCAGCACCCGGCGCAGCGCCGCCCGCAGGCCGGCGGGGGCGGGCCGGGCCGCGCCGGGCGCGGGGACGACGTAGGCGGCCAGCCGGGTGTGGCCGTGCGGGTCGGGCACGGGGACGACCGCGGCGGCGGCGATGCCGTCCAGGGCGAGCAGGGCGGCCTCGATCTCGCCGGGCTCGATACGGTGGCCGCGCACCTTGACCTGGTCGTCGGCGCGCCCGAGGTAGTCGAGGCGGCCGTCGGCGGTCCAGCGGGCCAGGTCGCCGGTGCGGTACATCCGCTCCCCCGGCGCCCCGAACGGGTCGGCGAGGAAGCGGGCCGCGGTCAGCCCCGGCCGGCCGGTGTAGCCCCGGGCGAGCTGCGGACCCGCCAGGTACAGCTCGCCGCCGACGCCGGGCGGCACCGGCCGCAGCCGGGCGTCGAGCACATACGCCCGCAGCCCGGGCAGGGGGCGGCCCACCAGCGGGCGGTCGCGGCCGTCGATCCGGCAGGACAGCGCGTCGACCGTGCACTCGGTGGGGCCGTAGAAGTTGTGCGCGGTCACCTCCGGGTGGGCGGCCAGCTCCCGCCACAGCGCGGGTCCGACCGGCTCGCCGCCGAGCATGAGGACGCGGGGGCGGTGCCGGGGGTCGGTGAGCAGCCCGGCGGGCAGCAGCTGCCGCAGATAGGAGGGGGTGAGGTCGAGGAAGTCGATGCGGTGCTCGACCACGTACTCGACCAGGGCGGCCGGGTCCATCCGGGTGTCCTCGTCCACCAGGTGCAGCGGGTGGCCGTCGGCGAGCAGCAGCACGCCTTCGAGGGAGGTGTCGAAGGAGAAGGACGCGGTGAGCGCGACCCGCAGCGGGCCGCCGCCCGCCTCGGCGACGAAGCCGGACCGGTGCGCGGCCAGCAGGTGGGCCGCCGCGCGGTGGGGCACGGCGACGCCCTTGGGACGGCCGGTGGAGCCGGAGGTGTGGATGACGTACGCGGTGTGCTCCGGATCCAGTGGGGCCTGCCGGTCGGCGTCGGTGGGGTCGGTGTCCGGGGCGGTCGCCGGTACGGCGCGCAGCGCGGCCTCGTCCAGCACCAGCGCCGGGCGCACGTCGTCCAGCAGGAACCGGACCCGTTCCTCGGGCAGCGCCGGGTCCAGCGGGAGGTAGCCGGCGCCCGCCTTCCACACGGCGAGGATCGCGGTGATCATGTCGGCGGTGCGCGGCAGCCGCAGCGCGACCAGCCGTTCGGGGCCGGCGCCGAGCGCGATGAGGTGGTGGGCGAGCCGGTTGGCGCGGGCGTTGAGCGTGGCGTAGTCCAGCCGTTCGCCGCCCGCGACGAGGGCGAGGGCGGTCGGGGTGCGGGCCGCGCGCCGCTGGAAGATCTCCGGGTGGGTGGCCTCGGGCACGGTCTGCCGGGGGCCGGCGCTCCAGTCGCGCAGGACGTGCCGCAGTTCGTCCCGCGAGAGCAGCGGCAGGCTGTCCAGCGGGCGGTCCGGTGCCTCGGCCGCGCCCTGGAACAGGCGCAGCAGTTGTCCGGCCAGCCGCTCGGCCGTGCCGGCGTCGAACAGGTCGGTGCGGTACTCCAGCAGTCCGGTCAGGCCGGCGCCGTCCGGCACGAACTCGATGCTCAGGTCGAAGGTGGCCGCCCGCCGGGGCACGGTGACCGGGGTGGCGGCGAGCCCGTGCGGGGCGGTCGCGGTGGGCGGGGCGGGGTGCAGCAGCACCATCACGTCGAACAGCGGGTTGCGGCCCGCCTCGCGGGGCGCGCCGACCGCCTCCACGATCCGTTCGAACGGCGTGTCGCCGTGGGCGAAGGCGTCGCTCACCGTGTCGGCGGCCTTGGCCAGCAGGTCGCGGAAGGAGCCGGAGGCGTCCACTCGGGTGCGCAGCACGACGGTGTTCACGAAGAACCCGACGGTCCGTTCGAGGTCGGTGCGGGGCCGGCCGGGGGTGAGGGAGCCCACGGCGATGTCGTCCTGCCCGGACCAGCGGGCCAGCAGCGCCTGCACGGCGGCGACCAGGGCGGTGTGCAGGGTGCTGTGCCGTTCGGCCGCGAGGTCGCGCAGCCGCGCGGTCAGCGGGGCGGGGACGGTGAAGGTGTGCACGGCGCCCTCGCCCGCCTCCTCGCCGCGCCGAGGCCGGTCCAGGGGCAGCTCGGGGGCCGCCGTCCCGGCCAGCTTCTCCTTCCAGTGGGCGAGTTCGCGGTCCAGGCGGGGCCCGGAGAGCTGGGCGCGCTGCCACACCGCGAAGTCCGGGTACTGCGTCGGCACCGGGGGCAGCCCGGGGGCGGCGCCGCGTGCCAGGGCGTCGTAGGCGGTGCGCAGTTCGTCCAGGACGATGCCCATCGACCATCCGTCGGTGACGATGTGATGGGCCGTCAGCAGCAGGACGTGCGCGGTCGCCGACTCGCGCAGCAGCAGGGCGCGCAGCAGCGGTCCGTGCCGCAGGTCGAAGGGGCGGGAGTACTCCGCCAGCAGGTCCGCGTCGAGGTCGCTGGTGTCCCGGACCGGGAGCGGGACCGGGCCCGCCGGGCGGACGCGCTGCGCCGGGCGGCCGTCGGTCTCCTCGAAGGTGGTGCGCAGGGCCTCGTGCCGGGCCACGACGGTGGCGAGGGCCGCGCGCAGCGCCTCGTGGTCCGGCGCCCCGGTGAAGCGGACCGCGACCGCGCTGTTGTAGCGGGCGTCGCCGGGCCGCAGCCGGTCCAGGAACCACAGGCGCTGCTGGGCGAACGACAGCGGCAGCGGGCGGTCCCGGTCGGCGCGCGGGATGCCCCGCCGGGCGGCCGGGGCGCCGTCGGCGGCCCGGCCGGCGAGGCGCCGCCGCAGTGCCTCCCGCATCTCCTCGGGCAGCGCCTGGGCACGGTCCCGCCGGGACGGACCGGAGGGACGGGCGGGCCGGGAGGAGGGGTCGGGGGTGTCGGAGGAGCCGGAGGGGTTCGAAGGGGTCGAAGACGTCATGGTCGTCGGATCCTCACCGTTCGTCGTGGTCGGGGCCGCCGTACGCGGCGTCTTCGTCATCGGGTCCGCCGTGGGCGGGGTCTGGTCCGTCATCGCCGTACGCGGCCGCTTCCAGTTCGCTCAGCACCTGTTCCTCCACGAGTTCCGCCAGCGCGGCGACCGTGCGGGAGACCAGGACGTCGCGGGGTGTGAGCGCCACGCCGAACGCGTCGTTGGCGCGGGAGGCGATGAGCAGGGCGCGCAGGGAGTCGCCGCCGAGCAGGAAGTAGTCGTCCTCGGCGCCCACGGCCGTCTGGAGGGCCTCCTCCCACAGGGCGGCCAGCGCCTCCTCGGTCGGCGTGCGGGGCGCCACGTACTCCGGCCGCTCCCGCTCCCGGGCCGGTGCGGGGGCGGGCAGCGCGGCCCGGTCGGTCTTGCCGTTCTCGGTGAGCGGGAAGCGGTCCAGCACCACGAACGCCGACGGCACCATGTACCCGGGCAGCGAACGGGCGGCCAGCTCGCGCAGTCCGGTGGCGGTGGGCGGTTCGGCGCCGGGGGCCGCGAGCAGGTGGGCGACCAGGCGCGGCAGGCCCGGTTCGTCCTCCCGTACGGTCACCACGGCGTCCAGTACGCCCGGATGGCGCGTGAGCACCGCCTCGACCTCGCCCGCCTCGATGCGGTGGCCGCGCAGTTTCAGCTGGTGGTCGGTGCGGCCCAGGTAGTGCAGTTCGCCCGCGCCGTCCCGGCGCACCAGGTCGCCGGTGCGGTACATGCGGGTGCCGGGCGGCCCGAACGGGTCGGCGCGGAAGCGGGCGGCGGTCAGTCCGGGCCGGCCTAGGTAGCCGCGGGCCAACGCCGGTCCGCTCAGCCACAGTTCGCCGGGTACGCCGTCGGGGACCGGGCGCAGCCGGGCGTCGAGGACGTAGGCGCCGGTGGCGGGCAGCGGGCGGCCGATGGGCGGTGCCGCGCCGTCCGGCTCCAGCGGGGCGGACCAGGTGGCGACGACGGTGGCCTCGGTGGGGCCGTAGGAGTTGACCATGCGGTGGTGCGGGGCCCAGCGGGCGACGAGTTCCGCGCCGCAGGCGTCGGCGCCGACGATCAGGGTCTTCAGGTCCGGCAGGGTGCCGGGGGTGCCGGCGGGCAGGGTGGCGAGCGCGGCCGGCGGCAGCAGGGTGTGCGTGACGCGTTCGGCGCGCAGTACGCCGGCGAGTTCGGCGCCGAGCAGCGGGCCGGGCCGGGGTACGACGAGCCGGGCGCCGTGCGGCAGGGACATGCACAGCTCCAGCACGGAGGCGTCGAAGCTGGGCGTGGCGAAGGCCAGCACCCGGTCTTGGGGGGCGACTTGGTAGTGGGCGGCCTCGGCGGCGCTGAACGCGGCGAGGCCCCGGTGGGTGACGACGACGCCCTTGGGGGTGCCGGTGGAGCCGGAGGTGTAGATGACGTAGGCCGCGTCGTCCGGGTCGAGCGGGCGGGTCCGGTCGGCGTCGGTGGGCCGGTGTCCGGGGGTGCCGTCCGGCGGGGCGGCGAGCAGGCCGGCGATCTCCTTGGCGTCCAGGGTGAGGGCGGGGGCGGCGTCGCGCAGCATCAGGGCGATCCGCTCCTCGGGGTAGGCGGGGTCCACCGGCAGGAAGGCGGCGCCGGACTTGGCCACCGCGAGCTGGGCCAGCACCATGTCCGCCGAGCGGGGCAGCAGCAGTGCGACGAGGTCGCCGGGCCCGGCGCCCCGGGCGATGAGCCGGTGCGCCAGCCGGTTGGCCCGCGCCTCGGCCTCGGCGAAGGTGAGCAGGGTGCCGGGCGCCTGGAGGGCGGGCTCGGCGGGCCACCGGTCGACGGCGGCCTCCACGAGCGCCGGCAGGGTGGCGGCGGACACCGGGCCGAGCGCGGGCCGGGACGGGCCGCGCAGCAGCCGCCGGCGGTGCGCGGGCGGGAGCACGTCCAGGTCGTCCAGGCGGGCGGTGCCGTCCGAGCCGGCCAGCGCGTGCAGGGTGTGCAGCAGCTGTCCGGCCATCGAGGCGGCGGTCTCCGGCTCGAAGTACCGGGGGTCGTAGCCGAGTTCCACGGTGAGCCGGTCGCCGGGCGAGACGACCACGGTGAGCGGGTAGTTGGTGGCCTCCCGGGCGTCCAGGTCGCGCAGCGCGAGCCCGTGCGCGCCCGCGGTCGCCTCGCCGACCGGATAGTTCTCGAACACCACCAGGCTGTCGAACAGCTCGGTTCCCGGCGGGAGCTGGGTGTAGGAGTGCAGTTCGCTCAGGGGCAGGTGACCGTGGCGGCGGTCCTCGGCCCGCGCCTCCTGGAGGGCGCGCAGCCAGGTGTCGCAGCGGGCCGTGCCGTCGACTTCGGTGCGGGCGGGCAGCGTGGTGATGAACAGGCCGGTGATGGTGTCGGCGCCGGGCAGTCCGGCGGGCCGTCCGGAGACGGTGGTGCCGAAGCAGACCTCCCGTTCCCCGCTCCACCTCGCCAGCAGCAGCGCCCAGGCGCCCTGCACCAGGGTGTTGAGGGTGAGGCGGTGACGGCGGGCGAACTCCTGAAGCCGCCGCGTCCGTCCGGGGTCGAGCCGCCGGGACAGCCAGGTGCCGGAGCGGGCGGTGGCGTCGGGGGCGGGCCGCCGGTCGTACGGCAGCGGGGTCGGGGCGGCGAGTCCGGCCAGGGCGCCGCGCCAGTGGTCCTCGGCGGCGGCGGTGTCGCGGGCGGCGAGCCAGGCGGCGTAGTCCGCGAACGGCCGGCGCTCGGGCAGCCGGGGTCGCTCGCCCCGGGCGAGGGCGGCGTACACGGCCATGACGTCGGACAGGACGTGGAAGACGCTCCAGCCGTCCAGCAGGACGTGGTGGAAGGTCCACACCACCCGTACCGCGTCCGGGCCGAGCCGGACCAGCGCGAGCCGCAGCAGCGGGGCCCGGTCCAGGGCGAGGCCCCGGGCCCGCTCGTCGGCGAGCAGCCGCTCCAGCTCCGCGGCGTGCCGCTTCGCCGGCAGCGCGCTCCAGTCGTGCTCGGTGACCGGCAGGGTGACGTGCCGGTGGACGATCTGGAGCGGCACCGGTACGCCGCGCAGGGCGACGGAGGTGCGCAGTACGGGGGTGCGGTCGACCACGTGCCGCCAGGCCGCGGCCAGCGTCGCGGGGTCGTGGGCGCCGTCGGCCACGAAGGTGATCTGCTCGACGTACAGGCCGTGTTCGGCCTCGTCCAGGCCGTGCATCACCATGCCGGTCTGGGTGGGGGTGAGCGGGTACATGTCCGTGACGCCGGCTCCGTCGCCGACGAGCCGGTCCACGGCCGCCTGGTCCAGCGGGGCGAGCGGGAAGTCGGACGGCGTACGGCCGCCCGCGCCGGGCTCGGCGCAGTGCCGGACGATCGCGCGCAGTTCCCCGGTCAGCTCGGCCGCCAGCCGGGCGACGGTCTCCCGCCGGTGCAGTCCGCGCGAGTACGACCAGGTGAACTCCAGCCGGTCGTCGGTGACTTGGCCGAGGATGTCCAGGAGGTGCGGTCGGCCGGCCGAGCGGTCCATGCCGCCGGTGAGGCCGCCGTGCGGTGCGTGCAGCAGGCCGCCGGGGGCGGGGGTTCCGTCCGGCCGGCCCAGGTAGTTGAAGCAGACCGGCGGCAGGGCGGGCAGTTCACGGCCGGCGGTGCGGTGCAGGTGGCGCAGCGCGCCGTAGCCGAGTCCGCCGTGCGGTACGGCCCGCAGGGTCTCCTTGACGGACTTCAGCGCGGTGCCGGGTCCGGCGTCCCGGGGCAGGTCCAGGGTCACCGGGTACATCGCGGTGAACCAGCCGGTGGTGCGGGCCAGGTCGGTGTCCTCGAACAGGTCCTCGCGGCCGTGGCTCTCCAGGGTCACCGCCACCCGGTCCCGGCCGGTCCACCGGGCCAGGACCCGGCCCAGCGCGGTGAGCAGCACGTCGTTGACGCGGGTGCGGTAGGCCTCCGGCACGTCCTGGAGCAGCCGGCGGGTCTCCTCGGCGTCGAGTCCGGCGGTGACGCTGTCCTCGTCGGCGACGGTGTCGGCGCCGCCGGGGTGGTCGACGGGCAGCGTGGCGTCGGCCGCCGTCCCTTGCCAGTAAGGGAGTTCACCGTCGAAGCCGCCCGCCTCGGTGTGTGCGGCGAGCCGTCGCGCCCAGTCCCGGAACGAGGTGCTCTTCGGTGCGAGGGCGGGCCGGCCGCCGTCCCGCAGCGCGCGGTAGGCGGTGTCCAGGTCCTCCAGGATCAGCCGCCAGGACACGGCGTCCACGACCAGGTGGTGTGCGGCCAGCAGCAGCACCGGCCGCACACCGCCGGCCGGGCGGGCTTCGCCGGCCGGGCGTGCCTCGTCGGCCGGGCGGCACAGCGCGGCCCGCAGCAGCGGCCCGGCGGCCAGGTCGAACCCGGCGCCGAGGGTCTCGGCCACCGCCGCGGGGTCCGCCCCGTGGTGCACCTCCAGATACGGCTCCCGGTCGCCGGGCGCGGTGCCACACTGCCGCCAACCGCCGTCCGCCGCCCGCTCATAGCGCATCCGCAGCGCGTCGTGGTGCTCCAGTACGACGGCCAGGGAGGCCCGCAGCAGGGTCTCGTCGGGGTCGGCGGCCAGCTCGTGGGCGACCGTCTGGCTGAAGTGGGCGGGGTCGCCGGTGAGGGTGGACAGCAGCCAGTGCTGTACGGGGGTGAGCGGGGTGTCGCCGGTCACCGGGCCCTGCTCGGCGGTGACGGCGGTGACCGGCAGCCGTTCGGCCGCGGAGGCCAGTTCGGCCAGGGTCTGGTGGGTGAACAGGTGCCGGGGGGTCAGCGCGAGACCGGCCCGGCGGGCGGCGGACACGATCCGGATACCGAGGACGGAGTCCCCACCGAGCGTGAAGTAGTTGTCGTCCGCGCCGACTTCGGATACGCCCAGCACCTCGGTCCAGATCGCGGCGAGCGTCCGCTCGGCCTCGGTACGCGGCGGCCGCCCGCCCGTCCCGGTGGCCGGCGCGGCCCACTCGGGCACGGGCAGCGCCCGCCGGTCGAGCTTGCCGGTGGCCCCGAGCGGCAGCCGCTCCAGCGGGACGACGAGGGCGGGGACGAGGTGGTCGGGCAGACTGCGGGCGAGGAACGCACGCAGTTCGGCGGTGTCGGGGACGGCCGGGCGGGACTCGGTGGGGCCGGACAGACCGACCCCGCCGGAACGCTCCGCCCCGACGGAGACCCCTGCCACCGGCGCACCGGGCGCCTCGAAGCCGACAGCACCCGGCGCGCCGGCCGCACCGGACGCCTGGGAGTCGGCAGATGCCGGCGCACTCGCCACACCCGACGCCCCGGAACCGACAGCACCCGGCGCACTCGCCGCACCCGGTGTCCCGCCGCCGTCCGCCGGGGCAGGTGTACGTGGCACCACGTACCCCACGAGGCGGCGGTGGCCGGCGTGTTCGACGACCCGGGCCGCCGCCGCGGCCACGGCCGGGTGGCGGGCCAGCGCGGCCTCGACCTCGCCCAGTTCGATGCGGAAGCCGCGCACCTTCACCTGGTCGTCGCCGCGGCCGAGGTAGACGAGGTCGCCGTCGGCCGTCCAGCGGACCAGGTCGCCGGTGCGGTACATACGGCTGCCCGGCGGGCCGAACGGATCGGGCAGGAAGCGGGCGGCGGTCAGGCCGGGACGGCCCAGATAGCCGCGGGCGACACCGGTCCCGGCGAGGAACAGCTCACCGGGCACGCCCACCGGCACCGGGCGCATCCGCTCGTCCAGGACATGGGCGCGGGCACCGCCGAGCGGCCGGCCGATCGGCGGGTCCCGGTCGGGGTCGGCCGGGTCGCAGGTGAAGGCGGTGGCGTAGACGGTGGCTTCGGTGGGGCCGTAGATGTTGCGCACCTCGCAGCCGGGGACGGCGTCGCGGACCCGGCGTACGGTCCGGGCGGGCAGCCCCTCCCCGGCGAGGACGACGGTGTCGGCGGTGATCCGTACGGCGTCCTCGGCGAGCAGCCGGTCCAGGGCCGAGGGCACCGCGCTGAGCAGTCCGGCCCGCCAGGGTCCGGGGCGCTCGGCGAGGGCCAGCAGATCGCGGACGATCTCCACGCAGCCGCCGTTCAGCAGCGGCGCGAAGATCTCGAAGACCGACACGTCGAAGTTGAGCGAGGTGGAGGCCACCACGTGGTCCAGTCCCCGTCCGGCGAACTCGGCCGCCGCCCAGTCGGCGAGGGCGAGCACGGAGGCGTGGTGGACGACGACGCCCTTGGGGCGGCCGGTGGAGCCGGAGGTGTGGATGACGTAGGCGGGGTGGCCGGGCAGCAGGGTGGTGTGCCGCTCGTCGTCGCCGACCGGGGTGTCCGGCGTCCCGGGGCCGGGGTCGCGGTCCAGCAGGATCCGGGTGCAGGGGCCCTCGGGGAGCCGGCCGGCGGTCTCGGCGGCGGTGATCACGGCGTCGGGCCGTACGTCCTCGAAGAGGAACGCGACGCGCTCGGCCGGATACTGCGGGTCGACGGGCAGATAGCCGGCGCCGCTCTTGAGCACGGCGAGGAGCGCCGTGACCAGGTCGGCGGTGCGGGGCAGGCAGAGGGCGACGAAGCGTTCGGGTCCGGCGCCGGCGGCGATCAGCCGCCGGGCCAGCCGGTTGGAACGGGTGTCGAGTTCGCGGTAGGTGAGGCACTCGTCGCCGTGCCGGACGGCCGGCGCGTCGGGGGTGCGCTCGGCCTGCCGCCGGAACGCGTCGGGCAGGGTGCCCCGGGGTGCCTCGGTGGTCCGTCCGCCGAACCGGGCCACCAGTGCCCGCTCCTCGGCCGAATCCAGCAGCGGCAGGTCGGCCAGGCGGCGGTCGAGGCCGCCGGCCATGCCGGTCAGCAGGGTGCGCAGGCTCTCGCCGAGCGCGGTCACCGTGGCGGCGTCGAAGGCGGCCGGGTCGTAGTCCAGATTCACGGTGAGGGTGTCACCGGGAGCCACGACCACGCTGAGCGGGTAGTTGGTCGGCTCCAGGTCCCGTTCGGGCTCCATGGTGAGGCCGTGCCGGGCGGGCGCGCCCGCGTCGAAGGGGTAGTTCTCGAAGACCACGAGGGAGTCGAACAGGGCGGTTCCGCCCGGCAGTTCGCTCCACGACTGCATCTGGGCCAGCGAGACGAAGTCGTGGCGGCGGGCCTCGGACTGGGCGGTCTGGATGCCGCGCAGCCACTCGGGCAGCGGGCGCGAGCCGTCCACGCGGACCCGGGTGGGCAGGGTGTTGATGAACAGGCCCACCATCGAGGTGACGCCGGGCAGTTCGGCGGGCCGCCCGGAGACGGTGGTGCCGAACACCACGTCGGTGCCGCCGCCGTAGCGGGACAGCAGCAGCGCCCACGCGCCCTGGAGCACGGTGTTGAGGGTGAGCCCGGCCCGCTGGGCGGTCTCCCGCAGCCGGGCGGAGAGGTCCGCCCCGAGGGTCATGCGCACGGTTCCGGAGGAGGAGGTGCGGTGGGCCCCGGCGGGCCGCCGGTCGCGGGGCAGTGCGGTGGGGGCCTGGAAGCCCGCCAGGGTGGTGCGCCAGTACCGCTCGGCCCGGCCGGTGTCGCGTCCGGCGAGCCAGCGCAGGTAGTCGGCGAAGGGCCTGCGCCCGGGGGTGTCCGGGCGGCGCCCGGAGATCAGGGCGGCGTACCGCTCGCACACCTCCTCGAAGACCTGGGCGGCGCTCCAGCCGTCGAGCAGGACGTGGTGGAACGTCCACACCAGGCGGACGCGGTCCGGCGCCAGCCGGATCAGGGTGAGCCGCATGAGGGGCGCGGCGGCCAGGTCGATGCCCCGCTCCCGGTCCTCGGCGAGCAGCCGGTCCAGTTCGTGTGCGCGGTGCTCTTCGGGCAGGGCGGACCAGTCGTGGTGGGCGACGGGCACGGTGGCCCGGTGCCGGACGACCTGGAGCGGTTCGGAGGTCTCCTGCCAGACCAGGGCGGTGCGCAGCACGGGGTTGGCGTCGGCGGTGTGCTGCCAGGCTGCGGCGAGCGCGGGCGGGTCGGTGACGCCGGCCAGCACGAGCTGGACCTGGTTGACGTAGGTGCGGCCGACGGGGTCGAGCAGGCTGTGGAAGAGCATGCCCTCCTGCATCGGCGTGAGCGGGTAGATGTCCTCGACGTCCCGGCCGTTGCCGGCGATGCGGTCCACGGCGGCCTGGTCGAGCCGGGCCAGCGGGAAGTCCGACGGGGTACGGCCGCCCGCGCCGGGGCGGGCGCAGTGGGCGACGATGTCGCCGAGCGCGGTGAGCATGCCCTCGGCGAGGGCGGTGACGGTCTCCTCGCGGTGCCGTCCGCCGCTGTAGTGCCAGGTGATCTCCAGCCGGCCGGCCTCGACCCGGGCCACGACGTCCAGCAGGTGCGGCCGTTCGGTGTCCGGCGCCTCGGCGCCGCCCAGGCCGCCGGGGACCGCCCGGACCAGGGCGGCGTCGTCGGCCGTCCAGTCGAAGCGGCCCAGGTAGTTGAAGCTGATGCCGGGTTCGGGGGCGCCGGTGAGCCGTGGGTCGCGGGCGAGGTGGCGCAGTACGCCGTAGCCGAGTCCCCGCTCGGGTACGGCCCGCAGCTGTTCCTTGACCGACTTCAGCGCGGTGCCCCAGTTCCCCGCCGGGACGGTCAGGGCGACCGGGTGGAGCGCGGTGAACCAGCCGACCGTGCGGGACAGGTCGACGTCCTCGGTCCGCCGGTCCTCGCGGCCGTGTCCCTCCAGGCCGACGGCGACGGTGGCGCGTCCGGTCCAGTCGGCGAGGACCCGGCCCAGCGCGGTGAGCAGGACGTCGTCCACGCGGGTGCGGTAGACGCCGGGCACGCGGCGCAGCAGGGCGTCGGTGTGCTCGCGGCCGAGCCGTACGGTGACCTCGCGGATGTCGGCCATGGTGTTGCCGCCGGCGAAGTCCACGGGCAGCGGGTCGGCGCTCGCCCGTGCGGTCCGTTCCCAGTACGGGAGTTGACCGGTGACGTCGAGGTCGCGCAGCCGGCGGGCCCACTCGGCCGCGGAGGTGGTGCGGGCGGGCAGCCGTACGGATTCGCCGGCCGCGGCCTGCCGGTAGGCGGTCTCCAGGTCCTCCAGCAGGATCCGCCAGGAGACGCCGTCGACCACCAGGTGGTGGGCGACGAGCAGCAGCCGGGCGGGCCGCCCCCCGTCGGCGGTGAACAGGCGCGCCACGAACAACGGGCCTGCTTCCAGGTCGAGTCGCGCGTGGGTGGCCGCCGTGACGGCTTCCTCGTCCCGCTGGTCGTGCGGCCGGAGCAGTTCGGGGACGGGACCGTCGTGGGCGGCGATGTCCTGGTGCCAGGCGCCGTCGCGGTCGCGGCGGAACCGGGCGCGCAGGGCGTCGTGGTGGGTCCACAGCGCGGTGAGGGCGCGGCGCAGGGCGTCCTCGTCGACCGGGCCGGGCGTCTCGACCACGACGGACTGGTTGAAGAAGGCGGGCCGCGCGGGCCGCGCGTCCAGGAACCAGTGCTGGATCGGGGTGAGTCCGGCCGGTCCGGCGACCGGTTCGGTGCCGGCGGCGGGTGCCGCGGCACCTCCCGCGGCGGCCAGTCCGGCCACCGTGGGATGCCGGAACAGATCGCGCGGGGTGAGGGTGAGTCCGGCGGCGCGGGCCCGGGAGACCACCTGGATGCTGAGGATGGAGTCGCCGCCCAGCATGAAGAAGTTGTCGTCCACGCCGACGCGTTCGACGCCGAGCAGTTCGGCCCAGATCCCGGCGAGGGTCCGCTCGGCGTCGGTGCGCGGTGCGCGGTGGGTCCGCTCGCCGCCCGCCGACCAGTCGGGGGCGGGCAGCCGCCGCCGGTCGACCTTGCCGTTGGCCGTCAGCGGCAGCTCCGGCATGGTGACGAACGCGGCGGGCAGCATGTAGTCGGGCAGTCCGACCGCCAGGTGGGCGCGCAGTTCGGCGGCGGGGGGCACCTCGGCGTCTTCGGCCGGTACGAGGTGGGCGGCGAGCCGCTTGCGTCCGGCGTCCTCGTACAGGGAGACGACGGCCTCGGTGACGGCGGGGTGGGCGGTGAGGCGGGCCTCGATCTCGGCGGGTTCGACACGGAAGCCGCGGATCTTGATCTGGTCGTCCGCGCGGCCGACGAAGTGCAGTTCGCCGTCGGCGCTCCAGCGCACGAGGTCGCCGGTGCGGTACATCCGGGTGCCGGGCGGGCCGTAGGGGTCGGCGACATAGCGGGCGGCGGTCGCGCCCGGCCGGCCCGCGTAGCCCCGGGCCAGGCCGGCTCCGGCGATGTACAACTCCCCGGGGATGCCGGGTGGTTGCGGCTGGAGTGCGGCGTCCAGGACGTAGACGCGGGTGTTGTCCAGAGGACGGCCGATGGGCAGGACGGCGGGCAGCGGGTCACCGGAGCGGAAGACGCGGCGGGTGGCGAAGGTGGTGGTCTCGGTGGGGCCGTAGCCGTCCACGACGGTCAGGCCGGGGCAGGCGTCCAGGACCCGGCGGACCACCGCGCCGGGCACGGCCTCGCCGCCGGTCCACACCTCGCGGGCGCCGCGCAGGCAGCCGGGGTCCTCCTGGGCCAGCAGCCGGAACAGGCCGGCCGTCAGCCACAGACAGGTCACGCCCCGCTCGGTGACGGCACGGCGGACCTGAGCGGCGTCGAGGCCGGCGGGCGGGGCGAGGACGGCCGTGCCGCCGCGCAGCAGTGGCACCCATACCTCGTAGGTGGCGGCGTCGAAGGCGTGCGGCGAGTGCACGAGGACCCGGTCGTGCCCGGCGAAGACCCGGTCCCGGGCGAGCGCGGCCACGTCCCGCTGGCGCACCGCGACCCCCTTGGGGGTGCCGGTGGAGCCCGAAGTGAACATCAGGTACTGGACGTTGTCGGGGTGGACGGCAGGCATCGGCCCGGCGTCAGGTGCTCCGGAGGTGTCGTCGTCCACCCGCAGGACCCCGCCCCCGGGCAGCAGTTCCCGTGCCGTCCGTTCCCGGCCGGCGTCGGTGAGCAGCAGGTCCGCGCCCGCCTCGGCGAGCATCCGGCGCAGCCGTTCGGCCGGGGCCCTGCCGTCCAGCGGCACGTACACACCGCCGGTGCGCACGAGGGCCAGCTGCGCGACGATCAGGGCCACGGACCGGTCCATGAGCACCCCGACCGGGCGTTCCGGCCGCACCCCGAGCCCGGCCAGCAGGCCGGCCAAGTCGGCGGCGCGCCGGTCGAGTTCGCGGTAGGTGAGGCGCGTGTCCGCGGTGTCCCCGGCCTCCAGGGCCACGGCGTCGGGGGTGCGGCGCACCTGCGCGGCGAAGAGGGCGGCGACGGTGGTCTCGGGCAGGTCGGTGGCGGTGTCGTTCCAGGCGCGCAGCACCTGCTCGCGGCGGTCCGGGGCGAGCAGCGGGAGCCGGGCGGGCGGGCGGTGGGAGCCGGCCGGCAGGTGGGTGAGCAGGACGGTGAGGTACTCGGCCATGCGCTCGGCCGTGCCGGCGTCGAACAGCCGGGGGTCGTAGCCGAGCCGCAGGGTCAGCTCGGGGCCGGGGTAGGCGGTCAGGCTCAGCGGGTAGTTGGTGGTCTCGACGCCTTCCAGGCCGCTCAGGCGCAGCCCGTGGGCGGCGGCGAGGCCGTCGTCCACCGGGTAGTTCTCGAAGACCACGATGCTGTCGAACAGCCCGGTCCGCTCGGGGAGCCCGGTGAACGTCTTCAGCCGGGTGAGCGGCAGGTGGTCGAAGCGGCGGTCCTCGCTCTGGTCGTGCTGGAGGGCGCGCAGCCAGTCCAGCAGGGTGCCGTGGCCGGGGACGGCGGCCCGGGTGGGCAGGGTGGTGATGAACAGGCCGGTCATGGTGTCGGCGCCGGGCAGTTCGGGCGGCCGTCCGGCGACGGTGGTGCCGAACACCACCTCGTCCCGGCCGGCCTGCCGGGCCAGCAGCAGCGCCCAGGCGCCCTGCACCAGGGTGTTGAGGGTGAGGCCGGAGGTCCGGGCCAGTTCCTGGAGCGCCCGGGTGGCGGCCGGGGGCAGCGTGCGGCGCACGGCGTGCGTGGACTCGGCGCGGTGGGCCTCGCGCGGCTCGCGGTCGTAGGGCAGCCGGGTCGACTCGGTCAGTCCGGACAGCCTGCGTCGCCAGTGCCGTTCGGCCGGGGCGGGGTCGCGCTGCCGCAGCCAGGCCACGTACTCGCGGTGCGGCGGGCGGTGCGGGAGGGTGTCGGGGGCTGCTCCGGCGTGGTGGGCGAAGACGTCCGAGAGGACCTGGAACATGCTCCAGCCGTCGAGCAGCAGATGGTGGAAGGTCCACACCACGCGGACGGCGGTGTCGGACAGGCGGATCAGGAGCAGGCGCTGGAGCGGGGCCCGCCCGAGGTCGATGCCCTCCGCGCGGTCCCGGGCGAGTACGTCGTCCAGGCGGGCGCGGCGCTCGTCCCCGCTCAGGTCGCGCCAGTCCCAGTGGGTGACCGGCAGGTCCGCGTGGCGCGCCACCACCAGCAGCGGCTCGGGCACGTCCTGCCAGACGACCCGGGCGCGCAGCGTCTCGGTGCGGTCGGTCACGTGCTGCCAGGCGGCGGCGAGGGCGCCCGGGTCGGGCACGCCGTCCAGGACGAACGTCAGCTGCTGGAGGTAGACACCCCGGTCGTCCGGGGACAGGCCGTGGAAGAGCATGCCCGCCTGGGTGGGGGTGAGCGGGTACACGTCCGCCACCGCCGCCGGGTCCGGGCCGGTGATCCGGTCGACGGTGGCCTGGTCGAGCCGGGCCAGCGGGAAGTCGGACGGGGTACGGCCGGCGGCGCCCGGCCGGGCGGCGTACCGGGCCAGGTCGGCGAGCGCGGCGGCGAACCGCCCGGCAAGGTCCGCGACTTCCTCCTCGCGCTGCGGCCCGTCGGCGTAGAACCAGGTGAACTCCAGTCGGTCGGCGACGAGTTGTCCGACGACCTCCAGGGCGTGCGGGCGGGCGGCGGCCGGGTCGGCGTCCAGCTCCAGCGGGCGTACGGTGCCCCGGTACAGGCCCTCGGGGTCCCGCGGCAGCTCCATCCGGCCCAGGTAGTTGAAGCTGATGTGCGCCTGCGGGGCGGGCGGCGCCGCCCCGGGACCGGCGAGCCGGCGCAGGACGTCGTACCCCAGGCCGTGCCGGGGTACGGCGCGCAGCTGCTCCTTGACCCGCTTCAGTACGGTGTCCCAGCCGGCGTCCTCGGGGACGGCGAGCGCGACGGGGTACCGGGTGGTGAACCAGCCGGCCGTGCGGCTGGTGTCGAGGTCGGGGAAGAGTTCCTCGCGGCCGTGTCCCTCGACGTCGACCAGGACCCGGTCCAGGCCGCTCCAGCCGCACAGGGCCCGGCCGAGGGCGCCGAGCAGGACGTCGTTGGCCCGGGTGCGGTAGGTGTCGGGCAGGGTGCGCAGCAGCGCCGAGGTGTCCTCGGGGCTCAACCGGACGGTGACCGCGCGCTGCCGGGCGTAGGTGCCGGCGGGTCCCGTCGGCAGGGCGGGGCCGGTCTCGGGGAGGGCCCGCGCCCAGTACTCGCGTTCGTCGTCGAAGCCGCCGTCCGCCGCGTGGGCGGCGAGCCGGCGGGCCCACTGGCGCAGCGGCGAGGACTTGGCGGGCAGCGCGGCGGCGCCGTCGCGGCCGGCGCGGCGGGCCCGGTAGGCGCGGTCCAGGTCTTCCAGCAGCAGCCGCCAGGAGACGCCGTCGACCACCAGGTGGTGGACGGCGAGGTGCAGCACCGGAGGCCGGCCGGCGCCGGTGTCGTGCAGCACGGCCCGCAGCAGCGGCCCCCGGGCGAGGTCGAAGGGTCCGAAGTGGGGGGTGTCGGTCTCCGGTCCGGCGTGGCGGGCCAGACGGAGGCGGGGCGCCCGTTCGTCGACCACCCAGGCGGGGGCGCCGCCCGGGCCGTCGGCGGTGAAGCGGGAGCGCAGGGCGTCGTGGTGGGCGACCAGGTCGTTCAGCGCGTCCTGGAGCGCCGCCGGGTCCAGGTCGTCGGGCAGCCGGACGGACAGCGCCTGGGCGAAGTGGCCGGCGCGTTCGGCGGCGGTGTCGAACAGCCAGCGCTGGATGGGGGTCAGGGGGGCGGTGCCGGTGGCCGCCTCCGGTGCGGGGGCGGCCTCGCGCGGGCCGCCGGCGGCGTCCGCGCGGCGGGCCAGGGCGGCCACCGTCTGGTGCCGGTAGACGTCCCGGGAGGTCAGCGGCAGCCCCTCCTGCCGGGCACGGGCCACCACCTGGATGCTGAGGATCGAGTCGCCGCCGAGCTCGAAGAAGTTGTCGTCGACGCCGATCCGCTCCACCCGCAGCACCTCGGACCAGATCGCGGCGAGCACGCGCTCGGTGGGTGTGCGGGGCGCGACATGCCGTACCGCGCGCACGGCGGGCCCGGGGTCGGGGAGCCGGCCGCGGTCGAGCTTGCCGTTCGGGCTGAGCGGCAGGGCGTCCAGTACGACGACGGCCGACGGGACCATGTAGTCGGGCAGCGTCCGGCCCAGTTCCCGGCGTACGGCCTCGGGTTCGGTCCGCCGTCCGGCGGCCGGGACGACGTAGCCGACCAGGCGCCGGTGGCCGTCCCGGTCGGTGGCGGCGGTGGCCGCGGCCCCGGCCACACCGGCGCAGCCGCGCAACGCCTCCTCCACCTCGCCCAGTTCGATGCGGAAGCCGCGCACCTTGACCTGCTGGTCGGTCCGGCCGACGTACTCCAGCGTGCCGTCGGCGCGGCGGCGCACCAGGTCGCCGGTGCGGTACATGCGCTCCCCCGGCGCACCGAACGGGTCGGCGACGAACCGGGCGGCGGTCAGTCCGGGACGGTTCAGGTAGCCGCGGGCCAGCCCACCGCCCCCGAGATACAACTCGCCGGTGACACCGACGGGTCGGGGACGCAGGGCGCCGTCCAGGACATAGGCCCGGGTGAGCGCCACCGGGGCGCCGATGGGCGGGGCCTGGTCGGGCAGGCGTTCCCCGGCGAACCAGGCGGTGGCGTACACGGTGGCCTCGGTGGGCCCGTAGATGTTGGCGACGCGGCAGCCGGGCAGGGCGGCGCGCAGCTCGTGCAGCGTCTGGGCGGGCAGGGCCTCGCCGGCGAGGACGACGGTGCCGGCGGTCACGGGCGCGGTGCCGCCCGCGATCAGCCGGGAGACGACGGACGGCACGCCGCTGAGCAGCCCGGCCCGCCGTGGTCCGGTGCCGTCGGCGAGGGCCGGCAGGTCGGCGACCACCTCGACGGTGCCGCCGGCCGTCAGCGGGCAGAGCAGTTCGAAGACGGAGACGTCGAAGTTGAGGGAGGTCGCGGCGATCACATGGTCCAGCCCCTCGGTGCCGAACCGCTCCCCCGCCCACCGGGCCAGCGCGGCGACCGTGCGGTGGGTGACCACGACGCCCTTGGGGCGGCCGGTGGAACCGGAGGTGTAGATGACGTACGCGGGATGGTCCGGCAGCAGCGGGCGGAGCCGGTCGGCGTCGGTCAGGTCCGTGTCGGGCACCGCGGGGTCGGTGCCGTCCTCCAGGAACAGCGGGTCGCAGTCGGGGGGCAGGGCGGCGGCGGTCTCCCGGGTGGTGACGACGAGGGCGGGCCGGGCGTCGGCGAGCATGAGCGCGACCCGCTCGGCGGGGTAGCCGGGGTCGACGGGGAGGTAGGCGGCGCCCGAGGAGAGCACCGCCCACAGCACGGGCACGAGGTCGGCGGTGCGCGGCAGGCACAGCGCGACCAGGGTCTCCGGGCCCGCGCCGCGCGCGACGAGCCGCCGGGCCAGCCGATTGGCGCGCCGGGCCACCTCGGCGTACGCCAGCCGGTCCGGTCCGCAGATCACCGCCGTACGGTCCGGGGTGCGGGCCGCCTGGGCGTGCAGCAGGCCGGGCAGCGTGGCGTGCCCGGTCTCCCGCAGCCGGCGGGCGGGCGGGTTCCAGCTGTCCACCAGGGTGCGCTGCTCCTCGGCGGAGAGCATGGGCAGTTCGGCCAGTGTGCGGCCCGGGCCGTCCGCCATGCCCTCCAGCAGGCGGTGCAGGTGGGTGGTCATCCGGGCGACGGTCGCCGCGTCGAACAGGTCCGTGTTGAACTCGGCGGTCAGGAGCGTGCCGCCGTCCGGGTCCGGGGTGAACTCCAGGACCAGGTCGAAGCGGGCGGCCGGGCGGGGCAGCGGATGCTCGGCCAGGCGCAGCCCTCCGGCGAGCGGCGGCACGGGCAGCGGGCTCTGCTGGACGACGAGCGCCTGGACCAGCGGGGTGCGGCTGGGGTCGCGGGGCGGGGCGAGTTCCTCCACCACCCGGTCGAAGGGCACACCGTCATGGGCGAAGGCGTCCAGCACGGTCGTCCGCACGCTCTCCACGAACCGGTCCACGGTGGCCCGTTCGTCGACCTCGCCGCGCAGCACCACCGTGTTGGCGAAGAATCCGGGCACCTCCTCCAGGTCCCGCCGGCCGCGGCCGGTGGTGACGGTGCCGAACGCGATGTCGCGCTGTCCCGAGTAGCGGGAGAACAGCAGCGCGGCGGCGCCCGCGAACAGGGTGAAGACCGTGGTGCCGCGTCCGGCGGCCAGGTGGCGCAGCCGGGTCGTCAACTCGGCGGGCAGGGCGTGCCGGTGGGCCGCGCCGGTGGTGGTGCGCACGGGGGGACGCGGCCGGTCCGTGGGCAGCTCCAGCTGCTGGAGTCCCGCCAAGTGCCGTCTCCAGTAGGCGAGATCGGCGGTGTCCGCGTCACCGGCCCGCCGCCGCCGCTCCCACAGCGCGAAGTCCGGGTACTGTACGGCGGGTTCGGGCAGGCCGGCGGGCTCACCGGTGGTCTCGGCGTGGTAGAGGGCGGCGAGTTCGCGGGTGAGGATGCCGATCGACCAACCGTCGGTGACGATGTGGTGCTGGGCCAGGAGCAGGACGTGCTCCTCGGCACCCAGCCGGACGAGCAGGGCCCGGGTGAGCGGGCCGGCCGCCAGGTCGAAGGGTCGGTTCAACTCCGCGGTGAGCAGCGCCTCGACGGCGTCCTCCGCGTCGGGTGCGCCGGAGAGGTCGGCCGTCCGCAGCGGCAGCTCCGGTTCCGGCGCGACCCGCTGCACGCCCTGGCCGTCGGCGGTGGCGAAGGTGGTGCGCAGGGAGGCGTGGCGGGCCGCGAGCCGGTGCAGGGAGCGGCGCAGCGCGTCCGGGTCCAGGGTGCCGCGCAACCGCAGGGCCACGCCGGTGTTGTACTCGGTGCCGCCGTCGGAGAGGTCGTCCAGGTACCACAGTCGTCGCTGCGCGCTGGACAGCGGCAGGACACCCTCGGCCGGGGCCGGCGGGATCGGCTCCGGGGCCGCGGCGGCCGACGGGTCGGCGAGCAGCGGGGCGAGGGCGGCGACGGTCCGCGCGGTGAACACGTCCCGCACGGTCAGCCGGACCCCCAGCTCCTCCCGGACCCGGGCGAGGACCCGGGCGGCGAGGAGGGACTCACCGCCCAGGTCGAAGAAGTCGTCGGTCACGCCGACCGCGTCGACGCCCAGTACCTCGGCCCAGATCGCGGCGAGCGCCCGCTCCGGCGCCGACCGGGGCGCCACCCGCCCGGCCGCGACCGTGCGTTCCGGCGCGGGCAGCGCCCGCCGGTCGATCTTGTGCTGCGGGGTGAGCGGCATCCGCTCCAGCACCACGACGACGGCGGGCACCATGTGCGCGGGCAACAGAGCTGCTACGGCGGCACGGAGGGCGGCGGGATCGATCGGCTCGGCCGTGCCGGCCGGGTCGGCGGAATCGAGCGGTGCGGCGGGGCCGGCCGGCCCGGCGGCAACAAGCGGCACGACAGCACCGGCTGACCCGGCAGAATCAAGCGGCACGACAGCACCGGCCGGCCCAGCAGCATCAAGCGGCAGGACGCCGGCCGACTCGGCAGCGTCGACCCGGCCGGCGGCATCGCGGGGCTCGGTCGTGTCGGCCGGGTCGTCGACGCCGCGCGTCTCGTCGGCGTCAACCGGGTTGACGGCGTCACGCGTCTCGGCGTCGGCCGGGTCGGCGGCATCACGCGCCTCGGCGACGCCGGCCGATGCGGTGGCAGCGCGGGGCCCGGCCGTGTCGGCCATGGCGGCGGCGTCAACCGGGTCGGCGGTAGCGCGCCCCCCGGCAGCGTCGGCCGGGTCGACGACATCGCGGGGCTGCGCCGTGTCGGACGGGGCCGTAGGTGCTGGTCGTTCCACCGTGTCGGCCAGGGCGGTGGGTGCCGGTCGATGCGCCGGGGTGACGTAGGCGACGAGGCGCTGGTGGCCCGGGTCGTCCTCGCGGACCACGACCACCGCCTCGCCCACCGCCCCGCCGCCGGCCCGCCGCAGGGCCGCCTCGATCTCGCCCGGCTCGATGCGGAAGCCGCGGATCTTCACCTGCCGGTCCAGCCGGCCCAGGAACTCCAGTTCCCCGTCGGCGGTCCAGCGTGCCCGGTCCCCGGTGCGGTACAGCCGCGCGCCGGGCGCCCCGAAGGGGTCGGCGACGAAGCGGGCGGCGGTCAGTCCCGGCCGGCCCAGGTACCCGCGGGCCACCGCGTCCCCACCGACGAACAACTCCCCGTCCGCGCCGGACGGCACCGGCCGCATCGCGGCGTCCAGGACGTACACGCGGGTGTGCGGCAGGGCCCCGCCGATCGTCGGGGTGCCCCGGCCGGCGGTGAGCGGCCCGGTCCAGGTGGCGACGATGGTGGCCTCGGTAGGACCGTAGGAGTTGATCATGCGGCGGCCGGGCGCCCAGCGGTCCACGAGCCCCGCCGGGCAGGCCTCGGCGCCCACGATCAGCGTGCGCAGATGGCGCCCGGTGCCCCGCGCGGGGTCGGGCAGGGTGGCCAGCGCGGCGGGCGGGATCAAGGCGTGGGTGACGCGGTGCTCGTCCAGGACCGCCGCGAGTTCGTCCCCCAGCCACGGCCCGTGCGGCGGTACGACCAGCGTGGCGCCGCACAGGACGGACACGCACAGCTCCAGCACGGAGGCGTCGAAGCTCGGCGACGAGAACTGGAGCACCCGGTCGCCGGGGCCCACCGCGTACCGTTCGACGGCGGCCGAGGTGAAGCCGCCGAGGCCGCGGTGGGTGACCGTGACGCCCTTGGGGGTGCCGGTGGAGCCGGAGGTGTAGATGACGTACGCCGCGTGGTCGGCGCCGGCGCCGGCGCCGGCCGGCCGCTCCGTGCCGTCCTCGGCGGCCGACGGCCCGCCCCTCTCCAGCAGTTCGCCGACCCGGCGCGGATCGTCGAGGGTGACGGCGGGACCGGCGTCGGCGAGCATCAGCGCCCGGCGCTCGGCGGGGTAGGCGGGGTCGACGGGCAGGAAGGCGGCGCCCGCCCGCGCGACGGCCAGTTCGGCCGCGATCAGCTCCATGGAGCGCGGCAGGACCAGGGCCACCACCCGGTCCGGTCCGGCTCCGCGTCGTACCAGGTGCGCGGCCAACCGGTCGGCGCGGGCGGCCAGTTCGCGGTAGGTCCAGGTCCGCCGCCCGTCGGTGAGAGCCGGTGCGTCCGGGGTCCGGGCCACCCAGGCGGTGAACAGCTCGCCGAGCGTCGGATGCGCCGGTGCCGCACCGCTCTCCGGCAGGCCGGCGGCGGGGCCGGCCTGCGGCAGGGGGGACGCCGGAGCGGGCTTGTCGTGCAGGTCCGTCATGGGTGAAGTCCTTCGGAGAGCGGGGCGATACGGCGCGGGGCGGCCCCGGTGGTCCCGGGGCGGGGGGGCGGGCGCGGGTCACCGGGAGTGCGTGACGGGGCGACGATGCGGTGCGGCGGTGCCTGGTGTACGGGAGCGGTGACCGGTGTGGGCGCGGGTGCAGCCGGGGCGTCCGGCCGGCCACGGAGCCGCCGGGGTGCGGACCGGCCCACCGGGGCCGGGGGCCGAGGCCGGCTCTGGACCGCCGGGCACGGGGCGGTTCCGGGCGGCCCACCGCCGGTCTCCGGCGACGGCCGAACCCGTCGGGCCGAACCCGTCGGGCCGGACCAGCTCCGGACCACACAGCACCGGCCGAGACCACGACCGGGCCCCGGCCCACGGCAGCCACCGGCTCCCCGCCGGCCGTACCGCGCAACCGGCCACACCGCACCCACGAACCCACAACCGGAACCGAATCCGGAACCCAAGCGAGACTCGCACCGGAACCGGAACCAGAACCAGAACCGGAGCCGCAACCGGAGCCGAAACCGGCACGGCATCAGTCCCGGAGCAGGCCCGAACCGGCACGGCACGGCACCGATACCGGCACCGACCCGGTACCGACGGCGTCCCGCCTCAGTCGTCGTCGGTCCGACGCGCCGTGCGTCCGGAGATCTGTACCCGGTCGACCCGGCCGGTGGCCGGATCGCGGTGGAATCGTCCGCCGGGTTCGAGCCGCCCGGTGGCCGGATCGCGCAGATCGCAGGACAGGTCGGCGTAACAGACCAGCGGCAGGGGCAGGTCCCCGTCCACGGAGAGGGCCGGCGCGCCGTCGGGGCCGGGCGCGACGCGGTAGGTCGTCGTGCCGTTGCGGTACGTGCCCGCGCAGCCGGGCAGGTCGACGGGCCGCCCCCGCTCCACGGGGTGTACGCCGGCCGGCACCGGGATGCCGGTGATCCGGGACACCTCCTCGGCGAGGTCCCGCCACAGCGCGGTCGCGGACGCGGAGTTGCCCGTGAAGGCGACCACGACCCCGCTCTCCGGGTCCGCCCGCAGATGGCAGGACGTGCCCTGGGCGTTGCCGTCGTGGCCGCACCAGACCCGGCCGTCCCGCCGGTACAGGGCCAGTCCCGCACCCCAGCCGTCGGCCAGCGTGCCGGGGCGGGCGGCGCTCTCGGGCCGGCGCATCTCCTTGGCGACGGCGGGCGGCAGCAGGTCCGAGCGGCCGGTGAGCGCGTTGCCGAACGCGGCCAGGTCCAGGGCGCTCGCGAGCAGCGCGCCGGCCGGCGCCTCCAGCGGTGCCAGGTTCTGCCGGGCCGGGCGGGCCTGCCCGGTCGCGGTGTTGACGGCGTGCCCGGCGGCCACGGGGCGGGGGGGCGAGGCGTCGCCGGTGAACGCGGGCCGGATGCCGAGGGGTTCGAGGAGCAGCGCCCGGACCGCATCGGGCCACGGCATGCCGGTGACCGTCTCCACCAGCCGTCCGGCGGCGACATAGCCGGCGTTGGAGTAGGAGAAGTCGGTGCCGGGCGCGAACAGCAGGTCGCTGTCGGTGCAGACGGCCGCGAGATAGCGGGCGGCGGTGGTCGTCGCGGCGGTATCCGAATCGGGCCCGGTGGGCAACCCGCCGGTGTGGGTCAGTAGGTGACGTATCGTCACCTCGGGTATCGCGGCCAGTTCGGGGAGCTGATCGGCGGCGGGTTCGTCCAGGTCGAGGTCGCCGTCGTCGGCCAGGAGCAGTACGAGCGCGGCGGTGAAGGGTTTGGTGAGCGAGCCCAGCGGGACGGCGGTGTCGGCGGTAAAGGGGCTGCCGGTCGTGACGTCGGCCGTGCCGGTGTGCACGGTGATCAGCTCCGTGCCGGTGTCCAGGGCCAGTTGGGCTCCGGGCACCCGGTGGGTTTCGGCGAGGACGTCGAGACGGTCCTGCAACTCCCGGTGCGGTTTCCGCGACTCCCGGGATAACGGGGACGGTGCCCGGGAGGCGGCCGGAGCGGCGGGGATGGTGTACGGCATGAGAAGGGGACTCCGTTGGCTGGGTCTTTGGTGCGGGCGTGCCGGTCCGGCCCGTGACGAGCGGTGCGGGGGCCGGCCGGAGGGCGCTGCACGCGCCGGGACTAGGGTCTGCCGACCTCGACGGGCAGGTGTCGTACGCCGACGATGACGGCCGGGTTCTGATAGGCGATGTCCTCGTAGGAGGGGATCGCCAGCATGCGGAATCGTTCATGCAACATACGCAGGGCGATCCGTGCCTCCAGCCGGGCCAGGGGTGCGCCGAAACAGAAGTGGATGCCGTGCCCGAAGGTCAGATGGGGATTGGGACTCCGGGTCACGTCGAAGACATCGGGATCGGCGAACCGGGCGGGGTCCCGGTTGGCGGCGCCCAGATGGGCCATCAGCAAGGTGTCCGCCGGGAGGTCGTGGCCGGCGAGGACCACGGGCCGGGTGACCCGGCGGCCCAGCTCCGGGAAGGGCGGCAGCCAGCGCAGCATCTCCTCGACGGCGGCCGGGATGCGCGCGGGGTCGGCGCGCAGCGCGGCGTCCGTGCCGGGGTGGCGGTCGAAGGCGACGACGGCGTTGCCGAGCAGCGCGGTGGTGGTGATGTGCCCGGCGACCAGCAGCAGCGCCACGAAGCCGACCATCTCCTCGTCCCGCAGGCGCACGCCGTCCGCCTCGGCGGCGATGAGTCTGCTGGTGAGGTCGTCGCCGGGGTCGGCGCGGCGGGCGCGGATGTGCTCCAGCATGTAGCCGTTCATCTCGCGCACCGTGGGGGCGATGGCTTGCAGCGCCCGCTCCAGGTCGGCCATGTCGGGCGCCTCGCCGAGCTGGTCGCCGCCGAACAGGACGCCCGCCCACTCCTGGAAGAGCCGGTGCTCGCCGGCCGGGATGCCGAGCAGTTCGGCGATGACGATGATCGGCAGCGGGTAGGCCAGCGTGTCGACCAGGTCGAACCGGTCGCGGTCGGCGACGGTGTCCAGCAGCCGGGCGCAGACGGCCTCGATCCGGGGTCCGAGTCCCTGGACGACCCGGGGGGTGAACGCCTGGCTCACCAGGGTGCGGAGGGTGCGGTGCCGCGGCGGGTCCATGCCGACGAAGTTGCCCTGCCGGAAGGTCTCGAAGTCGGGCTGGGCGGGGGTGAGCGCGGACAGGTCCGAGGAGTACGTCGCCGGGTCGGCGAGCACGGTGGCGACCGACGCGTGGTCCAGCACCTGCCAGACGCCCTGTGTCTCGTCGTACCGCACCGGCCCGGCCTCGCGTAAGCCCCGCCAGCGGTCGGGCAACTCCTCCAACAGGGGCCGTTGGCCCGTCGGTTGCTTGCTGATCACCTTGTCTCCTTGCTAGCGGCCGGCGTGCGGGCATGGAGGAGTTCACGCACACCAAGGCCTTCGGGGCGCCGGGCCGGCCGGCTCCGCGAACGGTTCCGGACACGGCTGTGCCGACGCTTTTCCGGACATCGGACCGGGGCGGCGCGTGGTCCGCGCGGCCTTGGCGGTGTGCGGCGGGACGGTCGGTCGCCGTCCGCGGGACGCGGGGGTGGGCCTATGTCCCTCGACACGTGCGGTACAGGACACGGCGGCCGCGCGGCCGGCCACGGCCCCGCGGCGAGCCCGGTGGTGTGGCGCACCAATCCGACATAACCCATCCCCTCGGCGATACCTCCCGCGCGGCGATGACGCGGGACCCTCCCGGCTCCTGTACGGACAGCGGGGCCCCCAGCCCCGGCCGTTCGAAACGAGGTGCGAGATGACGCGTTCTCGGCGTCCGTCATCCCGTGATGAGCGCCTGCCACCCCACGATGGGCATGGTGCACACCCCGGGACACCTTCGTTTCGAGGGAACTCGGCCACAGTCTTCACGGTGCGTCACCCGCAAGCAACCCCCTGAAGTTGAACGGAGAGTACCGAGCAGGTGCTTTTGCGTCATTGTCCGGCCCGCTCCACCGGGCTCTTCACGCGGGAGGGCACGGCGGCCGGATGGCCGCCACCGCGTGTGCCCCGGCGCCTCACCCGCAAACCGGCCACGGGAAAAAAGATGCCGAAGGGACGCGTGTGGGACGTCGTTCGCCGCCCGGAACACCCCGACCGGCGCTTACCGGCCAGTACGACGGGTTGGCCGAACCTTGCCTGATCTGGCGTGACGATTCGGCCATGGGACACGCCGGGCCGTCCGGCCCGGACGACGGCCCGACGCGCCGTGGGGCGGACCCGGCTCTCCGGCGGTCCTCCCGGGCCGACCGCGCTGCCACGACCCGGTACCGGCCCCCTCGGGGACCCGGAACACGTCCGTCCCTTCCTCAGCGCACGTTTTCGGCCATGGTGGCGTGACAAGGGGGCGCGCGGAGGACACCCGTACACCACTCGCGCACCGCCTGCCCGGCCGCGCGCCCCATTCCGACGCGCACGCCCCACCGAGCCGCGCCCCACCGCGCCGGGCCCCTCGACACCGGCCGGCCGCGCGCCCCTTTCCCGACGGCGCCGCCCCTCGTGGAAGCGGCCGGCGCGGTGGGCGGAGCCGGCCGCGTCCGGGCGCCGGGAGCGCTCGCCGTGCGCCGGGCGCCGCCCCGAGGGAGTCTTGTGCCCTGGACGCGGCGCGCGACCGGAGGAGGTGGTCGGCGTGTCCGACGGGCCGGCGCCGGAACCGGCACCCGCGGCCGACGGGGCGACGGCCGCCCAGCCGGTGCTGTCGCTTGCCCTGGTGTCGATGATGCACGAGGTCCACGCGCACTCCGGCGCGGTGTATCTGCTGAGCCCCGACGAACCGGTCCTGGAGATGGCGGTGCACGCGGGCATGCCCCGGGCGTTCGCGGCGCCATGGGAGCGGGTCGGGCTGAGCGCCCCGCTGCCGGTGGCGGACGCGGTGCGCGAACGGCGGCTGGTCTGGGTGGGCGGCGAGGACGACATGGCCCGCTCCTATCCGCGCATCGCGGTGGTGCTGCCGTATCCGTTCGCGCTGGCCGCGCTGCCCGTGGCGACGGAGCGGCAGGTGTACGGCGCGGTGTTCGTGACCTGGCCCGGCGGGCATCCGCCGGAACTGTCCGACGCCGAACGCGACCATCTGCGGGCGGCCTGCGAGCGGCTGGCGCTGCGGCTGGAACGGTCGGCGCCGCGGCACCGGACGTCCGGCCCGGGGGAGGACGCGCAGGCGTCCTCGGTGGCCGGAGCCGCGACGGTGGCGGAGACGCTGGGCTTGGTCGAGGCGGCCCGACTGGTGTCCCGGCTGCCGTACGGCCTGATCTCGCTGGATCTGCACGGCCGGATCGGCTTTGTGAACCCGGCCGCCGCCGAGCTGCTCGGCCGGCCCGCCGGGGACCTGCTCGGCACACCGCTGTGGGCGTCGGTGCCCTGGCTGAACGAACCGATGTACGAGGACCGCTACCGGGCGGCGCTGCTCAGCCAGCAGATGGCGTCGTTCGTGGCGCTGCGCCCGCCCGGGGACTGGCTGTGGTTCCGGCTGTACCCGAGCACGACCGGGCTGAGCGTGCGCGTCAGCCGGGCCCACTCGGTGACGGAGGCCCCGCACGGGGCCCGGCAGGCTGGTCCGGGGCCGTCCCGGCTGGTGACGATCTCCCAGGTACTGAGCCTGGCGGGCGCGCTGACCGAGGCGGTGGGCGTGCGGGACGTGGTGCAGCTGGTCTGGGACGAGGTGGCCCCCGCCGTCGGCAGCCAGGCGATGGCGATCCTCGGCTCGCAGGGCGGGCGGCTGCATGTGCTCGGGCACCGCGGCTACCGGGACCCGCACATCGTGGAGCGGTTCGAGGGGCTGCCGCTGGCCGAGCGGACCCCGGGCACGCAGGCGCTCAGCACCGGGGTGCCGGCGTTCTTCGACTCCCGGGCGCACCTGGAGCGGCTGTATCCGAGCCGGCACGAGACCCCGGACGGCTTCGCGGCCTGGGCGTATCTGCCGCTGATCGCGTCCGGCCGGCCGGTGGGCACCTGCGTACTGGCGTATGCCGAACCGCGTGTGTTCCCGGCCGACGAGCGGGCGGTGCTGACCTCGCTCGGCGGGCTGATCGCGCAGGCCCTGGAGCGGGCCCGGCTCTACGACGCGAAACACAGCCTGGCGCACGGCCTCCAGCAGGCGCTGCTGCCGCACTCGCTGGCGCCGCTGCCCGGCATCGAGGCGGCGGCCCGCTATCTGCCCGCCACCCACGGCATGGAGATCGGCGGCGACTTCTACGACCTGGTGCCGGCCCGGCCGCTGGCGGCGGCGGTGATCGGGGACGTGCAGGGGCACAACGTGACCGCGGCGGGTCTGATGGGACAGATCCGCACCGGCGTCCGAGCGTACACCACGGTGGGGCAGGCGCCGCACGAGGTGATCAGCAGCACCAACCGGCTGCTGATCGATCTCGGCGCCGAGCTGTTCGCCAGCTGTCTGTATCTGCGGCTGGACCCGGCGAACGGGCGGGCCGTGATGGCGCGGGCGGGCCATCCGCCGCCGCTGCTGCGCCGGCCGGACGGGAAGGTACGGGTGCTGGACCTGGCCGGAGGCCCGCTGCTCGGCGTCGACGCCTCGGCCGCGTACCCCACGACCGAGGTGTCCCTGGCCCCAGGCTCGGTCCTCGTCCTGTACACCGACGGGCTGGTGGAGTCCCGCGGCGTCGACATCGAGGACGCGCTGGCGGACCTCGGCGGGCTGCTCTCGGATGCCGGCGACCAGCCGCTGGAGAGCCTGGCGGACGAGGTGCTCCGGCACAGCGCGGCGGCACGGGAACGGGTGGACGACGTGGCGGTCCTACTGCTCCGCGCCCGCGACACCGACTGAACCCTCCCGGCCCCCGGCCCCCGGCCGCCGGCCCCGGTACGGACCGCGACACCACCGGCGCCCGCCCCGCCCCCGGCCGCCCCGGCCCGTGCCCTCCCGCCGAGCCCCCAAGCCCCGGCCCCCAACCCCCGCCGCCCTGGTCCGGCCCTCCCGGAGGAGGGCCGGACCGCTCCCCGCCGGCTGGAACCGAGGGGGGCCGGCCGGGGAGTCCCAAGGGGCGCCGGTCCGCTCAGCGCGTGCCGGTGAGGGACGACGATCCGTCGTCCGCCCCGCCGGAACCGGAGGCATGGGAGGGCACCGAGGAGCCACCGCCCCCCTCGCTCGGGTCACCACCGGCCCCCGCCTGGTCGCCCTCCCCTCCGTCACCCAGGGATGCCCCCGTGGCCTGGAGGGCGGTGGTGACCGGCTGGAAGAAGGTCTCGCCGCCGCCGGTGCAGTCACCGCTGCCGCCGGAGGTGAGGCCGAGGGCGCTGCCGTCCTGGGTGAACAGGGGCCCGCCGCTGTCGCCGGGCTCGGCACACACGTCCGTCCGGATCAGGCCGGTGACGGTGTCGACGCCGTCCGGGTCGGTCTCGCTCTGGAAGTTGACGGTGGCGTCGAGCCCGGTCACCCGGCCGCCGTGCAGCCCGGTGGTGGAGCCCATCCGGAACACGGCCTGGCCTGCGGTGGCTTCGGCGGCCCGGCGGATGGGCACGGTCCGGCCGTCGCCGGCGTCGACCTCGCCGGGCGCCGGGGTACCCGGGTCGTCGTACGTGACGAGGGAGAAGTCGCCCGCGCCGGGGAAGGTGGCCTGGTCGACGGTGGCCATCGGCTCGCCGGCCGCCGCGTCGGACCACTTCCGGGCGGCCACCCCGCAGTGACCGGCCGTCAGAAAGGCGGGGCGGCCGTCGGCGGCGGTGACGTTGAAGCCGAGGGAGCAGCGCACGCTGCCGCCCTGGGCCTGGGAGAAGACGGCGTCGCCGCCCGAGGCGAACGTCTTGAAGGTGCCGGTGGTCTTGTCCAGGGTCGCCATGCCGGGGCCGAGGCCGCGCACGGCGGACCGCAGTCGGGCCCACTCGGCGCCCGTCACGGTGGAGTCGGCGGTGACGAGGACCTTGTTGGTGCGCGGGTCGACGGCCCAGGAGGTGCCCGGGATGGTCGCCTCGGCCTTCAGGGTCCGTGCGGCGGATTTGAGTTCGGCGGCGCTGTGGGCCACCTGGCGGACGACCGCGCCGGCCTTCTTCGCCTGGACGATGACGTTGTCGTCGCCGCCGACCACGTTGACGACGAGCTGCTGCCGGCCGCTGTCGTAGTAGGAGCCGGCGAAGGCGTCGCCGAGGATCTTCCGCAACCGGGCGTCGAGGTCCGGGGCGTCCGTGGCCCGCAGGGTCCTCGTGGTGCCGGTGGTGCCCGACGCCCGGCCGTCGTCCCCCGCGTCCTGGGAGGCGTTGGCGTGGGGCAGCAGGAACGCCGCCGCGCCGAGTGCCGCGACACCGCCCGCCGCCATCGCGGCCTTGCGCCGGGGCATTCGCTTGTGACTCAACCTTCTCGACCTCCCGGGACGGGGAACTTGCCGCTCGCGGGCCGTGCGGACCTGGGCGGGTATCGCGGCGCCTGGATGGCCGTAGGTACGCACCGGCGGCGCGGTGTGTTCAATCCCCCTTCACCGCCGGGGCCGACCGGCCGGTCCGGGAAGGCGACCGCCAATGACCGCCCACAGCCGCCGGCGGTCAATTACGGACAGCTATTAGCCGGTAACGATCAGCTGTCAACGCCAAGTGGAATCCCCCCTTCAGGGAATCTGCACATCGGTTACCCAGGCGCCTCACCGGCCCCAGGGGTTCTGCACAACCGCGCGGTCCACGGCACGCCTTTGGCGAGGAGTGCCGGATTCGCGTTCCGGCACGCAAGACGCCCGTCGCGGCGATGCCGTGCCGCATGTGAAGGAGTCGCCGACACGACGTGCGCACGCCTGCACCAAAGAGCCCCGTCGGGAGCCAAGTGCGCAGGTGAGAGCCCTGGTTGATTGGAAGCGCGCGCCGCGCGCGTGCTTTGATCCATCGCACCGCGGGGGACCGGCGGGCTCCCCGGAGCCGGGTGCCCGGCGCCCGCGGTCGCGGCCGTCCGTCTGTCCCCAGAGGGGGCCGCTCCCCCCTTGTGAAGTCATCCATATGAAGGGAAGTTCCATCATGAACTCCACCCCCCAGGTCGAGACCGTCGAGATCTCGGACGCCGAGCTGGACAACGTCTCCGGCGGTCTGTCCGTGAACACCCTCAACAGCACCCTGGGCACCGTGAACGAGATCGCCCCCGGCGTGACCGGTCTGGTCAACACGGTCGTCGGCACCGTCGAGGGTGTCACCGGCCTGAACACCGCCCCGGTCAACGGCCTGGTCGCCGGCCTCTGACCGCACCCCGGTGCCACCGAAGTCCCGGAGCCGTTTCCCGGCTCCGGGACTCTCGGACGTTCCGAACCGGAGGTGTCACCCCCTACCGGATGTGCCACCCCATGCGTCACCCGATGCGTCTGCCCCACAGGTGAGGGAAGTTCCGTGCAGTTCCGCCAACAGGCCCTCGCCAAGCTCCAGTCACCGGAGGAACTGGACCTCCCGGTGCGGCTGGCCCGTCCGCAGGGCTGGCTCGCGCTCGGCGTCACCGTCGTCGTCATGGCCGCCGCCTCCGTGTGGGCGGTGACCGGCTCGGTCGCCTCCACGGTGAGCGCGCCCGCCATCCTCACCCACGGGCAGGGCAGTTACCTGCTCCAGAGCCCGGTGGCCGGACAGGTCACGGCCGTCCTCGCCCGGCAGGGCGAACGGCTGCCCGCGCACGCGCCCGTCCTGAAGGTCCGTACGGAGCAAGGCGAGACCGTCGTACGGACCGTCGCCGCCGGCCGCGTCACCACGCTCGCCGCGTCGATCGGGCAGATCATCCAGACCGGCACCGACGTCGCCGCCGTCGAGAAGGTCGCCCACCCCTCCGACCCGCTGTACGCGACCGTGTACGTGCCCGCCGAGAACGCCGCCGCCATCCCGGCGCACGCCTCCGTCGACCTGACCGTCTCCTCGGTCCCGGCACAGCGGTACGGTGTGCTGCGCGGCACGGTGAAGTCGGTGGACCGCAACACGCAGTCCGCCCGGTCGATCGCCGCGTTCCTCGGCGACAGCCAGCTCGGCGAGCAGTTCACCCGTAAGGGCCGCCCGGTCGCCGTCCTGGTGGAACTCGCCGAGTCGCCCTCCACCAAGAGCGGTTACCGCTGGTCCAGCGCCGGCGGCCCGCCGTTCCGGCTGGAGTCCATGACCCTCGCCACCGGCTCCGTCCACCTCGCCGACCAGCGTCCCGTCGATTGGCTGCTCCCGTGACCACCGCCCAGGAAACCCGTGGCCGCAGACGGGCGGCCCCCGCCAGGCGGCCGGCCCCCAAGTCCCGTACCGGCAGGGTCCGTACGCCCACCGTGTTGCAGATGGAGGCCGTCGAGTGCGGTGCCGCCTCCCTCGCGATGGTCCTCGCCCACTACGGCCGGCACGTCCCACTGGAGGAGCTGCGCATCGCCTGCGGTGTCTCCCGCGACGGCTCCCGCGCCTCCAACCTGCTGAAGGCGGCGCGGAGTTACGGCCTGACCGCCAAGGGCATGCAGATGGACCTGGCCGCCCTCGCCGAGGTGCGGGCCCCGGCCATCCTGTTCTGGGAGTTCAACCACTACGTCGTCTACGACGGCATGGGGCGCCGCCTCGGCCGACGCGGGGTGTACGTCAACGACCCCGCCAAGGGCCGCCGTTTCGTGCCCATGGAGGAGTTCGACGGCAGCTTCACCGGCGTCGTACTGGTGCTGGAGCCCGGCGAGGGCTTCACCCGGGGCGGGCGCCGCTCCGGGGTGCTCGGCGCGATGCCGGCCCGGCTGCGCGGCACCGCCGGCACCCTCCCGGCGGCGGTGCTGGCCAGCCTGCTGCTGGTGGCGGTCGGCGCGGCCGTCCCCGCGCTCAGCCGCACCTACATCGACACGTTCCTCATCGGCGGGCAGACCTCGCTGCTGGGCGTGCTGTTCACCTCGATGGCCGTCTGTGTGCTGCTCACCCTGGTGCTGACCTGGCTCCAGCAGGCCAACCTGCTGCACGGCCGGATCATCTCCTCCACCCTCTCCAGCGCCCGTTTCCTGCGCCATCTGCTGCGGCTGCCGGTGACGTTCTTCGCCCAGCGCTCCCCCGCCGACCTGGTGCAGCGCCTGCAGTCCAACGACCAGGTCGCCGAGACCCTGGCCCGCGACCTCGCGGCGGCCGGCGTGGACGCGATCGTGGTCGTGCTCTACGCGGTCCTGCTGTACACCTACGACCCCCAGCTGACCTTCGTGGGCATCGCCGTGGCCCTGCTGAACGTGGTGGCCATGCGGCTGGTCGTACGGCTGCGCGCGACCCGCACGGCGAAGCTGCGCGCGGACACCGCTCGGCTCACCACCACCTCGTACACCGGCCTGCAGCTGATCGAGACGCTGAAGGCGACCGGCGGTGAGGACGGCTACTTCCGCAAGTGGGCCGGGCAGCACGCCACCACGCTGGAGGAGCAGCAGCGGCTCGGCGTGCCGAGCGCCTGGCTGGGCGTGGTCGCGCCGACGCTCGCCACCTTCAACAGCGCGCTCATCCTGTGGATCGGCGGACTGCGCGCGGTGGAGGGGCACATCTCGGTCGGCCTGCTGGTCGCCTTCCAGGCGCTGGTCGCCCGCTTCACCGCGCCGCTGACCCGGCTCAACGGCGTGGCGGGCCGCATCCAGGACTTCGCGGCCGACGTGGCCCGGCTGAAGGACGTGGAGAACTTCCGGACCGACCCGCTCTACGCCCGCCCGGACGGCGACTCGGCCCGGCGGCTGCACGGCCATGTCGAGCTGGAGAACATCACCTTCGGCTACAGCCCGCTCGACAAGCCGCTGCTGACCGGCTTCGACCTGACCGTGGGTCCCGGGCAGCAGGTGGCGCTGGTCGGCGGATCGGGGAGCGGCAAGTCCACGGTCTCCCGGCTGATCTCGGGCCTGTACACGCCGTGGGACGGGGTGATCCGCATCGACGGCCGCCGGCTGGAGGACATCCCGCGCGGCGCGCTCGCCGCCTCGGTCTCCTTCGTCGACCAGGACGTCTTCCTGTTCGAGGGGTCGGTCCGCGACAACGTGGCCCTGTGGGATCCGTCGATCCCCGACGAGGCGGTGGTGGAGGCGCTGAAGGACGCGGCGCTGTACGACGTGGTGATGCGCCGGCCCGGCGGCATCCACAGCCGGGTCGAGCAGGACGGCCGGAACTTCTCCGGCGGGCAGCGCCAGCGCCTGGAGATCGCGCGGGCGCTGGTGCGCCGGCCGAGCATCCTGGTGCTGGACGAGGTGACCAGCGCGCTGGACGCGGAGACCGAGCTGGTGGTGATGGACAACCTGCGCCGGCGCGGCTGCGCCTGTGTGGTGATCGCGCACCGGCTGAGCACGGTCCGCGACAGTGACGAGATCGTCGTCCTGGAGCACGGCACGGTCGTGGAGCGCGGGCGGCACGAGGAGCTGGTGGCGCGCGGCGGTGCGTACGCGGCGCTGGTCAGGGAGCGGTGAGATGACGTCCGTGCAGGAAGGCGACCTCGTCCTCGGGGCGCTCGGGTCGCTGGGCACCCGGCTGGACTGCGCCGGCCTCGGCCGCCTGGACCTGGAAGGCCCGCAGGTGGTGTGGCTGGTCGCGGCCGGCGCGCTGGACCTGTTCGCGGTGGACGCCGCCCAGCAGGGCCACTGGCACCACCTGGGCCGGCTGGAGGCGGGCACGCTGCTGCTCGGCCCGGTCGCCGGGCCCCGGCACACCCTGGTGGCCCGTCCGGTCCGGGACTGTGTGGTGCACCGCGTCGGCCTGCGCGAGCTGTACCAGCCGGCCGCCACCCAGAGCTGGTCCTACGACGAGTACGGCACCCCGCAGTACGTGCCGCCGGCCTCCAGCCCGCTGGAGTACGCGGTCGCGCTCGGCGTCGGCCGGGGCCTGTCGGTCCTCTTCCAGGCGCCGCTGGCGGACGAACGCGCCGCCGCGCCCGCCGACGACGACGTGTTCTGGATGCAGGTGCCGCCGGGCAGTGTGCAGTACGGCTCGCTGTACGGCGCGGAGGCCGCGGCGGATCTGCTGATGGACCCGGCGCTGTGGCAGAGCATGGTGGACCAGCAGTACCGGCTGCTGACCGCGCTGGACCGGTGGATCGAGCAGCTGGAGCAGGCGCACGAGTCGCGGACCGCCGCCGGGATCAGGGCCGGCGAGGCGGTGCGCGCGCAGGCCGACCGGACGCTGCTGGCCGCGATCGGCAAGCGCTCGGCCCGCCACCCGACGGCCGCCGACGCGGACGCCACCTACGCGGCCTGCGAGCTCGTCGCCGGGGCGGCCGGGATCGCGCTCGCCGAGCCCGGGCGGAGCGGCACCGCGAGCGAGCGGCTGGATCCGGTGGAGCGGGTCGCGCTGGCCTCCCGGGTGCGCACCCGCGCGGTCCGCCTGGAGGGGCGCTGGTGGCGGGAGAACGCGGGCCCGCTGGTCGGCCACCGGGCGCTGTCCGGCGCCCCGGTGGCACTGCTGTGGCGGCGCGGCGGCTATGTCGCCGTGCACCCGGGCACCGGCCGTGAGACACCGGTCGGGAAGGACAACGCCGGGGAGTTCGAGCCGCGGGCGGTGATGTTCTACCGGCCGCTGCCCGACAAGCCGCTCTCCCCGCTCGGGCTGCTGCGGTTCAGCCTCCGCGGGACCCGCGGCGATCTGCTCAACCTGCTGCTCGCGGGCCTGGTGACGGTGGCCATCGGCACCCTGGTGCCGATCGCGACCGGCAAGGTGCTCGGCGAGTACGTGCCGAGGGCCGAGGAGGGCCTGATCGTCCGGGTGTGCCTGGCGGTGATGGTGAGCGGGGTGGTCGCGGCGGCGTTCACCCTGCTGGAGAACCTGTCCATCCTGCGTCTGGAGGGCCGGATCGAGGCGGCGCTGCAACCGGCCGTGTGGGACAGGCTGCTGCGCCTGCCCACCCGGTTCTTCACCCGGCGGTCGACCGGTGAGCTGGCCAGTGCGGCGATGGGCATCAGCGCGATCCGCCGGCTGCTGGCGGGCGTCGGCCCGGTCGTCGCCCAGTCGGTGACGGTCGGCGCGATGAACCTGGGGCTGCTGCTGTGGTACAGCGTGCCGATGGCGCTCGCGGCGGTCGGGATGCTGGTCGTCGTCGCGGCGGTGTTCGCGGGGCTCGGCCTGTGGCAGGTGCGCTGGCAGCGACGGCTGGTGGTGCTCGGCAACAAGCTCAACAACCAGGCGTTCCAGACCCTGCGCGGGCTGCCCAAGCTGCGGGTGGCGGCGGCCGAGAACTACGCCTACGCGGCCTGGGCCCGCGAGTTCGCGCGCGGCCGGGAACTCCAGCAGCGGGTGGGCCGGATCAAGAACCTGACCACCGTCCTGGGCGCGGTCTACCTCCCCGTGTGCACCCTGCTGATGTTCATGCTGCTGGCGGGCCCGGCCAAGGGCGCGATGTCGGCGGCGGACTTCCTGACCTTCAACACCTCGGTGACCATGCTGCTGACCTCGGTCACCCAGCTGACCGGCGCGTTCGTGTCGTCGGTGGCGGCGCTGCCGCTGTTCGAGGAGATCAAGCCGGTACTGGAGGCCAGGCCCGAGGTCCGGGCGGCGAGCACCCGTCCGGGGCCGCTGTCGGGCGCGCTGGAGGCGCGCCGGCTGTCCTTCCGGTACGCCGACGACGGCCCGCTGGTCCTGGACGACGTGTCCTTCGCCGTCCGGCCGGGCGAGTTCGTGGCGGTCGTCGGCCCGAGCGGCTGCGGCAAGTCCACGCTGCTGCGGCTGCTCATCGGCTTCGACCGGCCGGTCTCCGGCAGCGTGCTGTACGACGGCCAGGACCTGGCGGCGCTGGACCAGTCGGCGGTCCGCCGGCAGTGCGGGGTGGTGCTCCAGCACGCGCAGCCGTTCTCCGGCTCGATCATGGACGTCATCTGCGGCGCGGAGCCGTACACACCGGAGGAGGTGATGGCGGCGGCCGAGCTGGCGGGCCTCGCGGAGGACATCCAGCGGATGCCGATGGGGCTGCACACCATCGTGGCGGGCAACGGCGCGATCTCCGGTGGGCAGCGGCAGCGCCTGATGATCGCCCAGGCCCTGATCCGGCGCCCGCGGATCCTGTTCCTCGACGAGGCGACCAGCGCCCTGGACAACGACACCCAGCGCGTCGTCATCGACAGCACCCGCAAGCTGAACGCCACCCGGATCGTGATCGCCCACCGGCTGTCGACCGTCCTGGACGCCGACCGGGTGATCGTGATGGAGGAGGGCAGGATCGTCCAGCAGGGCAGCCCGGCCGAACTTCTCGCCGACACCGGGGGCCGGCTGCACGAGCTGGTGCGCCGGCAGCTCGCCTAGGGAGCGTCCCGCTCGTCGGTCCCGTCCGTCCACTCCGGCTCGTGGTGGGAGGGCATCCAGTGGTGCTCGGTGAACCAGCGGCCGAACAGGGCACCGCCGTAGATGACGAATCCGACGCCGATGAGCCAGGACTCCACGACGAGGACGGTGCCGACGGCGCCGTAGCTGAGGGCGTTGGTGACGATGAGCGGGGTGAAGACGAGGTGGGAGAAGGCCCGCAGGCCGATCAGGCCGACGACGGTGGCCAGCGCGCCCGGCAGCAGCGCCCGCCAGCGGACCTGGCCGCCCAGCAGGAAGCGTTGTCCCCACCAGAAGAACAGCGCGCCGCTCACCGTCGACAGGGTGATCCGCTGCCCGCCGTGCAGTGCCGTCTTCGTCGCCGCCTCCTGGTAGAGGTACGCGGTCAGCACCACCAGCCAGGTCGCCTGCCGCCACACCCGGTGCCAGGGGCCGGACGCCAGGCCCCAGATCCTTTCGTAGGCGTTCTGCACGCTGGCGCCGAAGGCCACGCCGAAGACGGCGAGCAGGACGCCGCTGAGGACGCTGGTGGTGCCGATGACCTTGCGCGGCGGGCTGATGACGTCCGTGACCGCGTGCGCGGACCGGCCGGACAGGCCCATGCCGTCGGTGAGCCAGGAGGCGAAGCCGCCGCGCACCAGGGGGTCGGCCGCGGCGACCACGATCAGCAGCGGCGCCAGCGTCACCAGGGCCAGGGTGGCGAACCCCATGGCCCGGTGCATCAGCTCCAGTTCCCGCCCGTGCTCGAAGAGGGCCCGGATCCGCAGCCACCGCCACGCGCGGTGCAGGCCGCGCCGCCACCGCCTCACGGCTCCTCCCGTGCTCGCCGCCGACCCGCCGTCGTACCGATGCCCCCGGCCCGGCACGTGCCGGGCTGCTCGCAGCCGCGGGGCGGGCACCGGCACGGCGGGGTGGTACGCACGGGTGACCCGGCCGGCCGGCGGCCGGTTTGGGCGCCGCCGCGGCGGAGAAACGTCAATCCGTGCGGAGCACCGACCACGAGACGCCGGACGGCCGGCGGCGGACGCTGATCGTCAGCGCGAGCATGGGAGCCGGTCACGACACCGTGGCCGCCGAACTCGCGCGCCGGACCGAGGCCCGGGGCGGGCGGGCGCGGGTGGTCGACGTGCTGCGGCTGCTGCCGTACGGCCTGGGCACCGGGCTGCGCCGCGGCTATCAGGCGTCGGTGCGCCACCTGCCCTGGGTGTACGCCGGGATCTACGGCGCGTTCCTGCGCGAGGGCGACGGGCCGCGGCCCAGCGGGGTACCGCTGGCCCGGCTCGCCGGCGACCGGCTGACCGACCTGGTGGAGGGGCTGCGCGCGGACGTGGTGGTGTCCGTCTTCCATCTGGCCGCGCAGCTCACCGGGCATCTGCGGGCCCAGGGGGCGCTGCGGGTGCCGAGCGCCGTGTTCCTGCTGGACTTCGCGGTGCACCGGCAGTGGCTGCACCCGGGCAACGACCGGTACCTGTGCCTGACGGACACGGCGGCGGCGCAGGTGCGCCGGGCGCTCGCCGCGTCCGTGGTCACCACCGGGCCGGTGGTGGCGCCCGCCTTCCGCGGCCCGGCCCTGGGCGCGGCGCGGTGGCGGGAGCGGTTCGCCGCGCGGGCGCCCGGCCGGCCCCCGGTGCTGCTGTCCGCCGGCGCGTGGGGCGCCGCGTCGCGGCCGGCCGCCACCGCCCGGCTGCTGGCGGCGGCCGGCTGGCTGCCGGTGGTGCTGTGCGGCCGCAACGAGCGGCTGTACGCCCGGATGTCCCGGGAGCCGGCCGCGCTGGCCCTGAGCTGGGTCGACGACATGCCCGGGCTGCTGGCGGCGGGGTACGCCCTGGTGGACAACGCGGCCGGTCAGACGGCCGTACAGGCGCTCGCCGCGGGCCTGCCGGTGGTCGCCCACCGACCGCTGCCCGGCCACGGCGCGGAGGGCGTACACCGGATGGCCGACCTCGGCCTGTGCGCCCTCGCCCCGGACGGCCCCGCGCTCCTGACGGCCCTGGACGCCCTCGGGGAGGGCACCCCGGAGCGCGCCGCCCGGGTGGCCCGGGGGCACGCGCTGTTCCGGGGGGACGCGCTGGAGGGCCTGTCGGACCTGTGAGCCGGGCGGTGCCGCGCACCCCCGCGGCGCCGTGCAGGGCTCGCCGGGCCCCCGCCCCGCCGACAGGACACCGGCCCCCCGGCCGGCGAAGGAACACCGGACCTCCCGCACACCCACCACACCCGCACCCATCGGCCCCGGAGTCACGCCCCGCACACCCACCACACCCGCACCCGCCGGGCCCGCGGCCACGCCCCGGCCACGCGCCCACGCCCCCGTACGGCGGAGCCCCCGCCGGCCCGCCTGGCGGGCGCCCGCGCCGGCACCGCCCCGGCACCACGGCACACGCGAGGCCGCCCCCGCCGGTACGACTCCCCGCCGCCGCGCCGCCACGATCACCCCCCGGCCACGGGCTCCGGTACGGCGGTCCGGGGTGCGGGCGGGGCCGGGGCCGTGCCGTGGTCGTGGAGGGGGCCCACCGTCAGGCCCGCCTCCCGGCAGTCCTCCACGATGGCCGGGAGGGCGCCGAGCGCGGCGTGCCAGCAGCCGGGCGCCGAGTACCGGTCGGCGTCGTGCAGCAGCACGGTGCCGCCGCCGCGCAGGTCCGCGGCGACCCGGGCCCGCACGGACCCGGGCGTGGCGTCGGCCGTCCAGTCCCTGCCCCACGCCGACCACAGCACCGTACGCAGCCCGGCCCGCCGGGCGGCCAGCCAGCGGCTGGTGGTGAGGATGCCGTACGGCGGGCGGTACCAGCGCGGGCGCCGGCCGGTGAGGTCGTGGACGACCCGGACGGTCCGGGCCACCTCCTCGGCGTCGCGGGCGAACGCGGGCCGCCAGGGCCGGTCGTGACGCCAGCCGTGCACCCCGAGCTCGTGCCCGCGCCGCACGGTCTCGCGCACCAGCCCGGGATGGCGCACCGCGTGCTCGCCGACCACGAAGAAGGTGGCCCGCGCCCCGAGCCGGTCCAGCACGTCGAGGAACCGCGGGGTCGACTCCGGATCGGGCCCGTCGTCGAAGGTGAGCGCGATGTGCCGGACATGGCCGGTGCCGGCGAGGCCGGGGAAGAGCAGCGGCCGCAGCCCCGGCAGCCAGGTGGCCGCCGGGACGATGTGGGCCGCGGCGGCGGCCGGCAGCAGGGCGGCGGCCGTCCGCCAGGAGCGTCCGGACACGGGGAACATCGGTGGACCTACCTCCTCGGTGTGCGGGGCAGAGCGGTGGGGGAGCCGGGGGCCGCCGCCGGGCCGCCGGTGTCCCACTCCCCGCCGACGGACGGGGCGCGGGCGAGGCCGATGCTGCCCGCGCCGATCAGGGCGACACCGGCCGCCTCCGGCAGCATGCGCAGCCCCAGCTGGATCGTCTCGGCGAACAGCACCCAGCCGAGGATGACGCTGCCGAGCGCGTCGCCGAGGGTGAGGGCGGGCTGGGAGGCCGTGAGCGGTCCGGCGGCGAGCGCGCCCTGGAGGAGCACGAAGGCGACCAGACCGGCGGCCCCCGTGGCGTACAGCGACCAGTGTCCGAACATCGCCGCGGGCCCGACCGCCAGCCGGCCCACGGCCTCCTTCAGCAGCGCCGCCGTGGTGGCGAAGCACAGCGCCGAGGCCAGGCCGAGCAGCATGGCCCGGGAGGCGCCCCGGACCGGACGGGCGGCCAGCCAGAGCAGCACGACGGCGCCGAGCACTCCGCCGCCGCCCAGCAGCCAGGCCCCGGGCCGGGCGATGTCCCGGCCGGCCGTCGGCGCGGCGGCCAGCAGGAACAGGGCCAGCCCGCCGGCCAGGGCGACGAACGCCAGCCAGGTCCGGGCGTCGGGGCGGCGCCGGAAGACGACGCTGCCGACGGCCAGGGTGAACAGCAGCTCGGCGGCGAGCAGGGGCTGGACCAGGGACAGGCTGCCGGTGGCCAGTGCCCCCGCCTGCAGCAGGCTGGACAGCAGCAGCATGCCGGCGCCGGCCAGCCAGCTGCGGCGGCGCAGCAGCTGGGGGATCCGGCGCAGGATGGACAGCCCGGGCCCGCCGCCCTGGTCCGTCTCCTGTACGGCGGCCCGGCGCTGGAGCACCGAGGCGGACGCGTTGGCCAGGGCCGCGAGCAGGGCGAGCAGCACCGTGATCGCGGTCATGGGCGCTCACCCGAAGCGGGCGGCGAGCCGCCGGTAGAGTCCGGGCGCGGCACCGCGCACCAGTACGGGCAGTCGGAGCCACCCGGGGACGTACACCTCGTCCCGGCCGTGCCGTACGGCGGCGCAGACCGCGTCCGCGACCCGCTCGGCGGGCACCGGCCGGGGCCAGGACCGGGTGTAGGGGATGCCCCGCCGGTCGAAGAAGGGGGTGTCGACCACGCCGGGGACGACGTGGCTGACGCCGACCCCGGTGCCGCGCAGTTCGTAGCGCAGGGAGTCGGCGAAGGTGCCCAGGGCGGCCTTCGCCGCGGAGTAGACGGCCTCCCCGCGCACTCCCACGCTGCCGGCCAGGGACCCGATGAGCACGACGCGGCCCGTACCGGCGGCGACCATGGGGGGCAGCAGGGCGCGCACCAGGCGCACGGTGGCCAGCAGGTCGACGCCCACGATCTCGTCGATGCGCGCGTCGGGCATGCCGGTGAAGTCGCCGGCCCACCCCACGCCGGCGCCCGCGACCAGCAGGTCGAGCCGTCCTAGGTGGTCCAGCGCGAGGCCGGCGAGTCTGCGGTCGGCGCCGGGCCGGGCGAGGTCCCCGGGCAGCGCGACCGCGCCGGACTGGGCGGCCACCTGCTCCAGTCGGGTGACGTCGCGGCCGTTCAGCGCCAGCCGCCAGCCGCCGTCGGCGGCCAGCCGGCGGGCCACGGCCGCGCCGATGCCCGAGGAGGCGCCCGTCACCAGGGCGGCACCGCCCCGGCCGGACCGGCCGCCGGGCGGCGGGGTCGCGCGCTCCTCGTGGGCCGGGGCCGGGGCCGGCCGGGTGCCGTTCGACGGTCCTGCGGGAGACGGGGCATGGGACATGTGACGACCTCACTGCGACGGCGTACGGGCTCGCGAACTGTGGGGGCCGAACCCTCGGGGTGTATCCAGGGCGCCACACCCTGAAACACCGCGCACGGCGAGCGCCGCGCCGGCCGCCCGGACGGAGGCGCCCGGGGCCGTGGGCCGGTGCCGGGAGCCGTACCGCCTGCCCGCGCTCGACGGGCCGGTGGGCGGCCGTCGAGCGGACGGCCGGACGCTTGGGACGGCGCCGCCGGGTAACTCGCACAGGAGATCACCCCATCGGCGGAAAGGAGAGGTCATGCCGGGCGGGAACGGCCGTGACGACCATGAAGACCGGCAGGAGTCGGCCCTGGAGGAGGTGCTCCGGGAGGTCGAGCAGGCCGAGAAGCGCGACGAGGACAAGGCCTCGGGCCAGGCCGGGGACGCCATCACCCCGAACACCGGGGCGCAGGAGCAGGCGGAGGGCGAGTGAGCCGACCACGCGAACCGCACCCCTGACCGACGGGCCGACCACGCGAACCGCACCCCTGACCGACGGGCCGACCACGCGAACCGCACCCCTGACCGACGGGCCGACCACGCGAACCGCACCCCTGACCGACGGGCCGGGCACCCGAGCCACACAAGCGACCACCGGGCCGGGTGGGGAGCCGTGCCATGGATCGGTGGGCCGGGTGCGCGGGCCGCGCCACCGTTCGGTGGGCCTGGTGGGCGGGCCGGGCCGTTGATCCACGGTCGGCCGGGTACCCGGGCTTCATGAATCACCACGCGCGAGAACCCCGGCTGCCCAGCCCCCGAGGCCCCCTGTCCACCGCGGTGACCGCGAACCTGCGCGGTTCGGGCCCGCTCCCCGACCCCGCCGGGGCCGGGGCGGCGGACCCGTACGGCGACGACCTCCAGCTCGCCCTGTACGTCTGCTACGAACTGCACTACCGCGGTTTCGCCGGGGTGCCCGCGGAGCGCGAGTGGGACCCGGAGCTGTTGCGTGTGCGGGCCGCGCTGGAGGACCGCTTCCTGTCCGCGCTGCGCGCCGACACCCCGGTCCACGACAGCCTGGACGACGCGCTCGGCGCCCTGCTGGTCGTGCCGCCCGAGGGCACCGGGGTCGCCGGTTTCCTGCACAAGGAGGGCGAGCTGTGGCAGGTGCGGGAGTACGCGGCGCTGCGCTCGCTGTACCACCTGAAGGAGGCCGACCCGCACGCCTGGGTACTGCCGCGGCTGTGGGGCCGGGCGAAGGCGGCGATGGCCGCGGTGGAGTTCGACGAGTTCGGCGGCGGCCGGGCCGACCGGGTGCACGCGCGGCTGTTCGCCGACCTGATGACGGACCTGGGCCTGGACACCGCCTACGGCCGCCATCTGGACGCGGCCCCGGCCGAGATGCTGGCCCTGGTCAACCTGATGTCCCTGTTCGGGCTGCACCGCGGGCTGCGCGGCGCGCTGGTGGGCCATTTCGCCGAGGTGGAGATCACCTCCTCGCCCGCCTCCCGACGGCTCGCCGAGGCGATGCGCCGCACCGGGGCGGGTCCGGCCGCGGAGTTCTTCTACGACGAGCACGTGGAGGCCGACGCGGTGCACGAGCAGGTGGTCCGGCACGAGGTGATCGGCGGGCTGCTCGCCGAGGAGCCGGAGCTGGCGCCGGACATCGCCTTCGGGATCGACGCGACCGAACATCTGGAGGAGCGGCTGGCCCGGCGGCTGCTGGCCGACTGGCGGGCGGGGCGCTCGTGCCTGCGGATACCTCTGGGAACGACGGGGCTGGGGAAGACGGAGCGACGGATTTCCCATACATCCTGAGACGAAGGGCATTCGGACTACGTGAACCTTTTGCTGCTCCCGGGCGTGTACGCCCCGCAGGACGACACGGAGATGCTGGCGGAGGCCCTGCGTGAGGAGGCCCCGCCACCCGGTGCGCGCGTGCTGGACGTGGGCACCGGCAGCGGGGCCCTGGCGCTGGCGGCGGCCCGGCAGGGTGCCGAGGTGACCGCGGTGGACGTGTCCCGGCAGGCGGTGTGGACGGCCCGGCTGAACGCCTGGCTGAGCCGGCTGCCGGTGCGTATCCGGCGCGGCAACCTCTTCGCCCCGGTCCGGGGCCGCGTCTACGACCTGATCCTGGCGAACCCGCCCTATGTGCCGGCCCCCGAGGGCGGGCGCGGACCGCGTGGCCGGGCCCGGGCCTGGGACGCGGGGAGCGACGGACGGCTGCTGCTGGACCGGATCTGCCGGGACGCCCCGGCGCTGCTGCGCCCCGGCGGACTGCTGCTGATCGTGCACTCGGCGCTGAGCGGGCCGGACCGCACCCTGGAACTGCTGCGGGCGGCGGGCCTGACGGCCGAGGTGGTCCGGCGCCGCCGGGTCCCGTTCGGCCCGGTGCTGCGCTCCCGGGAGGACTGGCTGCGCCGGCGCGGGCTGCTCGCGCCGTCCGAGGACAAGGAAGAGCTGGTGGTCATCCGTGCCCAACGACCCCGCTGACAGCGCGCCGCGCGAACCGGCCGGCGAACCGGGAACCCCCGCCGCGCCCGCCCGGCGGGTCACCGTGCAACGGCGCGGGCCCCTCCTGATGGAAGGGCCCGTGGAAGTCGAACTGGAGGACGGGACCACGGTCCGCTCGGACCGGTTCCGCGTCGCTCTGTGTACCTGCCGGCGCAGCCGCCGCTACCCGTGGTGCGACACGAGTCACCGGCGCAAGGCGGATCCGCCGCGCTGAAACCGTACGTTTTTCGCCGCTCCCCGGACGGCCCCCCACGGACCGGCCGGGGAGCGGCTGTGTTGCCCGGAGCCGGCGGGCGGCCCCACTCCGCCCGCCTGCCCCGGTGCGAGATCGCAGGTTCCCCGTCCCAGGGGCCGCACTCCCCAGTTGCGGGCCTGATCCGGTGTTCACGGGGTTCCGTGCGATCCCGGTCCTAGAACGCGAAGAGGCTGCCGCCCACGGCATCCCTCATGCACGCGTTGCCGAAAGTGCGCTCGTAGGAGATGCGCTGGCCCTGCCAGACGCCCTGGAGCGTGACCACGACGGGCTCGTACACCTTGGTGCACATCACGCCGTCGGCGGGCTTGAGGGCGTCGAGGTCGCCATCGAGGCCGCGCAGCTCGGCGCAGGCCTCGGCCGGGGCGGGATGGGTGCCGGAGGCCGTGGGCGCGCAGCTCAGGGTGACGGCGCGGTCCGGAGTGGCCGTGGCCGCGTCGTTGCCGTGGCCGGTGGTGAGCACCAGCGCCGAGGGGGCGTAGAGCGACGACGGGGCGGCGCCCGGTGCAGCGACGGCGGCCCCGGTCAGGGGTCCGCAAACGGCGGCGGCCGTGAGGCCGAGGGCCGCTGCCCAGCGCGCGGTGTTCCGCATTGTGTGCATCCTTCCGCTCGAACAGACGGGTTGCCGGCTCCAGCCCGGTCGGGTGCCGGAGCGGCGTGCGCCACTCTGCCGAGTCCACCGCCGAAACTCACATCGAACCCACGGGTTTCAGTAACCTTTCGTGTTGAATCAGTGGCGTGAAGTCACGGAATTCGAACGCCGGGGCCCCGTAACAGAGCGGTTCCCCCGTCCGGGGGCGGGCCGGATGGCCGAAAAACAGCGTGTTGTTAATCGTCCTGAAACATTCCGACTCCGCCCACCCGAAGTCCCTTCATGACTCCCTGTGTTCATGAAGTGATCACCGCTCGGACGGTTCCTGTCCGGTCGTGACACCGGGCACCGCGCGCTCCCTCGCGCCCCGTGTGAAACGGGCGCGCACACCGGCCGGACGCGTACGCTCCCGAAGAACGCGGACCGGTGGTGGACTGGGCCCGGCCCTCCCCGAAAGGCCCCGCTCCGGCCGGCGGCTGCGGCGGCTTCCCCCGTCGGCCGGAGCGCGGTCAGATCTGCCAGGAGCGGAGCCGGTCGGCGGCGCCGTAGACGTCGGTCTTGCCGGAGATCAGGTCCCGGGCCAGGTCGACCAGAGCGCCGTAGGGCGGGTCGATGCCCGCCCCGCTGACGAACATGTAGGCGACGGCGGTGGCGCAGGCGAAGCGGGCGTTGGCGGCGGGCAGCGGCTTGAGCACGGCGAGGGTGTGCAGCAGGGCGGCGGCCCGCCAGGCCGCGTCGGAGTCGACGCCGAGCCGGGGCGGGTCCACCCGGTGCCGGGCGACGGCCGCGACCAGCGCCGAGAAGTCGTCCACGGCGGGCTGGTCGGGCAGGACCTCCTCGTGCCGCTGGAGCAGCCAGGGAACGTCGATATGGATGACGGAGGGCATCGGTCAGGCGGCCTCGCCCCGGCGGGGGCGCTCGTCGTCGGGGAAGGCCGCCGCGAACTCCTCGGCGTGGCCGGCGAAGAAGCGGCGGAAGGCCTCCGCGCCCTCCTGGAGGGCGCGGTGCCGGGCGATGTCGGCGGCGGCGGCCTCGCGCACCAGCGCCTTCATCGACGTCCCGCGCTCCTTGGCGATCTGGCGCAGGTCCTCTAGTTCCCGTTCGCTGAACTCCACGTTGAGAGCTGGCATGCCCTCACGGTACCGCGCGGGTACTCACGCGTAAATAACCCCAGGTGGGATGGTATACCGCTCGGTACCGGCCGCCCTCACCCAACCGACCGGCCCCCCTGCCCCCGGCCACGTCCGGCCGGCCTCGCCGCCCCCCTCTCACACGTCCAGTCGGCTGATGCGCACCGCTCCCTCCGGGCGGCCCGGGTGGGCGCTGGTGAGGGTCAGGCGCAGGCGGGAGCCGCGCACCGGGGCGAAGGTGAGGACCGTGGGAGTGTCGGACGCGGTGGCCCACCGCACCCGCGCCCCGGTCACCGGGACGTAGCGGCGCCCGTCCCACACCGCGGCCTCCACCCGCGCGGGCAGGGAGTGGCCCGCGTCGGCCGTGAAGGACACGGCCACCCGGTCGACGGTCCGGGCGCGCCCGAAGTCGACCGACACCCAGTCCTCGGGCCGGGCCCCGTCGAACGCGGGCAGCAGCGCGGTGGCCTGCTTGACGAAGGCGTTGGACCAGCCGGTGGCCGGATCGCCGTCCAGCATCGCGGCGGGCGGGGTGTCCGGGCGGCCGGAGTAGCTCGCGTCCGCGTACGGGTAGCCGGGCGGCGCGGGGTGGCCGGGCCGGAACACGGCGGGCGGGGTGGTGGCGGCCCGGCCGGCCGGGGTGGTACGCAGGCGGACGGTCCCCGGGCGCAGACCGTCCACCCGGGCGGTGACCTTGAGGGTGCCGGGCCGCGCGCCGGACCGGACGATGGCGAGCGCCTTGCCGTGGAAGGCGGTGCGGGTGCTCGCCTGGTAGCGCTCGGCGCTCTCCTGGCGGCCGTTGTCGACGCCGGCCAGAAAGCCGCCCGAGACGTCGAAGGCGATTCTGTGTCCGGCGTCGGGCACCACGACCCCGTGCGCGTCGGTGATCTCGGCGGTGACGAAGGCGAGCGAACGGCCGTCCGCGGGGAGGGACCCGCGGTCGGCGGTGAGGCGTACGGCGTGCGGGGCACCGGCCGTGCGCAGGACGTCACCGGCGACGACCTTGCCGTCCCGCCGGGCCACCGCCCTCAGCTCGCCCGGCTGATACGGCACCTTCCAGGTCAGGTGGAGTTTGCCGGCACTGCCGTTGGGGCTGGTGTAACTGCCCGGGTAGGGGCCGTCGGTGAAGGTCTTGTCGTCACCGGTGGCCTCGGTGGTCTCCAGGTAGGTGCGGCCGTCGGTGGTCTCCTTGACGTCGTACTCCCGTACGCCGAGCGACTTTCCGTTGAGGAACAGCTCGACCGTGGGCACGTTGGCGTACGCCCACACCTCGACGGTGTCGCCCTCCTCGTGGTTCCAGGTCATCGGCAGCAGGTGGACCATCGGCTCGGTCGTCCACTGGCTTTTGAACAGGTGGTACATGTCCTTGGGGAAGCCGGCCGTGTCGACGGCGCCGAAGAAGGACGCCTTCACCGGGAACACGTCGTACGGGGTCGGTTCGCCGATGTAGTCGATGCCGGACCACAGGAACTGTCCCGCGAACCACTTCCGGTCCCGGTCCTTCTTGTGCCCGTACTCGCCGCTCATCGTCCAGGAGGCGAGGTTGTTGTCGTAGGAGGAGACCTCCCGCCTGCCCGGGGTGTGGTTCTCGCCGGTGTTGAGGTGCTCGGGCTCCTGGTAGGTGCCCCGGGTGGAGGTCTCCGAGGAGGACTCGGACTCGAAGAGGAACAGGTGCGGGTAGGCGGCGTGCAGGGCGTCCACCGACTTGGCGGTGTTGTAGTTGAGGCCGAGGCCGTCCAGCTTGGCGAGCATCAGGTCGGCCGCCGAGCCCCTGGCGGGGGGCCGCCGGTACTTGTCGGAGCCGATGACGAGCGGCCGGGTGTCGTCGGCAGCCTTGATCGCGCCGATGATCCGGTCCGCCATGGCCAGGCCGGCGGGGGAGGTGGAGTCGGGGATCTCGTTGCCGATGGACCACAGCACCACGGCCGGTGAGTTGCGGGCGGCCATGACCATCTCGGTGGCGTCCTTCTCGCACCACTCGTCGAAGAACCGGCCGTAGTCGTACCTCGTCTTGCCGGTGCGCCAGCAGTCGAAGGCCTCGACCAGCAGCACGATGCCCAACTCCTCGCAGACCCGGATCAGTTCCGGCGCGGGCGGGTTGTGCGCGGTGCGCAGGGCGTTGACGCCCATCGACCGCATGATCCGCAGCTGTCTGCGGACGGCGTCGACGCTGATCGCGGCGCCGAGGGCGCCCTGGTCGTGGTGGAGGTCGACGCCCTTGATCTTGGCGGGGACGCCGTTGAGGGAGAAGCCCTCGTCGGGGTCGAAGCGGAAGGTGCGGATGCCGAAGGGGGTGCGCTGGGTGTCGGTGGTGCGGCCGGCCACGCACAGCTCGGTGTGCAGGGTGTAGCGGTGTTCCGGGGTCGTGAAGTCCCACAGCAGGGGGTCGGGGACGGTCAGTTCGTGGGTCGTGGCGGCCTCCCCGGCGGCGGCGACGCCGATCGCGGTGGCGCTACGGGCCACGGTCCGGCCGTCGGGGCCGGTGATCCGGGAGCGGATCTCCACGTCCGCGGCGGCGCCGGCGTCGTTGCGCGCGGTCGTGCGCACCCGCACCAGCGCCCGGTCCGCATAGACCTCCGGGGTGGTGACGTACGTCCCCCAGCGGGCGACGTGCACCGGCTCGGTGATCACCAGGCGGGCCTCGCGGTAGATGCCGCTGCCGGAATACCAGCGGCTGCTGGGCAGTTGGTTGCGCACCCGGACCGCGAGGACGTTGGGCGTGCTGCCGTCGGTGTGCACCAGGCCGGTGAGGTCGAGGGCGAAGCCGGTGTAGCCGTAGGGGTGGCGGCCCGCCTCGGTGCCGTTGCAGTAGACGTGGGCGTCCATGTAGACGCCGTCGAACTCCACCGCGATCCGCCGGCCGGCGCAGGACCGCGGGAGGGTGAAGGCGAGCCGGTACCAGCCGAGGCCGCCCGGGAGGAAGCCGGTGCCGCCGGTGGTGTGGTGCTCGGTGGTGGGGGTCTGCTCGATGCTCCAGTCGTGGGGTACGGCCACCTCGCGCCAGGCCGAGTCGTCGTACTCCGGGCCGGCGGTGCGCGCCGGGTCGCCGGCCGGGTCCGTGGCGCCGACCGGGTCGCAGAGGTGGAACCGCCAGCCGTCCCGCAGCGGCACGGTGTGGCGTCCGCCGGCGCCGGACACCTCGGCGGCGAGGGCGGCCGGGGCCGCCGTGAGGGCCGGGAGCGTTCCGGCCGCGGGTGCTGCCGTGGCCGCGACCAGGACCGACCTGCGCGTGACCGTCATAGGCGGATCCCCCATCGGGATTCAGGAAACAGGACTCAGGACTCGCGGCTCAGCATGAATCAGAACCGCTCATAATTGATCGTGAACAAACAGATTCTGACGTCCTGCTCCACGCGGTCGTCAAGAGTCCGGACGGGACGTTCGGCCAGTCGGCCATCCGGCCCCGGTGCCGCCGCTCGCCGGAGGGCTTCACGCACTACGCTGGAACCCGAGTGGTGCCACCTGTTCACCGAGAGTGTGCGCTGGGGAGCGGCGACGATGAGCCGGGTCTATCCGTTCGACGACGCGGGCACGGCACGGGCTGTCATCGGCGAGGACGGCACGCTGACGGAGTGGAACGAGGGGGCCGTCCGCCTGCTCGGCCACCCGGCGGACGCCGTCCTGGGCCGCCCCGCCGCCGGACTGCTGGCCGCCGGCGCCCCCGCCCCGGCCGCGCCCCCAGGCCCGCGCTGGGAGGGCACGATCGCCCTGCGCCACCGCGACGGCCGTACCGTCTCCGTGTGGCTGCTCGCCCACCACCGCCCGCCGCGCGACGGCCGGCCGGGCGACTGGCTCGTGGTCACCCCGCTCGCCGGCACCGGACCGTCCGCCGCCGAGGACCCGCTCGCCGAGGCGGGCCTGGTCCAGTCGCCCTGCGCGATCGCCGTGTACGACGACCGGCTGCGGCTGCGCCGGATGAACGAGGCGATGGCCGCCGTCGTCGGGCTGCCCGAGGAGCGGGTCCGGGGGCTGCGGATCGCGGAGATCGGCGGCAAACCGCAGAGCGAGGAGCTGGAACGGGACCTGCTCAAGGTGCTGACCTCGGGCCGGCCGCTGGACGTGCAGACCTTCCTGCGCACCGGCGGCGAGGACCGGGCGCACGCCTGGCTGGCCCGGATGGCGCCGGTGCGGGACCGGGCGGGCCGGGTGCGGGGCGTGTCCCTGGCCGCGCACGACATCACCGACAACCAGCGGGCCCGGCAGCGGCTCCAGCTGGTCAACGAGGCCAGCGTGCGCATCGGGACCACGCTGGACGTCACCCGTACCGCCCAGGAACTGGCCGACGTGTGCGTGCCCGCGCTCGCCGACTTCGTCAGCATCGATCTGCTCGACCCGCCGGACGGCCACAGCGAGCCCCCGGCCCGCGTCACCACGCCGGTGCGGCTGCGCCGGATCGCCCAGCAGTCGGTGCTGCCCGGCGTACCGGAGGCGGTGATCGGCCCCGGGCAGACGGAACGGTACCCGCGGTCGTCCCCGCAGGCGGACGCGCTGGCCGCGGGCCGCACCATCGCCGCCCCGCTGACGGCCGGCGCCATGGACCGGTGGCTGGACTGGCACGACGAGCGCGGCACACGGGCGCGGGAGTACGGCGTGCACTGCGCGATGTCGGTGCCGATCCAGGCGCGCGGGCTGACCCTCGGGGTCGCGGTGCTGTGCCGGCACCGGCGCCCGGACGCGTTCACCCCGGACGACGTGCTGCTGGCCGAGGAGATCACCGCGCGGGCCGCCGTCTGCATCGACAACGCCCGCCGCTACTCGCGCGAGCGGGAGACGGCGCTCGCCCTCCAGCGCAGCCTGCTGCCCCGCTCGCTGCCGCACACGGCCGCGCTGGAGGCCTGCTCCCGGTATCTGCCGGCCGCGCGCGCCGGGGTGGGCGGGGACTGGTTCGACGTGATCCCACTGTCCGGGATGCGGGTCGCGATGGTCGTCGGGGACGTGGTCGGGCACGGCATCCGGGCCTCGGCCACCATGGGCCGGCTGCGCACCGCCGTGCGCACCCTGGCCGACATCGACCTGGCCCCGGACGAGCTGCTGACCCACCTGGACGACCTGGTGCTGCGGCTCTCGGACGAGTCCGGGACCACCAGCGCCGGCGAGGCGGGCAGCCCCGGCGAGGTCGGCGCCACCTGTCTGTACGCCGTCTACGACCCGGTGTCCCGGCGCTGCGCCCTGGCCCGCGCCGGCCATCCGCCGCCCGTGGTCCTGGAGCCGGGCGGCGTACCCCGCGCGCTGGACCTGCCCGCCGGTCCCCCGCTGGGCCTGGGCGGGCTGCCGTTCGAGTCCGCCGAGGTGGAGCTGCCCGAGGGAACGGTCCTCGCGCTGTACACGGACGGGCTGGTGTGGTCCCGGGAGCGGGACCCGGAGACCAGCCGGGAGATGCTCCACGCGGCGCTCGGGGCGTACGCCGGCTCCCTGGACGAGACCTGCGACCGGGTCCTGCACACCCTGCTCCCCTACGGCGGCGCCCCCGACGACGTGGCCCTGCTGCTCGCCCGCACCCGGGGCCTGCCCGCCTCGCAGGTGGCGACCTGGGACATCCCCGCCGACCCGGCGCTGGTCGCGCCGATCCGCAAGCAGGTCGTGGAGCAGTTGTCCGACTGGTCGCTGAGCGAGGCGACGTTCACCACCGAGCTGGTGGTCAGCGAGCTGGTCACCAACGCCATCCGGTACGGCGCCCACCCCATCCGGCTCCGGCTGATCCACGACGCGAACACGCTGACCTGCGAGGTCTTCGACGCCAGTCACACCGCCCCGCATCTGCGGCGGGCCAAGGTCTTCGACGAGGGCGGCCGGGGCCTGCTGCTGGTCGCCCAGCTCACCCAGCGCTGGGGCAGCCGGCACACGGCGGAGGGCAAGACGATCTGGGCCGAGCTGCCGCTGTTCGAGCAGGACCGGTAGGGCGCGTGGAAGCCACCGGTCTACGCCGAGGCGGCCAGCCAGGGCCGTACCCGCTTGCGGGCCTCGTGCAGCCGGGACTTGAGCGTGCCGAGCGGGATCCCGGCGCGTTCGGCCGCCTCGGCGTAGTCGAGCCGGCAGATGTCCCGGTAGACCAGCGGCGCGACCAGCTGCGGATGTTCCCGCTCCAGCCGCTCCAGGGCCTCCAGCAGATCGACCCGGGAACCGGCGATGACGCTGGTGGTGCGCGGGTCGACGGCGTGGCCGGGGTCGATGGCGGCGGGCTGTTCGGCGGCCCGGCGTTTCAGCTCGCGGTACTTCTGCCGGCAGCAGTTGGCGACGACGGTGTACAGCCAGGTGCCGAAGCGGCTGCGGCCCTCGAAGCCCGTGATGTGCCGGGCCACTTGGAGCAGCACGTCCTGGGCGGCCTCCTCGGCGTCCTCCCGGCAGGGCAGGAAGCGGCCGCAGCGGCGCACGGTCTCGGGCCGGATCTCGGCCAGCAGCAGCTCCAGGGCCGTGCCGTCGCCGGCGGCGGCACGGCGGGCGAGTTCCTCGGTCGACGTCCGGTCCGGCACGGCCAGGCCCCCTTCACGTCGGTCTCGGGCCAGGCATGATAGCCGTATGCAGCCCCCGGAGCGGATCGGCCGGTACCGTCTCGAACGGCCGCTGGGCAGCGGCGCGTTCGCGCTGGTGTGGCTCGCCCACGACCCCGAGCTCCAGGCGCCGGTGGCGGTGAAGGTCCTCGCCGAGAACTGGGCCCACCGGCTCGATGTGCGCGAACGCTTCCTGTCCGAGGCCAGGTTGCTGCGCCGGGCCGGCTCCAGCCGGGTGGTGCAGGTCTACGACATCGGCGAACTACCCGATGGCAGGCCGTACTTCGTGATGGAGTACGCCGGCGGCGGGAGCCTCGCCGAGCTGGCGGCGGGCGGTGCGCTGCCGGTGCCCGAGGCGCTGACGCTGACCGCCGAGGCCGCGCGCGGGGCCGCCGAGCTGCACGAGGCGGGCATCGTGCACCGCGACATCAAGCCGGCCAATGTGCTGCTGGGCACCGCCCCGGACGGCTCCCGGCGGGTGCTGCTGGCCGACCTGGGCCTGGCCAAGAGCCTCGCACAGGCCTCGGTGCTGACGCTGGCGGCGGGTTCGGCCGGGTACCGGCCGCCGGAGCAGGCCGAGCCGGGGACGGGCATCGACGCGCGGGCGGACGTCTACAGTTTGGGCGCGGTCGGCTACGAGCTGCTCACCGGGACCGTGCCGGGACCGCCGGGCAAGGTGGTGCCGCCCCGGCGGCTGCGGCCGGAGCTGGGCGAGGACGTGGCGCGGGCGCTGCTGCGCGCGCTGGAGCCGGACCGGGCGCGGCGCTGGCCGGGCGCCCTGGCGTTCGCGCGGGAACTGGACCGGCTGGCCGCGCGGCCCCCGGCACCGTCCGCGCGGCGGCTGGGCCGGCTGCGCGCCCGGGCCGGCCCGGTGACCCTGGCACTCGCCGCGGTCCTCGCCGCCGGCGCCGCCGCGGTCGTGGTGACCGTGGACCCGCACCGGGACGGCGGCGGGCCGGACCGGGTGCGGATCACCGACGCCGGCGGGCGGGTCACGCTGACGGTGCCCGCCGGCTGGGGCCGCGAACTGCGCGGCTCGGGCTGGGACCCGCGGGTGCTCGGGCTGGCGGCGGGGCACGAGCCGGGCCTGGTCGTGGCCGACGACCTCTCCCGCTGGCCCGACCTGACGGCACCCGTGGACGGGGTGTTCGCCGGCGTCAGCGCGCGCGGCGACGTCATCGCCGAGGTCGCGGCGCTCACCCACCCCGGCTGCCGCTACACGGGCGCCCGCGACTTCGCCGACGCCCGCTGGCACGGGCTGGTCCGGTCCTGGAGCGGCTGCCCGGACGGCGGCTCGGTCACCGAGTCCGCGCTGGCCCCGGCGGGCGGTGCCGCCCGGCCGCAGGTGTATGTGCAGATACGCCAACGGGGTGACGGCGACGCGACCGACGGCGTACTGCGTTCGCTGCGGCTGGCCTGAACGGCGCCTGCCGAGGGGCGAATCGGGGAAAAGAACCCGCGTGCCCCGAACTTTTCCGGCGGTCCGCGCATCGGACGGGGAGAAACGGCGCACCCGGCGCACCAGGCACGCACCCCGGTCGCGTGCCACGACCCTTCAGGAGTGTTGAACGACATGGTGCACACCCCCCGGTCCGCGCGGCGCGGGGCCCTGCTCGTGAGCACGGCCGCCATGCTGGGCCTGCTGGCCGGCTGCGGCAACGGCAGCGGCGCGGACGTCCGCAGCGATCCGCCGGCCGGTTCTCCCGGTACGGCCGCCCCCGCGCGGGAGACCCCCGGCCCCCCGGCGTCCGCCCCGGCCACCGCCACCGCCTCCGCCCCGGACACGGCCTCCGCCCCCGGCCGCACCGCCTCGCCGGCCCCGCCGCGGACGACGGCGCCCCCGGACGGTCCGACGGCCGCCGTCCCCGCGACGAGCGCGGGCGGCTCCCGCTGCCACACCTCCGAGCTGCGGGCCTCGGTGGGCCGCAACGACCCGGGCGCCGGCCAGGAGAACTTCCCGGTGGTGCTCACCAACACCTCCGGCCGCACCTGCACCCTGCGCGGCTATCCGGGCGCGGCCTTCGTCAACGCCTCCGGTGGTCAGGTCGGCGCCGATCCCAAGCGGGCACCGGGCACCCCGGTCACCGTCACGGTCCGGCCGGGGCAGAGCGCCTGGGCCGGGCTGACCTTCTCCAACCCGGAGGTCAGCGGGGCGAGGGCGGCCACACCGGCGGGGCTGCTGGTCACCCCGCCGGACGAACGGGACGCGCTGCGGGTGGCCTGGCCGGGCGGCCCGGTCCCGGTCTCCGGCAACGCCTCGTCCGTCCGGCTGACGGTGCTGAGCCCGGGCACGGGCCCCTGACCGGACCCTTACCGAGCCCTGACCGGTCCCTGGCCTCCGGTCTGTTTTCATGGGCGGGCAACCCCGTGATCACTCCCCCGAAGGACTCGCCCTGAACACCCCGCTCGCCGCGGCCCTGTCCGCCGCTTTGCTGGTCGCCGTGCTGGCCTGGGCCGTCGTACGGCCCTTCGGCCGGGCGGAGGCGGTCATGGCCGTACCCGCCGCCGGGATCGCGGTGGCCACCGGCGCCATCTCGCTCGCGCACGCCCGCGCCGAGGCCGAGCGGCTGGGCCCGGTGGTCGGCTTCCTGGCGGCCGTGCTGGTCATCGCCCACTTCTGCGACGTGGAGGGGCTGTTCCAGGCGTGCGGGGCGTGGACGGCCCGGTGGGCGGCCGGCCGCCCGGTGCGGCTGCTGTCCGCCGTGTTCGCGCTGGCGTCGGCGATCACCGCCGTGCTCAGTCTGGACGCGACGATCGTGCTGCTCACCCCGGTGGTGTTCGCCACGGCCGCGCGCACCGGCGTACGGCCCAAACCGCATGTGTACGCCTGCACGCATCTGTCGAACACGGCCTCGCTGCTGCTGCCGGTGTCCAATCTGACGAACCTGCTGGCGTTCGCGGCGAGCGGGCTGAGCTTCACCCGGTTCGCGGCGCTGATGGCCCTGCCGTGGCTGGCCGCGATCGGCGTCGAGTACCTGGTGTTCCGGCGGTTCTTCGCCCGTGACCTCGCCGCGGCGGCCCCGGCGGACCGGGCCGCCGGCACCCCGCCGCGCCTGCCGCTGTTCGCGCTGGTGACCGTGGGCTGCACACTGGCCGGGTTCGTGGTGGCGTCGCTGTTCGGCGTCGAACCGGCCTGGGTGGCGGCCGGGGGCGCGCTGGTGCTGGCCGGGCGGGCGCTGGCGCGGCGCCGGGCGACCCCGCTGACGGTCGTACGGGCGGCGTCCCCGGCCTTCCTGGCGTTCGTCCTGGCGCTGGGCATCGTGGTGCGGGCGGTGGTCGACAACGGGCTCGCGGACGTGCTGGACCATGTGGTGCCGGACGGCACGGGGCTCGCCGCGCTGCTCGGGACCGCCGCGCTGGCCGCGCTGCTGGCCAACCTGATCAACAACCTGCCCGCGGTGCTGGTCCTGCTGCCGCTGGCGGCCCCGGCCGGGCCGGGGGCGGTCCTCGCGGTGCTGCTCGGGGTGAACATCGGCCCGAACCTCACCTACGCCGGATCGCTGGCCACGCTGCTGTGGCGCCGGATCGTGCACCAGCACGAGCACGACGTGAACCTCGGGGAGTTCACCCGGCTCGGTCTGCTCGCCGTGCCGTCGTCCCTCGCGGTCGCGGTGGTGGCACTGTGGGGTTCGTTGCTGGTTCTCTGAGGGGCCGGCGGGTTGCGCTGTCGGAAACGCGGGTGGCGGCGGGAGGTTCGGCGGATGCGGGTGATCGCCTGGCTGGTGGAGGGCACCTGGCCGGCCTGCGTGGACGCGGTGCGCGCGCACGCGCCCCGGGCCGCCGAGGTGGTGCTGCTCCATGTGAGCGGCCCCGAGGTGCCGGCGGTGGCGCACGGGGCCTTCGACGGGCTGCTCGGGCGCGGTCACCGCTCGGGGCACCGCCCGGCCGAGGGCTGGGAGCGGGATCCGGGGGACCGGCTGGAGGCGCTCGGCGGCACGTCGGCGTCCGCGCTGCTGGACGCGGCGGCCCGGCGGCTGGGCCGGCCCTGTGTGCGCGAGGAGCGGTCGGGCCGGGCCGAGCGGGAGGTGGTGGCCGCCGCCGAGGGGGCGGGGCTGCTGGTGCTGGCGCGGGACGGGGACCGGACCCGGCTCGGGCCGAGGAGTCTCGGCCCCGCGGCCCGGTTCGCCGTCGACCACGCGCCCTGCCCGGTCCTGCTGGTGTGGCCGGAACCGGCCCCCGGCCTGACCACGATCCCGCCACCGCCACCGCATCACCGGCCGTGACCCGACGGCCCGATACGACCGTCCCTCACGGGGCGTGAGTCCCCACCGGAGGGCCGGACAGCCGGACGGGCCCCGTGGGGCGGTCGGTGACGGCCGCCCCACGCCGGCTTCACGGCGCGGAGCCGCCGGTCGCGGCCGTCCCGCGCCGCCCGGCGGGCCCACCGGCCCGACCGCGCGCGGTCAGTGACCGCTGACCGCGTGCGGGGTGTACGGCCGCTGCAGCTCCTCGATCTCCTCGCCGGTCAGCTCCAGGCCGACCGCGGCCACCGCGTCCTCGATGTGCCCCGGCTTGGCGGCGCCGACGATCGGTGCCGTCACGGTGTCCTGGTGCAGCAGCCAGGCGAGGGCCACCTGGGCGCGCGGCACGCCCCGGCCGGCCGCGATCCGGGAGACCGCCTCGACGATCGCGCGGTCGCTCTCCGGGTACAGCCCGCTGCCGAACTCGTCGGTGGCGCTGCGTCCGGTGACGGTGCCCCAGTCGCGGGTGAGCCGGCCCCGGGCGAGCGGGCTCCACGGCAGCACGCCGACGCCCTGGTCCGCGCACAGGGGCAGCATCTCCCGCTCCTCCTCGCGGTAGAGCAGGTTGTAGTGGTTCTGCATGGACACGAACTTCGTCCAGCCGTGCCGCTCGGCGGTGTACTGCGCCTTGGCGAACTCCCACGCGTACATCGAACTGGCCCCGATGTAGCGCACCTTGCCCGCCTTGACCAGGTCGTGCAGCACCTCCATCGTCTCCTCGATCGGGGTGGCGTGGTCGTAGCGGTGGATCTGGTACAGGTCGACGTAGTCGGTGCCGAGGCGGCGCAGGCTGTGGTCGATCTCGGTCATGATGGCCTTGCGGGACAGACCGGCCCCGTTGGGACCCGGCCGCATCCGGCCGTGCACCTTCGTGGCCAGCACGATCTCGTCACGCCGGGCGAAGTCCCGCAGGGCCTTGCCGACGATCTCCTCGCTGGTGCCGTCGGAGTAGACGTTGGCGGTGTCGAAGAAGGTGACGCCCGCCTCCAGCGCCTGCCGGATCAGCGGGCGGGACGCCTCCTCGTCGAGGGTCCACTCGTGCGTGCCGCGGTCCGGCACGCCGTACGTCATACAGCCCAGACAGATCCGCGACACGTCCAGGCCGGTCGAACCGAGCTTCACGTACTGCATCGTTGCTGCTCCTGCCGTCGAGACGATGATCAGTGGCGAGCCTACGACGTGGCCCGGGAAGCGACTTGACGACGGCGGCGGACGGACGATTTGATCCTGGGACGTGCCGCGCCGCCCGGCGTGGGCAGGATGGAGCGGACGTGCCCCCCATGGGTGTTCCCCGCGCCCCGGGGTCGCGCAGGGCCCTGGGCGCCTTGGCGGCGGCCCTGGCCGTCACGGTGTCGGCGCTGGCCGGCTGTGCGTCCGGCGACCGGGACGAGGACGGTTCCGGCAGACCCGCCGCGGTGCGGCTGCCCCCGAAGGGTGCCGGTTTCGACTACCAGATCGGCGGCGCCTATCCCCCGCCCCGGGGCGTGCGCGTGGTCAGCCGCGACCGGTCCGACTCCCCCGCCCCGGGCCTGTACAACATCTGCTACGTCAACGCGTTCCAGGCCCAGCCCGCCGAGCGCTCCTCCTGGCCGGCCGATCTGCTGCTGCGCGACGGGCGCGGCGGACTCGTCGTCGACGAGGACTGGGACGAGCCGTTGCTGGACATCCGCACCCCGGCCAAGCGGGAGCGGGTGGCGAAGCGGGTGAACGGCTGGATCGACGGCTGCGCGGACAAGGGCTTCGACGCCGTCGAACCCGACAACTACGACAGCTACACCCGCTCCGACGGACTGCTCACCACGGCCGACGCGACCGCGTTCATGGCCCTGCTGTCCCGGCACGCGCACGCCCGGCACCTGGCCATCGCGCAGAAGAACACCGCGGAACTGGCCGGCCTGCGCGCGCGGGCGGGACTGGACTTCGCGGTGACGGAGGAGTGCGGTCAGTACGACGAGTGCGGGGTGTACGCCGAGGCGTTCGACGACCGGGTGGTGGACATCGAGTACACCGACCACGGCCTGGACGCGGCCCGCGCCCGCTGGGGCGGCCGGCTGAGCATCGTCCGCCGGGACCGGGACGTGTCCACCCCGGGCAGCGCGGCCTACGTCCGCGCCGTGCGGTAGCGGCACGGCCACGGCGGTACGGCGCCCGGGGCCGCCGTACCGCCGTACCCGTCAGGCGGTGCGCTCCCGCACGGTGATCGCGCTGACCGGGCAGGCGCGGGCGGCCTCCCGGACCATCGGGTCGGTCACGCCGTTCTCCTGGCCGGGCAGCAGGGTGCTGTAGCCGTCGTCGTCCTGGGTGAAGACGCCCGGTGCCGCCAGCGCGCACTGCCCGGCGCCGATGCAGACGTCCTGGTCGATATCGATGTCGATGTGCATGAACGAAGCCTCTTACCAGGTCACGGGGAGTTCCAGCATCCCCTGGATCGTGTCGCCCGGTTTGAAGGGAATGTCCTTCGCCGGTACGGCCAGACGGAGCCCGGGCAAGCGGGTGAACAGGCTGCCGAGAGCGATCTCCAGTTCCGCGCGGGCCAGGTTCTGGCCCAGGCACTGGTGGATGCCGAAGCCGAACGCCACGTGGTGCCGGTCGGCGCGGTGGAAGTCCAGGTCGTCCGGGTCGTCGTAGACGGCCGTGTCCCGGTTGATGACCGAGGTGGAGAAGAGGACGCCGTCGCCGGCCCGGATGGTGGTGCCGTCGATCTCGATGTCCTCCAGCGCCACCCGTTGCAGCCCCTCGGCGATGGACAGCATCCGCAGCAGTTCCTCGACGACGGCGGGCAGCAGCGCGGGGTCGGCGCGCAGCTCGGCCAGGCGCTCGGGGTGCTGGAGCAGCGTGTAGGTGCCCAGGGAGATCATGTTGGCGGTCGTCTCGTGCCCGGCGACCAGCAGGATGACGGCGAGCGACACCAGGTCGGTCCGGTCCAGCTCGCCCTTGCGGAGCCGGTTGTGGACGAGCTCGTCCAGGATGCCGTCGCCGGGCTCGGCCTCCTTGGCCTTGGCGTCGATCAGGTCGCCGAGGTACGTCTCCAGCCGGTCCCGGGCGTCCAGGGTGTCGGCGCTGGTCGAGGCGCTCAGCAGTCGGCGGGACTGCTCCTCGAAGAACTCGTGGTCGGCGTAGGGCACGCCGAGCAGTTCGCAGATGACCATGGACGGCACGGGCAGCGCGAAGGCGGACACGAGGTCGGCGACCGGCCCCCGGGTGATCATGGCGTCCAGCAGTCCGTCGACGATCCGCTGGATCCAGGGGCGTAGCGCGGTGGCGCGTTTCACGGTGAACGACGGGATCAGCATCCGGCGCTGCTGCTGGTGCTCGGGGTCGTCCAGTCCGAGCAGGGCCAGCTTGCGGTCGCGTCCGCCCTCGAAGCGGGGGGTGGGCACGGGGAAGCCGTCGCGGCGGCGGTCGGTGGACAGCCGGGGGTCGGCGAGCAGGGTGCGGGCGGTGGCCTGCGCGGTGACCAGCCAGACCTCACGGCCGTCGTAGAGGGTGACCCGGGACAGGGGCCGCCCGTCGCGCAGCGGGTCGTAGCCGGTCGGGGGGTGGTAGGGGCAGGTGCGGTCCTGGGGGAATGCGACGGGTTCGGCCGCGTCGGCCGGGCCGGTGGTGTCCGTCAGTTCCGTCATGGAAAGACCTCGCAGACGAGTGAGGTGCGTCGTGCCGATCTTCATTAGATGCCCCAGGCATCTATAGGTCGACGGGAAGTTCGGCCACTTCGGCGACCTTCGCCTTCTGGCCGAAGTACCCCGGCTCCCGGGGTCGAGAACCGGCCACCGCCGCGGGACCACTGCGCCGCACGAGGTGCGGGTGGCGACGGCCCGTGAGGGAAGCACCGCGCGCGGTACGGATGTTTCCGGCGGCCACGGTTGTTGACGCTCGTGGCGGATGACCGCCGGCCGGATGACATGAAAGGAATCGGATCCCATGCCTCTTGAGGGCGAGTACGAACCCAGCCCGGAACAATGGGTGCGCGAGCAGGTCGAGTTGTACGAGAGCTCCGGCGGGACGAAGGGAACGACGCTGCTTGACACCGGGCTGCCGGTGATCGTGCTGACCACCCGGGGCGCGAAGAGCGGGAAGCTCCGCAAGACGCCGCTGATGCGGGTGGAGCACGAGGGCCGGTACGCGGTGGTCGCCTCCCTCGGCGGTGCGCCCAAGCACCCGGTCTGGTACTTCAACGTCAAGGCCGACCCGCACGTCGAGCTGCAGGACGGCCCGGTGAAGCGGGACATGCGGGCCCGGGAGATCACCGGGGCGGAGAAGGCCGAGTGGTGGGAGCGGGCGGTGGCCGCGTATCCACCGTACGCCGACTACCAGCGCAAGACCTCCCGGGAGATCCCCGTCTTCGTGCTGGAACCGCTTGCCGAGGGCTCCCCCGGCCAGAGCTGATTTTCGGCCGGGAACCGCCGCGTTTCAGAAAAATCTGTTCCGGGCTCGTGTGAACCGGCACGGCTCCGGGCACTCGTCGGTCAGGCCCCGCCGCGTTCCCCCGTCGCGGCGGGGCTTTCCTGTGCCCCGCCCCCGGCACGGTCGGTGACGTCGAGAAAGATCTGGCCGGCGTCCGGGAACGTCCGGGCGAGGGACCGCTTGATGCGGTCGGCGACCTCCTCGACGCGTTCGCTGTCCAGACCCGGCATCAGATCGATGCGGGCCGCGACCAGGGTGGAGTCGAGGCCCAGCTTCATGGTGAACAGCGCCTCCACGCTGTCGATCTCCGGCTGCGCCCGCAGCAGCGCCCGGATCCTGCCGCTCAGCTCCGGGTCGGCGGCCTCCCCGATCAGCTGGTCGCGGGCGTCGCGGCCGAGCCGGTAGGCGACGTAGACCAGCAGCACCCCGATGGCCAGCGAGGCGGACGCCTCCCACACGGCCTGCCCGGTCACCATGTGCAGGGCCATGCCGACCAGGGCGAGCGTCACGCCGAGGACCGCCGTGCCGTCCTCGGCGACCACCGTGCGCAGCGCGGGGTCGCGCAGCCCGCCGAGGCCGCCGCCCTCCCAGCGCACCTGGTGCAGGGCGCGCAGCAGCGAGCCGGCCTCGGCGGCCAGCGCCACACCCAGCACGATCAGGCCCGCCACATAGCCGCCGAACTCCTCCTCGGCGCCGCCGTGCAGCGCCTCCAGGCCCTGGAAGAAGGAAAAGCAGCCGCCCATGACGAAGATGCCCACGGCGGCGAGCAGGGACCAGAAGAAGCGTTCCTTGCCGTAACCGAACGGGTGCCGGGTGTCGGCCGGGCGGCGGCTGCGGCTCAGCGCGGCCAGCAGGAAGACCTCGTTGAGGCTGTCGGCGACCGAGTGCGCGGCCTCCGACAGCAGCGCGGGCGAGCCGGCGAGGACACCGCCGACCGCCTTGGCGACGGCGATCACCAGATTGGCCGCGAGGGCGACGAGAACGGTGACCCGGGTGGACCGGTCGCCCTCGGCGCCGCTCCGGGAGCCGGGGCCTTGGTGGGCAGGGGCGTCGGAGGTGGGGGCGGGGTCGCTGTGACCGCCGGTGTCGCGCCGGTTCGAGGATGTTCCGCTCACCTATCGGCGGTTGCCCCCGACCGGGCCCCTCACACCGTGCGGTCCGCGCGAAACGGGGAACGCGTGGGCCAGGGGGACCGGCCGACGAGGAGGAGACATGGGCGGCGACGGCAACAGCGCCTACGGACACCGGGCGTTCACCAGGTCCCGGAGCCACTTCGGTGACCGGATCACCGCCGACGGCCGGGACGGCTGGTCGGTGGAGGCCGGCCGCTACCGGCTGGTGGTCTCCCGCGCCTGTCCGTGGGCGAGCCGGGCGGTGATCTCGCGCCGTCTGCTGGGGCTGGAGGACGCGCTCTCGCTGGCCGTCGCCGATCCGGTCCAGGACGACCGCAGCTGGCGGTTCACCCTGGACCCGGACGGCCGGGACCCGGTGCTCGGCATCCGGTTCCTGAGCGAGGCCTACGACCGGCGGGAGACGGGCTATCCCGGCGGGGTCAGCGTGCCCGCGATCGTGGACGTCCCCAGTGGGCGGCTGGTCACCAACGACTACCAGCGCATCACCCTGGACCTGGCCACCGAGTGGACCGCCCTGCACCGCCCCGGCGCGCCGGACCTGTACCCGGCCGCCCGGCGCGCGGAGATCGACGAGGTGATGGCCGAGGTGTACGAGGACGTGAACAACGGGGTCTACCGGGCCGGGTTCGCCACCCGGCAGCGGGAGTACGAGGAGGCGTGCGCGGCCGTCTTCCGGCGGCTGGAAGTGATCGGCGAGCGGCTGGCCGAGCAGCGCTATCTGGTCGGTGACACCCTCACGGAAGCGGACATCCGGCTGTTCACCACCCTCGTCCGGTTCGACGCCGTCTACCACGGCCACTTCAAGTGCAACCGCTGGAAGCTGGCGGAGCACCCGGTGCTGTGGGCATACGCCCGTGACCTGTTCCAGACGCCCGGTTTCGGCGACACGGTCGACTTCGACCACATCAAGCGGCACTACTACCAGGTGCACACCGGCATCAACCCCACCGGGATCGTGCCGCTCGGCCCCGATCTCGGCGGCTGGCTCACCGAGCACCACCGGGCGGAGCTGGGCGGCCGGCCGTTCGGTGACGGCACGCCGCCGGGGCCGGTCCCGCCGGGCGAACGGGTGGCCCCCCGGGGACGGCCCGCATGAGGGCCGCCCGACGAGGAAGGAGTCACACATGGCCAAGAACGACAAGCACAAGAAGAAGAAGCTCCCGCTCGTCTACCAGCCGTTCGGCTTCGCGCTCAGCTGGGCGGGCGGCGCGCTGGCCGGGCTGGCGTTCCGCAAGGCGTGGAAGGTGATCCGGCACGAGGACGACGCGCCCGACGCGCTGGACCCGGACCGCGGCTGGGGCGAGATCCTGCTGGCGGCGGCGGTCCAGGGGGCGATCTTCGCGGTGGTACGCAGCGCCGTGGACCGCACCGGCGCGAAGGCCATCGCCCGCTCGACGGGCGTATGGCCGACGACGGACAAGGGCGGCCGCGACTGACCGGCCCCGCCACGGGGCGGCCGGGGTGGGCCGGCGGACGGTGGTGACCGGAGCGGGCCCGCGCCCGGCCGCCCCTCTCCCCCGCTCCCCGCTCCCGGGCTCAGTCGGCGGCCAGCCACCGCCCGTCGCGCATCAGATCGCGGCCGTGGAGTTCGTTCGCCTCCCGCCAGGCCCGGACCCGCTGCGGAACGACCCTGAAGTACAGGTAGCGGTCGGCCAGTCGGCGTGGGTCGAAGCCGGTCTTGCCGGCGAACACCTCGGCGTCCTCCTCGGGGAGGTCCTCAGGGGTCACCGCCTGGGCGACGCCCTCGACCAGGACGACGTCCCGGGTGGGACCGATACCGAGCCGGGCCCTGCCGGTGGCCACGAGGTTCCGGCCGGTGGGGCTGTCGGCCGCGGTGGCGATCAGCAGCGAGGTGCCGTCCCACACGAACGACAGCGGCACGAGATGGGGCGCCGCACCGTCGGGAGCGGCGGTGGCCACCCACGCGTCGACGTCGTTCTCCAGCCGGTGGAGGGTGTCCTTCGTGCGCTGCGCGGCGGAGCGGGCGGGGGGCGGTGTCATGGTGTGCGGCCTTCCTCTTCGCGCTGACCGTTCCGTTCAGTGTGGTCATGAGTCCGCGATGCCCGCCAGGCCGTCGCATCCTGTGCACCGCGTAGGGTGGTCCCCCGTGGGAAGACCGAGCCCCGTCGCATCCGCGGTCACGCTGGCCGTCGTAGCCGCTCTCGCCGCCGGCTGCGGCAGCGGTGGCGGCGACGCGCCCGACGCCGGCCGCGAGCCATCCGCCCGCCCCTCGTCCCCGGCGGCGCGCTCACCGGTCCCGGGCCGTGCCGACAGCATCCCCGGTGACACCGTGACCAAGGCACCGGCCCTGCCCGATGGCGAGGTGGTCGCTCAGGCCGTGAACGCCGTCGGCAGCCGGGAGCTGGATATCAAGGGCGGTCTCAAGAGCGGTGCCCTCGCGGTTCTCGTGCACTGCGAGGGCGAGGGCGGGCTGACGGTGGAGGTCGAACCGGTCGGGCTGCGCTTCCCGGTGGAGTGTGGCGCCGGAGAAGTCGGCAGCGTCTACAACCGGCTGGAGCTGAAGGAGTCCCGGGAGCAGGGGACGGTGAGCGTGACCGCGCCGTCCACGGTCCGGTGGGCGATCACCGTCGGCCACCGGGAGACCCGCGCCGCCGCATAGGTCAGTCGCAGCCGAAGTCGTCCGTCACACGCGGCCAGGCCTCCACGCCGCCGGGCGTGCGGACGTAGGCGGTCTGTTCGCCGTCGGTCAGCCACAGGTGCCGGCCGCCGCGGTGGTAGCCGGTGTCGCGGGCGTCGGCGGGCATGCGGACCTGCGCCCGGTACGGGGCGCGGAGCAGGCCGTAGCCGGCGAGCACGCCATAGGGGTCGCGGGCGTACGTCCTGTCGTCCAGGGTGAGCAGATGGGCGGACTGCCAGTCGCAGTGTTCCGCTCCCGGCGAGCTGTGCAACCTGCCGACCGGCACCCTGCGGCCCGCGCGGTCGGTCCAGATCTCCCAGCCGGTGCCGGCCGTGAAGCTCTCGGGGAGTTCGGCCGGGTCGCAGGAGGCGCTGGTCTCCGGGCCCCAGCCGGGCCTCCCCCGCTGGTCCCTGGCCACGACGACGGCCACCTTCGTGCGGCCGCCGACGTCGTAGGAGTACAGCACCCGGTCCGGCTCTCCGCGCTCCACCCGGTAGCCGTGGTCGGGCAGTTCCGGCTGGACCATGTCGAAGTAGAGGGCCAGCCCCTCCTCGGGGGTGGTGCCGCCGTCCGCCTTGCTCCACTCGTCGGGGCCGAGGCCGTCGAAGATCTCCCCGTCGCACTCCAGTGCCCGGCCGGCCGACCCGGAGGCCAGACGGAGCGCGCGGGGGCCGCTCTCGTCCACTTCCCTGGTGGGCGCGTCGAGCGGGCCGCCGTAGGGGGTGGCCGGCGGGCTCCCTTCCACCACCAGGTCCGGCCGGGGGCCGTCGTCGCAGCCCGCCGCCGTCACGGCGGTCACCATCGTCAGCACCACCGCTGTGATCACCCTGCGCATGCCCGCCCCTGTCCCCTGTGTGTCCCTGTGGTCCGGAGTCTCCGACGCCGGAGCGGGCGGAGACGTTCCGGCGCCGTCGAACAGGCCGCGCTCGACCCGCGCCGACGGTTGACGCCTCGAAGTCGACGACATATGTCAATCGAACATGCTCAAATTCCTCACAACAACGGTAACTTGACGGTCGTAAAACGACGTCGGTGTGTGCGGGTGGGAGGTGGTGCCGAGGTGCGACAGGAACCTGTGTCCCTCACCCGGCAGCTGGGCGTGTACGCCTACCGCGGGCACACGGTGCTGGAGTTCCGGGGCGAGATCGACCTCGTCGCCGCCGCGGAGATCGGCCCGTTCCTCGACCGGGTCACCGGCCGGGCCGGCGTGCGGGCCGTGCTCGATCTGCGGCCGGTGGAGTTCTTCGACTGCTCGGGGCTGCGGTTGCTGTACCGGGCGCGCTCCCGGGTCCTGGAGCGCGGCGGACAGCTGCACCTGGTGTGCACGCACCCGCTGACGCTGCGGGTCATCCGGGTCACCGGCCTGGCGCGGCTGCTGCCCCCGCACCCGGGCCTGGACGCCGCGCTGGACCGTCCGGCGCCCGGCGGGCCGGACCGGGCGCCGTGAACCGAGCCGGGGAGTTGGCGTCGGGGCGGCGGTAGGGCCCGTACGCGCCGGCGCCGACGCCTGGTCCGTACCAGAGTATTGACGCCCCCTTATCTCACCCCTTAAATCAAGACACGCATCCCGCGGGACCCCCCACGACCACCCCCACGAGAAACGGAGAGCCATGGCCTCCCCACGCCTGCTCCGCAGATGTCTCCTCGCCGCCCTGTCCGCCGCGCTGATCGGTTCCGCCGCCGTCGGTCCGGCGCGCGCCGAGAGCGCCGCCCCGGCGGCCGCCGCCGTCACCACCTTCTCCGACACCTTCGACGGGCCCGCGGGCGCGGCGGTCGACGGTTCCAAGTGGACGCTGGAGACCGGCGACAACGTCAACAACCACGAACGGCAGTACTACACCTCGGGCACGAAGAACGCGGCCCTGGACGGCCAGGGCCACCTGGTGATCACGGCCCGCAAGGAGAACCCGGCCGGCTACCAGTGCTGGTACGGCAGTTGCCAGTACACCTCGGCCCGGCTGAACACCGCCGGGAAGTTCACCGCCCAGTACGGTCATGTCGAGGCGCGCATGAAGGTCCCGCGCGGGCAGGGCATGTGGCCGGCGTTCTGGATGCTCGGCACCCCGGTCAACTGGCCGGACTCGGGCGAGATCGACGTGATGGAGAACGTCGGCTTCGAGCCGTCGACCGTGCACGGCACCCTCCACGGCCCCGGCTACTCCGGCTCGGGCGGCATAGGCGCGGGCTACACCCTGCCGAACGGCCAGGCCTTCGCGGACGCCTTCCACACCTTCGCCGTCGACTGGGCGCCCGACTCGATCACCTGGTCGGTGGACGGCAACGTCTACCAGCGCCGCACCCCCGCCGACCTGGGCGGGAAGACCTGGGTGTTCAACAAGCCGTTCTTCCTGATCCTGAACCTCGCGGTCGGCGGCTACTGGCCCGGCGACCCGGACGGCTCCACACAGTTCCCGCAGACACTCGTGGTGGACTCGGTGTCGGTGACGACGGGCGGCAGCGCCGCCGGGGTGCCGATCCGGGGCCTGGCGGGCAAGTGCGCGGACGTGGCCGGCGCGAACCCCGCGAACGGCACCCCGGTCCAGCTCTACGACTGCAACGGCACGAACGCGCAGTCCTGGACCGTCGGTTCGGACGGCACGCTGCGGGCGCTCGGCAGGTGCCTGGACGTCAGCGGCGGCGGCACCGCCGACGGCACCCCCGTCCAGCTGTGGGACTGCAACGGCAGCCCCGCCCAGAAGTGGGCTCTCCCGGCGGCCCGCGACATCGTCAACCCGCAGGCGGACAAGTGCCTCGACGTTACCGGGAACAACCCGGCCAACGGGACGCGCTTGCAGATCTGGACCTGCACGGGCGGCGCCAACCAGAAGTGGACGGTCGGCTGAGCGGTCCGCTCAGCGCGGCCGCCAGGTGTACTTGTCCCCGCCCACGAACCGGATCACGTCCGGGTCGTCGAGATCGTGAATGGTGATGCCGTGAGAGGCCGCCGCCTCCAGGACGTCGGTGACGGTCCTGGCCTCACCGACGACCTGACCGTCGATCTCCATGATCCGGAACGGCGGCTCGCCCGGCTTGCCCGGGCACACGCCGAGGACCAGGATCCGCGGGTGGGAGATGTAGGGAGCTGCTTGTTCGGTCATGGAATAGAGCCTAGAACGCTCGGCGGGCCGACGGGCGGTCCACGGCGGCCGGCCGGGAGACCGCGGCCGGCCGCCCCGGCCGCAGCCGCGCCCGGCCGCTCATGGGCGGCGCCAGCCGTCGCTGGTCAGATGGGATCCGGCCTGCGGGCCCATGCGCAGCATGCCGCCGTCGACGTTCCAGGAGGCGCCGGTGACGTACGAGGCGTCGGGGCTCGCCAGGAACGCGATCACGGCGGCCACCTCGCGGGCGTCGCCGGGCCGGCCGAGCGGCACGCCGGGGCGGCGCACGGTGTGCACGTCGGTGTCCTCCTGGCCGGTCATCGGGGTGGCGATCTCACCGGGCGCGACCGCGTTCACCGTGATGCCGTACTCGGCCAGCTCCAGGGCCATCACCTGGGTGAGCAGACCGAGCCCGCCCTTGGCCGCGCAGTACGGGGCGGCGCCGACCCGGGGCTGGTGCTCGTGCACCGAGGTGACGTTGACGATCCGGCCGCCGTCGCCCTGCTCGATCATCCGGCGCGCGGCCCGCTGGCCCAGCAGGAAGGGGCCGACGAGGTCGACGTCCAGGACCCGGCGCACATCCGCCAGGGTGAGGTCGAGGTACGGCGTCATCGTGCCCGTACCGGCGTTGTTGACCAGGACGTCGATCCGGCCCAGCTCCTCGCACAGCTCGTCCACGGTGTCGGCGGCCTCGGGCAGCCGGGTCAGGTCCAGCCGGGTCACGGCGGCGCGGCGGCCGTGCGCGCGGACCCGCTCGGCCGTCTCCTCGGCGCCCTTGTCGTCGGTGTGCCAGGTGATCCCGACGTCCAGACCCGCCTCGGCCAGGCGTACGGCGGTGGCGCGGCCGATGCCGGAGTCCGCGCCGGTGACGATGGCCGCTTTGGGCATGACCGGCCTCCTCTCGATGAGTGTGGGCATGGCAGTACCCGGGGGCGGGGTGGACAAACGGGGCCGTATCGGGGGTGAGGGAGCATGGCGGGGCGCATGGGTGCTCGTGCGGTCCCCCGCATCCTGGTGTGAACCTGGTGGGATGGAACCCGTCGCCGCTCTCGACCGGATCGCGTTTCTGCTGGAGCGGGCGCTCGCGCCCGCCTACCGGGTACGGGCCTTCCGTACCGCCGCCCGGGCGCTGGCCGCGCTGCCCGGGGACGAGGTGGCCGAGCGGGCCGCCGCCGGGACGCTTCAGTCGCTGAAGGGGGTCGGGCCGAAGACCGCGCAGGTGGTGCGGGAGGCGCTGGCCGGCGAGGTGCCCGGCTATCTGCGCCGGCTGGAGGAGGAGGCCGGGGCTCCGCCCGAGGGCCCGGGGGCCGGGCTGCGGGCGTTGATCCGGGGGGACTGCCACACCCACTCGGACTGGTCCGACGGGGGCAGCCCGATCGAGGAGATGGTACGGACGGCCGCCGGGCTGGGGCACGAGTGGGCGGCGCTCACCGACCACTCGCCCCGGCTGACCGTGGCCCGGGGCCTGTCGGCCGAACGGCTGCGGGAGCAGCTGGCCGTGGTGGCGGAGCTGAACGCGCGCTGGGCGCCGTTCCGGCTGCTCACCGGCATCGAGTGCGACATCCTGGAGGACGGCTCGCTGGACCAGGAGCCGGAGCTGCTGGCGCGGCTCGACGTGGTGGTGGTCTCGGTGCACTCCAAGCTGCGGATGGACGCCCGGTCCATGACCCGCCGCATGGTGACCGCCGTACGCGATCCGCACGCCGACGTCCTCGGGCACTGCACCGGGCGCCTGGTGACCGGCCGGGGGCGCCCGGAGTCGCGGTTCGACGCGGACGCGGTGTTCGCCGCGTGCGCGGAGTCGGGGACGGCGGTGGAGATCAACAGCCGCCCGGAGCGGCTCGACCCGCCGCGGCGGCTGCTGCGGCGGGCGGTGGAGGCGGGGGTGCTGTTCGCCGTGGACACCGACGCGCACGCGCCCGGCCAGCTGGACTGGCAGATCCTCGGCTGCGCCCGGGCCGAGGAGTGCGGGGTGCCGCCCGGGCGGGTGGTGACCACCTGGCCGGCCGAGGACCTGCTGACCTGGACCCACGAGGGCCGCCTGCCGACCCGCGCGACGGACTATTCCTGACCCACTCGGGGCGGCACCTGTCCCCCGGTCCGCACGGCGGATTCCCGACCCGCCCGGCGTGGCACCCGCCCCGGCCGCACAGCGGATCCCCGACCCGCCCGGCGCGACACCCACCCCGGCCGCACAGCGGTCCCCCGACCCACCCGGCGCGACACCCACCCCGGCCGCGCGACGGATCCCCGCCCCCGGGGACGGCGCCTGTCCCGGCCGCGCGGCGGATCCCCGATCCCCCCGGCATTGCACCCGTCCCGGCCCGCGCGACGGGTTCCTTACCCGCCCCCGCGTGGTACCCGTTCCGGCAGCGAGTGCCAGGAAAGGATCCCGCATGGAACGAGCCGCCGTGTTCGACGTGGACGGAACCCTCGTCGACACCAACCACCTGCACGTCGTCACCTGGTGGGAGGCCTTCCGCCAGGCGGGGCACGAGGTGCCCATGCACGCCGTGCACCGGGCCGTCGGCCTGGGCTCCACGGACCTGATCGCCCACCTGCTCGGCGACGGCCGCGACCGGGACCGGGACAGCGAGCTGAGCGCCGCGCACACGGCGCTGTACGGCCAGTACTTCGACCGGCTGCCCGCCCTGCCGGGCGCCGGGGAGCTGCTGCGGCGGCTGCGCGGGGACGGCTGGGCGGTGGTCCTCGCCACCTCGGCGAGCGGCGCCGAGCTGGGCGCGCTGCGCCGGGCGATCGACGCGGACGACGCCATCACGGCCACGGCCAGCTCCGACGACGTCCAGGAGGGCAAGCCGGCTCCCGAGCCGGTGGAGCACGCCCTGGAGCTGGCCGGGGTCCCGGCCTCGCGGGCGGTGTTCGTCGGGGACACCGTGTGGGACATGCGGGCGGGCAGCAAGGCCGGGGTGCGCTGTGTGGGGGTGCTGTGCGGCGGGATTCCCCGCGCGGATCTGGAGGAGGCCGGGGCGGAGGCGGTGTACGCCGACTGCGCCGACCTGCTCGCGCGGCTGGCCGCGAGCCCGCTGGCGTGAGCCGTGACGCACCGGCGCGGGCCCGGACGCCTTGGCGCGGGCGGTGACGCACGTCACGGGAGTGAACGGAACACCCCCAGTGTGGTTGCCCGTTGAACAAGCCGTGGGTGTGGACGGGACAGTGTCCCCGGGCCTCACCATTCGCCCACAGGGAAGATCGTTCGGCTGAAGCCCTGTGGAGCCCTTCGCCGCGAGGCGACCGCCGTCCGCGCCCACCACCGACCGCCCCGGCCGTGAGTCCCCCGTCACGGCCGGGGCGTTTTCCATGCCGGGAGTCGTGGGCTCGGCTCCGGAAGGAGCCGACGGCGTCCGGCCCGCGCCGGTCAGGCCGGGGAAGCGGGGCCGGGCGGCAGGTGGACGGTCATGATCAGGTGGCAGGTCCCGGTGCCCGCACCCCGGTAGGTGTGGGGGACGTCTCCGTCGAAGGCGGCGGTCTGGCCCGCTTCCACGGGGTGCTCGGCGCCGTCCACGATCAGCGTCATCCGGCCGGACGTGACGCTGACGGTTTCCACGACGCCCGCCTGGTGGGGGTGGCTCGGGTACTCCTCCCCCGGCTCCAGCGTCCAGCGCCAGACCTCGACGGGGGCCGGCCCCGGGGTGGTCAGCATGAGCCGGGCCTCACTCCCGCGCGGTCCGCTCCACAGCGGGGTCAGATCGCCGGCGGCCACGACGCGTACGCGTCCTTCGGTGCGGCCCTCCAGGAGGGCGGAGACGGAGACGCCGAGGGTGTCGGCCAGCCGTACCAGGGTGGCGAAGTTCGGGTTGCCCTGGGCCTTCTCCAGCGCGACCAAGGCGCCCTTGCTGACCTGGGCCCGCCGGCCGAGTTCGTCCAGCGACAAACCGGCGCGGGTACGGGCCGCCCGGACGTTGCGCGCGAGCGTCCGCAGGGCCGCCTCGGTCTCTGCCATCCGATCACTTCCTCAATGGGGCACCGCACTGCACCGCTCGGTCGTTCGATTGACACGCTCTGGTCGGTACGTTGTACGGTTCAGTCGTTCTATTGATGGTAAGGGATCGTCTCGCGCACGCTCCGCCGCCGGCCCCTCTCCCTGCCCGCCCCCGACTCGCCCACCCTTGCCCGCCCCGCCCCGCCACCCCGTTCCCGCAGGAAGAAGCGCATGTTCATCCAGCCCTGGGACGCCGCCCTGGACGACGCCGAATGGCGGAACTGGATCGCCGAGGGCCACGACTTCGGCCAGCTCGGCGTCAACGGTCCGCCGGGCCTGCCGCCCGTCGTCGTCCCCACCCACTTCGCCCCGGACGACGGCCGGCTGCTGATCCACCTCGCCCGCCCCAATCCGGCCTGGAAGGCGATCGAGCACGACCCGAACGTCGTCTTCACCGTCATCGGCGACTACGCCTTCATCCCCGGCCCCTGGCGCGCCAAGCCGGACATCCCGCCCACTGACGGCGTCCCCACCAGCTACTACGCCGCCGTCCAGTTCACCTGCCGCGCCCACATCATCGACGACCCCCAGGCCAAAGCCGACCTGCTGCGCCGCCAGATGGCGCACTTCCAGCCCGACGGCGACCACGCCCCCATCGACCCCGACGAGCCCCCGTACGGCCGGATGCTCCCCGGTATCCGCGGCCTGCGCCTGGATGTCGTCGACGTACGGGCCAAGTTCAAGTACGACGACCACAAACCCGTCGAGCACCGCACCGCCGTCGCCGACCGCCTCACCCGGCGCGGCCACGGCCTCGACGTACCCACCGCCCGCCGGCAACTGGAGCGACTGGACCGCGTGGGCACCTGGACCCCGTGACCCCCGCCACCCGCCACCCGCCACCGGCCACCGGCCACCGGCACCCGCATCGGCCACCGGCACCTCGCGCCCCGCGCTGCACCCGCACCCGCGCCCGACCCGCACTCGCACTCGCACTCGCACTCGCACTCGCACTCGCACTCGCACGAAACAGGAACCCGCCCATGACCGCCTTCCGCATCAGCCCCGCCGTCGCGGACGCCTTCCCCGACACGCTCATCGCCCTGGTCACCGTCACCGGTCTGCGCGGCCACGAGCCCTGGCCCGCCACCGTCACCGCCGTCGAGGACCTGGAGCGGCAACTCGCCGCCGGCACCTGGCAGCCGGCCGACGAGACGGACCCGCGCATCGAGGCCTGGCACACCGCCTACCGCTCCTTCGGCACCAACCCCCGCCGCATCCGCCCCAGCGTCGACGCGCTCGGCCGCCGTATGGCCAAGAAGGGCAGCCTGCCGCGTATCAACCCGGCCGTGGACTCCTACAACGCCGTCTCCGTCCGCCACGGCCTGCCCGCCGGCGCCTTCGACCTCGACCACGTCACCGGCGACATCGACATCCGCCACGCGGAAGGGGCGGAGGAGTTCACCCCGCTCGGCGAACCCGGCACGGTGGAGACCCCGAAGCCGGGCGAGATCATTTACGCCGACACCACCGGCGTCCTGACCCGCCACTGGAACCACCGCGATGCCCACCGCACCCGTGTCACCGAGGATTCGGCACGTGTCGCCTTCGTCCTGGAAACCCTCCAGGCCACCCGCGACGGCCACCTCCTCAAGGCCGCCGCGGACGAGCTCCAGGACCTGCTCATCCCCCACACCGACCGGACGGCGGTCCACTTCCTCAGCCCCGCCCACCCCCACCTGACCCTCTGACCGGGGCCCTGGTCCGGTCTCGGCCGGCAGGACGGACGAGGCCCGCCGGCGGGCGGTCGGGACCGCGCGACCCGCCACCGTCCACCCGACGGGCGCGGGTTCGCACCGCCAGGAACGGGCTTCGGGCCGTACCGCCGAGCACCTTCAGTTCCTGGGGGAGGCTCCCCATACTTGGCCCTACTCACGGGGGGAGCGGGCATGGACACAGCGAGCCTGGCATCGGCGGCGGTACCTCTCGTCGTGGCCGCGATCACCGGCGCGGGCACCGCGATCGGCACGCAAACGGTGCAGATGGTCTCCGGCCTGGTCCGGGAGCGTCTGGACGGTTCGGAGCAGGGCCGGGCGGCCCTGACGGGGCTGGACCGCGCCCCCGACGACTCGGCGGCGGCCGGCCGGCTCCACGCCGCGCTGCGGGACGTTCTCGACGCGGACCCGGCGTTCGCGCGGCAACTGCTCTCCCTGTTCGAAGCACCACCGCCTCCCCCGCAACCGCCGGCGCCTGCCGGGAGCGTGGTCATCGGGGACGGCAACCGGTTGCGCGGCAGCAACATCTCCCTCGGTCCGCTGACGATCTCGACCACCCGCGGCGGCCCGGGCGCCCTGCTGGCGTTGGTCGCGCTCGTGATGGGGATCGTGGCGCTCGCCGTGTACGGGGGCGTGCGCGCGATCGGGGTGGACGACTCGCCCGGCCCGGGAAGCGGCACGTCGACACGGCAGGACGCCCTCCGAGAGGGGGGTGTTCCGGGCGCTTCCGCGGACGGCGCGGAGAACGCGCCGGCCGGCGGGCAGCCGCGTCCGGTCCTCGGGGACCGTGACGTGGTGACGTCGGTCCTTCCCGGGCTGGACGCGGTGCCCGGCGGCTGGACACAGGAATCCGCCCCCCGGGTGCTCGACGCCTCCGCGTCACAGTGCCGGTCCGCTCTGCCCGGCGTGCTGTTCTGCGGCGAGGCCACGTACAAGGACCCGTCGACGCGCAACGTCGCCGGATTCGAGATATACGCACTCTCCAGCGTCCAGGCCGCGAAATCGGCCTACCAGGAGATAAGGAAGAAGTCCCCGCCCTCCATGGCGCTGCCGGCCCTCGGGGACGAGAGCCACGCCACCGGCGGCCGGGAGACGTCCTCCGGCAAGACGGTGATGTCCGTGGTCAGGGTCGGCAGCGTCGTGGCCGGCGTCACCTACGGCATCGAGGCGGTGGACTGGACCGAGGCCTTCGGCGGCGACCACCTGGAGATCCTGACGCGCATGCTCGTCGAGCGGGCCCGGCAGGCGGGCGACGGCCAGTCCCCCACCGCCCGGGCGGTGCTGTGAGCCGGGCGGGCGGCGGCAGATGGATCCGCCCGCCGGGTCACCCCCGCTCGCAGATCCGGGGGGCCTCGGCGTCCGGGGACGGCGCGGGTGGGAAAGGCGTCGAGGAGGTCGGCGTACATCCGGCGGACCCCGGCTTGCCGAAGTACTGGTCCTCCAGGACGCGCCGGCTCAGGTCGAGGGTGAGGCGGGGGTACCGGGTGAGGAGCCCGCGGACGATGGCGATGTGTTCGGCCGGGTCCATGGTGGACAGTTCCTCGGCGTCGGTGCCGAGGTCGGCTGGAGGGTGACCGGGATGCCGCGCTTCTCGAACTCCTTCATCATCGGCGCCCACCCGTCGATGTCGCCGAGGCTCGCGGGTTCGTGGTGGTTGGGCAGCAGGGCGCCTTTGACGAGGTCGAGTTCCCCGGCCCAGCGGGCCGAGTGGCGCGGTCGAAGCAGGGGGCGTGGGCGAGGGCCTGGCCGGCGCCGGCCGGTGAGACGGCGACGGCCGCCGCGGCCAGGGCGGTGGCCGGGAGGGCGAGCCGTCCGCGGAAGAGGGTAGGCATGCTGTGCTCCCACGGAGTCGGACCGCGTAGAGCCCGTGACGAGCCGCGACGCGTAGGCGGACGAGACCTCGTGGATTGCGGGCGGCCTCGCGGCCCCGGGCGGGCCGGGCGCGCCGAGCGCGCGCGGCCGTCACCCGTTGGGACCAAACCGGGCGGGCGCCGGGCCGCCGGTGTGCCGACGGCCCGGGCTCGTCCTCCGGGTCGAGCTGTCCTGAGCGGTGGCCTCGGGATATCCCCACCCCCGGTCCGCCGGGAGCCTCCATGTCCCGCGACGACCGTGTTCCGTAGCGTCGGGTCATCGGCTGGGACAGCACGCGAGAGGACGGACCATGAGGCTGCGCGGCGGCAAGCGGCGGACGGCGGACGACCGGCCGGAGCCCCCGGACACACCCGGTCTCGCCGTCGAACTGCGCGGGGTACGGCGGGAGTACGGCCGCGGCTCCGGCACCGTGCACGCCCTCGCGGGCATCGATCTCGCCCTGCCCCGGGGCACGTTCACCGCGGTCATGGGCCCGTCCGGGTCCGGCAAGTCCACCTTCTTGCAGTGCGCGGCCGGGCTCGACCGGCCGACGGCCGGCTCCGTACGGCTCGGCGGTACGGAGATCACGGGCATGCGGGAGAACCGGCTCACCGAGTTGCGCCGCAGCCGCGTCGGCTTCGTCTTCCAGTCCTTCAACCTGCTGCCCTCCCTCACCGTGGAGCAGAACGTGCTGCTCCCGACGCGCCTCGCCGGGCGGCGCCAGGACCGCCGGCGGGCGAAGGAGCTGCTCGCGCGGGTCGGCCTCGCCGACAAGGCCGGGCGCCGGCCCGGCGAGCTGTCCGGCGGCCAGCAGCAGCGCGTGGCCGTCGCCCGCGCCCTGGTCACCGACCCGGACGTGGTGTTCGCCGACGAGCCCACCGGCGCCCTCGACACCCAGACCGCCGCCGGGATCCTCGGCCTGCTCCGGGACGCGGTGGACACCCTCGGGGCCACCGTCGTCATGGTCACCCACGATCCGGCCGCCGCCGCCTGGGCCGACCGCGTGCTCTTCCTCGCCGGCGGGGTCTTCGCCGGCGGCCTCGACCGCGGCACGCCGGAGCGGATCGCCGCGCACATGGCCGCCCTCACCTCCCGTACGGGTGCGACGGCGGTGGCCGTCGCGTGAGGAGCCTCGCCCCCAACGGCCTCGCCCGCGCGGCCGTACGCTGCCGGCCCGCCTCGTTCGCCGGCACCTTCGTGGCGCTGCTGATGGCGACGCTGATCGTCTCCGCCTGCGGCATCCTCCTGGAGACCGGCGTCCGCGCCTCGGTCCCGCCCACCCGGTACGCCAAGGCGCCGGTCGTCGCGGCGGCGGACCAGTACGCCCGCCTCGTCACGGGCAGCGGGGACAGCCGCTCCGAGTCGGCGACCCCGCTGCCGGACACCGCCCGCGTGGACACCGCGCCGGCCGGCCGGGTGGCCCGCGTGCCCGGCGTCCGGGCGGCCGTACCGGACTTCACGTTTCCCGTGCGCCAGGGCGACCACGCGTTCACGGGCCACGGCTGGGGAGCGCACGTCTTCACCGGAGCCGCGCTCCGCTCCGGGACCGCGCCCCGTACCGGGGAGGTCGTCCTCGACGACGCCGCCGCACGGGCCGCCAGGGCCGGCGTCGGCGACACCGTCACGCTCGAAACCGCCGCCGGACGCGCCGGCTTCCGCGTCTCCGGGCTGGCGAGGGCCGGGGACGGCGACCTGGGCGAGGGCCCCGTGGGGTGGTTCGCCGACGCCCGGTCGCCCGCGCTCGCCGGGCATCCGGGCAAGGCCGACGCCATCGCCGTACTGACGGAGGACGGGACGGACACCGACGCCGTCGCCGCCGGTGTGCGGCGGGCGCTGGCCGGCTCCGGCGCCACGGTGCACACCGGTGACGACCGCGGCGCCGTGGAGGACCCCGGGCTCGGGCAGGCCAAGGAGATCCTGACGGGGCTCGGTGGCAGCTTCGGCGGCATCGCCGCCCTGGTCGCCGTCTTCACCGCCGCCGGCACGGTGGCCCTGTCCGTCGCGCAACGGGCCCGGGAGTTCGCGCTGCTGCGCGCCATCGGTGCCACGCCGCGGCAGCTCCGCCGCGCGGTCGCCGCGGAGGCGCTGCTCGTCGCGCCCGTCGCCGGGCTCGCCGGCTGCCTGCCCGGGGTGGGGCTCGCGCACTGGTGGTTCGGGCAGTTGAAGGACCGCGGGGCGGTCCCGGAACCCGTACACCTGTACATCTCCTGGATCCCGTGCGTCGTCGCCGTCGGCACGGGGCTGCTGACCGCGCTCGCCGCCGGCTGGGCGGCCGGGCGCCGGCCCGCGCGGATCAAACCGGGGCAGGCGCTCACCGAGGCCTCGGTGGACGGGCGGCGACCGGGCGTGCTCCGTACGGCGCTGGGCCTGGGCGCGCTGGCCGGCGGCGGGTTCCTCACCGTCCTCGCCGCCCGTTCGGCCGGGGAGGACGCGGCCAACGCGGCCCTCGGCGTCGTGATGCTCTTCATGCTCGCGGTCGCGTTGCTCGGCCCGCTGGTGGCGCGGCTGTGCGCGGCCCTGTCCGGGCTGTTGCTGCGCGGGCTCGGTGCCGCCGCCTCGCTCGCCGCCGCCAACTCCCGTACCAACGCGCGCCGACTGGCCTCCGCGATCACCCCGATCGTGCTGGCCATGGCCTTCGCCTCGACGCTCACCTTCCTGCACACGAGCGAAAGCCACGTGGCCGCCCGGCAGTTGCGCGCCGGCATCACCGCGGACCATGTCATCACCCACCCCGCCGGCCTGCCCACCAAAAACGTCGGCCGCGCCGCCCGTGCTCCCGGCGTCCGGGCCGCGGTGGGCCTGCTCGACACCCGGGTGCTGGTACCCGTCGGATCGGGCGGCGACCGCTGGTTGCGGGACGCGGCGGCCCAGGGCGTCTCCGGTTCCGGCGCACACCTCGCCGAGGTGCAGGACCTCGATGTGCGCGACGGCAGCCTGGACCGGGTCGGCGGGGGCCGGGTCGCCATCGACACCACGCTCGCCGCGTCGGCCGGGGTCACGGTCGGCGACCGGCTGCCGATGTACCTCCCGGACGGCACCGAGGCCGGCCCCGAGGTCGTCGCCGTCTACGGCCGCGGGCTCGGCCTCCCGGCCGTGACCATGGACCGCGCGTCGCTGGCCGCCCACGTCTCCTCGGGCTTCGTCAGCACGCTGCTCGTACGCGGCGGGGACGCGCGCGACCTCGCCCCGCTGGGCGAGGTCGCCGACGGGTCCGGCTACGCGGCGCAGCGGTCCGCGGGCCACGAGCTGAACGCCTGGGCCAACTACACGATGGCCGCGGTCCTGGGCGGCTTCGCCGCCGTGGCCGCCGTCAACACCCTGGTGATGACCGTCCTCGACCGCCGCCGCGAGCTGGGCGTGCTCCGCCTCGTCGGCGCCACCCGGCGCCAGGTGATGGGCATGCTGCGCTGGGAAGGCCTGCTGGTGGCGGTGGCCGGTGTCGTCCTGGGCACGGCCATCGCCGCGGTCACCCTGGTTCCGATGACGCGCGGCCTGACCGGCGCGGACCCGTACGTGCCGCCGCTGGTGTACGGGGCCTTCGCCGGGGGCGCGATGGGGCTGGGCGTGCTGGCGGTGACCCTGCCGGCGCGGGCGGCGCTACGGCGCTGAGCCGGCGGGCGGGGGCCGGCCGCCCGCACGGTCCCGGGCCGCCTACTCGTCCGTCACAATGCGCTCGACGGCCGCCGCCACCAGTCGCTCACGCTCCGCCTCCGTGAAGACGTCCGGCAGGGTGAGCTGCTCGACGATCAGCCAGTTGAGCGCCAGCATGAGGAGTTTGACCGCCATGGCGTCGCCGGGGAGCCCGGACGCCTCGTGATAGGCGACGTTGGCCTCGATGTCGGCCCGGACCCGCTCGGTGAGGACCGCGCGGAGTCCGGGGCGGCGGGTGGCCTCAAGGCGCAGTTCGAGCAGCGCGAGGTAGCCGGTGCGGAAGGAGGACACGCGGCCGACGAGTTCCCGCATCAGCTCCGCGTAGGTCTCCCGGTCGCGGCCGGCCGCCCGCTGACGGGCGAGCGTGGCCTCGTCGGGCTGGAGCCGCTCGTAGACCCGGGCCCCGGCCTGGGTGAGCAGGTCGTCGCGGTCGGCGAAGTAGTTGGACGCGGTGCCGACGGGCACGGCGGCCTCCACGTCGACCGCCCGGAACGTCAGGCCTCGCGCGCCTTCCCTGGCCAGCACCTCGATCGCCGCGTCCACGAGGGCGGCCCGCCGCCGGTCGTTCCGTCTCACCATTGACACCACTCCAGCTGTAGTACTACGGTCAAACCACTTCAACCAGAGTACTACGCAGGGAGTTACCAGCTTGCGCAAGCTCGTGTACTACGTCGCCGTCACACTCGACGGCCGCATCGCCGGCCCCGGCGGCGAGTACGACTTCTTCCCGGCCGGCGACGACCGGCAGGCCGCCGCCTACTCCGCCTGGACCAACGCCCTGTATCCCGAGACCGTCCCGACGGCCCACCGCGCCGCCGCCGGCCTGGACGACGCGCCCAACCGGCACTTCGACACCGTCCTCATGGGTCTGGGCACCTACCGCCCCGGGCTCGACGCGGGCCTCACCAGTCCGTACGCCCACCTGCGCCAGTACGTGGTCTCCAGCACCCTCGCGCCGGACGTCGACCCGGCCGTCACCGTCGTCCCGGGCGACCCGCTCGGCCTCGTCCGCACGCTCAAGCGGGAGGAGGGCACCGGCCTGGACATCTGGCTGTGCGGCGGCGGAAAGCTCGCGGGGGCCCTGCTGCCCGAGATCGACGAACTGGTGATCAAGAACTACCCCGTGGTGGCCGGCGCCGGCATCCCGGCCTTCGACGGCGCCTTCGACCCCACCGCGTTCCATGTCACCGAACGCACCGCCTTCCCCAACGGCGTCACCCTCACCCGCCTCACCCGCCGCTAGCGACACGCGACAGGAGCCGTTTCCGTGAGGGGGCTGTGGGTACGCTGACGCTTCAGGTTACGCATTCCCGTCGGACATCGGTCGCACAGCGCTGGCGGTTGGGACACAGGAGGCCGGGCGCGATGGCCACGAATCACGGCAAGACACAGTCCTCCAGCGCCACGGGCGCCGCCTCCGCGGTCTCCGTGTGCGGTGCACCGTGCTGGGTCAGCCTGACCAGTCACGATCTTGAGGCGTCACAGCACTTCTACAGTGCCGTGCTCGGCTGGCGGTGGCGCCCGGCCGAGGCGGGCGATCACTTCCGCATCGCGCTGGCGGACGACACGCCGGTCGCCGGGATCGCCGTGCTGCCCGCCCTGCGGCAGACCGGCGTCGCCTGGACGCCGTACTTCGCCGTCCCGGACGCGGACCAGGCCGCGGCGCGGGCCCGGGAGCGGGGCGGCACGGCGGGTGTCGGCCCGCTGCGGCTGCCGCCCGGACGGGTGGCCCTCCTCTCCGACCGGCACGGGGCCACCTTCGGGATCTGGGAGGGGGAGCTGTTCGGCCGCTGGGAGGCCTGGCGGCGCGCGGCACCGGCCTTCATCACCCTGCACACCCGCGACGCCTTCGACGCCGCCATGTTCTACGGCGGCGTCCTCGACTGGGCCTCGGACCGTCCCGGCAGCTGCGAGGTCGAGTACGAAGCCGACGAGGTGGTGCTGCGCAGCCGGGGCCTCGTCGTCGCGCGCATCGAATCGGGAGAGTCGGACACCGCCCCCGACCCCTCGGTACGGCCGCACTGGCAGGTCACCTTCCTGGTGACCGATGTGCCGGGGTGCGCGCGGGCCGCGGAGCGGCACGGCGGGAGCGTCCTGGAGGAGGGCGAGCGGGAGGCCGTCCTGCGCGACCCCGACGGCGCCCGGTTCACCGTGACCTCGGCGACCGGGCTGCCGGGCGCCGGCTGAGCGGAGCGGAGGCCCGCGGCGTTCCGGCGGCGTCAGGACTCGCCAGGCGTCCCCGCCGTGGTGTCCTGGGGCTGCTCGTGGGCGTCCGCGTCCAGGGGTGGTGCGGCGTGCCGGCCGGTGCGGTGCCGCTCGCGGGTCGTGGTGAGCCGCCGCCGGGGCGCGCCGGCCGGGCCGGGCGGCACGGGCACGGGCCGGCGGGCCGCGAGACGGCCCACCCAGCGGCGACCGCAGAGCGGGCAGGGCGGAGCGCCCTGGGGTTCGTAGGGGGACGGCACACCGTCGCCGTCACGGGTGAAGTACTCCCATTCGTCGCCGTTCTCGTCCCGGTAGTACTGCACGTCGTAATCGGCGCTCCAGGAGTGCCAGCAGTGGCCGCAGGTGAATTCCACGCGCTCGACGGCCAGTTCGGTGATCATCGGTTCTCCTCCTTCCGACCCGGGCCCGTCTCCACTGCTACCGCCCTCCGCAAAAGCTTGTAAAGAGGTGGAAACCCGCATTTCTTGACAAGCTGGCCTGGGGACTTTATCCAGACTCTCAGTGGCGTGTGTCCGCTTCCGGGGTCTGGCAACGGAGGGAGGAGGAGGGCCATGGCACGCGCGGTAGGAATCGACCTCGGCACGACGAACTCGGTGGTCTCGGTCCTGGAGGGCGGCGAGCCCACCGTCATCGCGAACACCGAGGGCGCCCGCACCACCCCGTCGGTCGTGGCGTTCGCCAAGAACGGCGAGGTGCTCGTCGGCGAGGTCGCCAAACGGCAGGCCGTCACCAACGTGGAGCGCACCGTGCGCTCGGTCAAGCGGCACATGGGTGACACGCAGTGGAGGTTCCCGGAGACCGGGAGCGTCGACGGCAAGCGGTACACGGCGCAGGAGATCTCCGCGCGGGTGCTGCAGAAGCTGAAGCGGGACGCGGAGGCGTACCTCGGCGAGGACGTCACGGACGCGGTGATCACCGTACCGGCGTACTTCAACGACTCCCAGCGCACCGCCACCAAGGAGGCCGGGGAGATCGCCGGGCTGAAGGTGCTGCGGATCATCAACGAGCCCACGTCCGCCGCCCTGGCCTACGGCCTGGACAAGGAGAACGACCAGACGGTCCTCGTCTTCGACCTCGGCGGCGGCACCTTCGACGTGTCCCTCCTGGAGATCGGCGAGGGCGTCGTCGAGGTCAAGGCGACCAACGGCGACACGCGTCTGGGCGGCGACGACTGGGACCAGCGGGTCGTCGACCACCTGGTCCAGCAGTTCAAGAACCACTACGGCGTCGACCTGGCCAAGGACAAGATGGCCGTGCAGCGGCTGCGGGAGGCGGCGGAGCGGGCGAAGATCGAGCTGTCGTCGTCCTCGGAGACCTCGGTCAACCTGCCGTACATCACGGCGTCCGCCGAGGGCCCGCTGCACCTGGACGAGAAGCTCACCCGCGCCCAGTTCGAGCAGCTGACCAGCGATCTCCTGGAGCGGTGCAAGGGCCCGTTCCACAACGCGGTCAAGGACGCCGGGATCAAGGTGTCCGACATCGACCACGTCATCCTGGTCGGCGGTTCCACACGGATGCCGGCGGTGACCGGCCTGGTGCGGGAGCTGACCGGCAAGGACCCGCACAAGGGCGTCAACCCGGACGAGGTCGTGGCCGTCGGCGCGGCCCTGCAGGCCGGTGTCCTCAAGGGCGAGGTCAAGGACGTCCTGCTGCTCGACGTCACCCCGCTGTCCCTCGGCATCGAGACCAAGGGCGGCATCATGACCAAGCTGATCGAGCGCAACACCACGATCCCGACCAAGCGCTCGGAGATCTTCACCACGGCCGAGGACAACCAGCCGTCGGTGCAGATCCAGGTCTACCAGGGCGAACGCGAGATCGCGGCCTACAACAAGAGGCTCGGCATGTTCGAGCTGACCGGTCTGCCGCCGGCGCCGCGCGGCGTCCCGCAGATCGAGGTCTCCTTCGACATCGACGCCAACGGCATCATGCACGTCACGGCGAAGGACCTCGGCACCGGCCGGGAACAGAAGATGACCGTCACCGGCGGCTCCTCGCTCCCGAAGGACGACATCGACCGCATGATGCGGGAGGCCGAGCAGCATGCCGAGGAGGACCGGCGCCGGCGCGAGACCGCCGAGACCCGCAACCGTGCCGAGCAGGTCGCCTACCAGACCGAACGGCTCCTGAGCGACAACGCCGACAAGATCCCTGCCGACATCAGGGGCGAGGTCGACACCGCGCTGGCGGAGCTGAAGCAGGCGCTGAAGGCGGAGCCGGCGGACGGCTCGGCCCTGCGGCAGGCCACGGACAAGGTCACCGCCGCCGCCCAGAAGGTGGGCACCGCCATGTACGCCCAGGCGCAGCAGGACCAGGGCGCGCAGGCGGCCGGCGGCGGTGCGGGCGGCGGCCCGTCCGGTGCGGGCGGCGGCGGGTCCGGTGCGGGCGGGCCGGACGAGGACGTGGTGGACGCCGAGATCGTCGACGAGGACAAGCGACAGGACGGTGCCGGATGACCGGTACGAGCGGCACCGAGCGGCGTCGGGGGCCTTCGCTGTCGGTCGTCGGGGACACCCGGCGACGGGACCCGGGGACCAGCCTGGAGCCCCGCCGCCGTGGCGACGTGGAGCCCGCCCGGCAGCCGGCCGCGCCCTCCGGCGAGGCCGCCGCGCTGCGCGCGCGGCTGCGCGAGTGCACGGCGGATCTGCGGCGCGTGCAGGCCGAGTTCGACAACTACCGCCGACGGGTCGGCCGCGACCGTCTGGCGGTCCGCGAGATAGCGGTGGCCAACGTGCTCACCGGCCTCCTGCCCGTCCTCGACGCCATCGGCCAGGCCCGCGGGCACGGGGAGGTCACCGGCGGCTTCCGGCGGGTGACCGAGGTCCTGGAGAGCGAACTCGCGGCCCTGGGGCTGCGGTCGTTCGGCACGGCGGGCGATCCGTTCGACCCCACCCGGCACGAGGCCGTCTCGTGTACGTATTCCGCCGACGTCCGGCAGCCCACCTGCACCGTCGTCCTCCGCCCCGGCTACCGGGTCGGCGACCAGCTCCTGCGGCCGGCCCAGGTGGAGGTGGCGGAACCGGGCCGGACCTGAACGAGTCGCCGTGAGGAAGGAGTTGTCGCCGTGCTGTCCGCCGTAGTGATCCCCGCGATACTGCTCGCCGCCGTTCTCGCGCCCGGCGTGTACGAGGAATGGAAGGCCTACGTCCGGCAGACCCGGCTGCCGCTGCCCCCGGCACGGCGCTCCGTACGCACCCGGCTGGTCCACGCCACCCGGTCCGCGGCCCTTCGCAGGTGGTTCTGCCGTCAGTGACCCGGCCGGTCAGCCGCCGGCGCCGCGCGTCGCCGGTGTGTCCTGCGCGGGTTCGGCGCCGTCGAGGAACCCGAGCAGCACGTCGGCCTCCGCGCGCAGCCGCGCGGCCCGGTCCGCGTGTGCCGGTGCGGTCAACCGCGCTGCGGCCTCCAGTCGTTCGGCGGCTTCGGCACGTACGACGTCGATCACGTCGTGCTCGCTCAGCTCGCGCCGCGCGGCTTCGGTGGTGCCGGCGCCGAGCGGTGACTGTTCGAGCGCCACGCCACGGAGTGCGGCTTCGCCCACGGGCACCGCCTCGGCGTTGTCCAGCGCGGCCAGGGTTCCGCGCAGGGCACTCACGGCGGCCTTGTCGCGGGCGCGCATCGCTTCCGGCAGTGCCTGACGCATACGGAGACGGAGAGACATGCCGTGACCCTATGTCCGGGCTGCCGCCGCCCACAACGCGACAGGGGCGCCGGCCTGGCGGAACGGCGGGAAGCCAGGGGCGGTGGTGCCGCCCCGCGCCGCGTGTGTGCGCCGGGTGCCCGGGTACCCGGGCGCTCGTCGCAGCCCCGCCCCGCCGACGAGAGGAGCCCAAGGTGAGCAGCTCAGCGGGCAGCAGAGTGATCGTGACCGGTGCCACCGGCAATGTCGGCACCAGTGTCGTGCGCCTGCTCTCCGAGGACCCGGAGGTCGAGTCGGTGCACGGGCTGGCCCGGCGGACGCCCGAGTGGTCGCCGCCGAAGACCGAGTGGTCCGCCGTGGACCTGGGCGCGGACCAGGAGGACCTCGCCGAGCGGTTCGAGGGCGCCGACGCCGTGATCCACCTCGCCTGGGCGTTCCAGCCGACGCACGACCCGGTCAAGACCTGGCGGACCAATGTGCTGGGCGGCATCCGGGTGTTCGAGGCGGTCGCGGCGGCCCGGGTGCCGGTGCTGGTGCACGCCTCCTCCGTCGGCGCGTACTCGCCGGGGCCCAAGGACCACGCGGTGGACGAGTCCTGGCCGACACACGGCTGGCCGGACGCGGCGTACTGCCGGGAGAAGGCCTATCTGGAGCGCACGCTGGACGTGTTCGAGCGCGACCACCCCGAGGTACGGGTGGTGCGCATGCGCCCGGCGTTCCTGTTCAAGTGGCAGTCGGCGAGCGAGCAGCGACGGATCTTCGGCGGGCGGTTCCTCCCCGGCCCGCTGGCCCGGCCGGAGCTGCTGCCGTTCCTGCCGGACATCCCCGGACTGCGGGTGCAGGCGCTGCACACCGACGACGCGGCCGAGGCCTACCGGCTCGCGGTGCGCTCGGACAACGCCCGGGGCCCCTTCAATCTGGCCGCCGATCCCCCGCTGGACGCCACCGTCCTGGCCGAGCTGCTCGGTTCCCGGCCGGTCCGGCTGCCGCGTACGGCGGCCCGCTCGGCGATCGCCGCCGCCTGGGGGCTGCACCTGCTGCCCGCGTCCCCGCACCTGTTCGACGCCGTGCTGCGGCTGCCGCTGATGGACTGCACGCGGGCCCACACCGAACTGGGCTGGCGTCCCCGGCGGACGGCGACCGAGGTGATCCAGGAGTTCCTGGCGGGTCTGCGGCAGGGCGGCGGGATGGAGACCGAGCCGATGCGGGGACGGAAGGCCGGCTGAGCGGGCCCCGGACCGACGGACGAATGGAGGTACGTCATGGCAGTGCGGGAACCCGGATCCGGCGGCGAGGAGCGGCCGGTGCCCAGGGACATGCCCGACCAGCAGGCCGGCGCCGAGGAGGACCGGTGGGACGTCACCGCGCCCGGGCGGCCTGCCGAGGGCGGGCCGGAGACGGACGACGAGGACACCGCGCCGGACACGGACGAGGCCGGCACCGGGCCCCGCGGCGCGCCCCGGACGGGCACGGTGCACCCGGAACACCCCGGCCCGGAGGAGTCACCGGCGTAGGCACGCGGGGCGGGACCCACTCGGATCCGCGCCCGTCCGCCAAAGCCGCCGGGGCCCCGGCCGGGGTCAGCGCGGCGTTCTTTCGCGGAGAGCCGTGTGCCAGGTGGGGAGCGGGGACTCGGTGGCCGGTTCCGGGCGGCGGCCCCCGCTCGCGAAGAAGTCGGCCAGGGGCAGGATCGCGGCGCCGACGGTGACCGCGTCCGGGCCGAGCCGGCCGAGGTCGATGGTCACCTGGCCGCCCGGGTGGCGCAGGGCGTACGTCGCCGCGTGCCTGCGGACGGCCGGCAGGAAGCGGGTGCCCAGCTGGAGGCCCGCCCAGCCGCCGATCAGGATCCGCTCGGGCTGGAAGAGGTTGATCAGGTCGGACAGTCCGGCGCCGAGGTACTCGGCGGTCTCCTCCAGGACGGCCAGCGCGACCGGGTCCGGCGCGGTGCCCTCGGGCGGGTACGCGGCGGCGAGCATCGCGGTGAGCGCGGTCTCCTCGTCGGTGTCCTCGGGCGGCCGGCCGCCCTCCTCGCGCCAGCGGGCGAGCAGCGACTCCGCGCCGGCGTACGCCTCCAGGCAGCCGGGGGCACCGCAGCGGCAGCGCCGGCCGCGCACCCGTACCGTCAGATGGCCCCACTCCACGGCCCGCCCGTGCTCCACCTCGGGCGTGACCAGGCAGGCGCCGACGCCGGAGCCGAACAGCACGACCACGGCGTTGCGGGCGCCGCGCCCGGCGCCGAACCACATCTCGGCCTGGCCGAGGGTCTTGGCGCCGTTGTCGATGAGGTACGGCACCCCCTCCGGGAGCGGGGAGGCGGAGCGCAGCAGCCGCTCCAGCGGGACGGCGTCCCAGCCGATGGTCTGCCCGTGGACGACGGCGCCCTGGTCGGGGGTGTGTTCCACGATGCCCGGGACGCCGACGCCGACGCCGAGCAGCCGGTCGGGGGCCGCCCGCTCGGCGGTGAGGACCTCGGCGACGCCGTCGCGGATGTGGCCGGCGATGACCTCGACGTCGTAGCCCTGCGGGGTCAACGGCCGTTCCACCCGGGCCAGTTCGGTCAGGGCCAGGTCGAACAGCTCGACCCGGACGCGGGTTTCGCCGACGTCGACGCCGATCATCTGTCCGCTGTGCGGGGCGACGCGCAGCAGGGTGCGGGGCCGGCCGCCGTCGGAGTCGACGCTGCCGGCCTCCTCGACCAGGCCGTCGGCGATCAGGTCCGCGACCACGTTGCTGACCGAGCCGGAGCTGAGTCCGGTGGCCGGGCCCAGCTCGAAACGGCTGAGCGGGCCGTCGAAGTACAGCCGCTGGAGCACCGCCGTGCGGTTGCCTCGTCTCAGGTCGCGTACCGTGCGCCCGTTGCGCCCCGCCATATGGCTCCCTTCACGAACCGTGCCCGACCTGCAACATACTCCTTCGGGCAGCGGGGCGCGACATTACCCCACGCCTTAGTTCACGCTATGAGCTAAGCGGAGCGGGGGTGGCGGGCTCACCCGGCCGCGTACACGTCCTCCACGTAACGTCCGTCCGCCACCAGCGCGTCGAGCCACCGCTCGGCCTGCTCGGTGCCGGCGCCGGGCGTGTGGTCCCGGTACAGGGTACGGAACGCCGCGCGGACGCCGGGTGCCATGCGGGCGCCGTCGCCGCACACGTACACCCGCCCCCCGGCGCTCAGCAGCCGCCACACCTCGTCGCTCTCGGCGGCGATGCGGTGCTGGACGAAGGCGGCTCCCTTGACGGGGGCGGCGCTGAAGGCCGGGCGCAGCGTGACCGCGCCGGCCCGCTCGGCGGCCCGCAGCTCGTCGGCGTGCAGATAGTCGGCGTCGGGCGCGTCACAGCCGAAGTACAGCAGCGCGGGCGGGAGTTCGGCACCCGAGCGGAGGGCGGCCAGCCGGTCGGCGACGGCGCCCCGGAACGGCGCGAGACCGGTGCCGGCGGCGACCATCACCACCGGCGCCGAGCCGTCGATCCGGAACGCCTCGCGGCACGGCTGGACCCGGGCGTACACCGTGTCGCCGGGCCGCAGGGCGGCGAGGTGGCCGGAGCCGGTGCCCCGGTAGCGGCCCTTGCCGGAGCGTGCCGGGGCGTCGAGCACGGAGACCATCAGGTCGGCGTGGCGGGCGTCGGCCGCGGGCGCGGAGGAGATGGAGTAGTGGCGCGGGCGCAGCGGGGTGAGCAGGTCGAGCAGGAGGGGCCAGTCGAGGGCGCCGCGCAGCGCGGGGTGGTCCTCGGCCAGTTCCACCAGGGTGCGCGGGTCGTCGCCGGTCAGGGCGGCGAGGGCGGCGCGCTCGGGCGGGCAGGGGTTGGCCCCGGCGAGCAGGGCCCGCTGCCGGTCGGTCGGCCGTTCCTGCAACTCCACATGGTGGGTGAGGAGTTCGCGTACCGTCAGCGGCCGGTCGACGGCGAGGCCTCCCCCACGCTCGGCTTCGCTTGCGCCGGGGGACCCCCATCGGCGCGGCCGGGTGGCCCGGATGTCCAGGACGGCGTCGGCGTCGAGGCCGAACGCGGCGAGTGCCCGGTCCACCAGCTCCGGGGCGTTGGCGGGCAGCACGGTCAGGTGGTCGGCGGTGCGGTAGGTGACGCCCTCGGGCAGGGCGATCCGCAGGAACCGCTTGGTGCGGGGGTGGCCGGGCGCGGTGAGGTCGTAGGCCTCGGTGACGGTCATCGGAACCAGGCCGTGCCGTTCGGCGAGGGCGTCCAGCGGACCGCCGGTCAGGGTGCGTACCTCGTAGGCGTGGGCGGGCTCCTCCACGGTGCCGGGGGCGGCGTCCGGGTCGCCGTACTGCGTGAGCAGCGCGGTGCGCAGGCGGTCCGTGAACTCCCGTACGGTGCCGGTGAGATCGCCGGAGGCGTCGGCGGCGGCGCGCTCGGTGAGCCGGGTGGCGCCGAGTTCGGCGAGGCGGGCGTCGATTCGGGTGGGGACCTGCTGGTAGGTGGCGGCCCAGTTGCGGTCGCCGACGCCGAGCACGGCGTAGGTCGTGCCGGTCAGGTCGGGGGTGCCGTCGAGCCAGGCGGTGAAGGCGGTGGCGTCGTCGGTGGGGCGGCCGTTGTAGGAGGCGGCGGTGATGATCACGGGCCGGTCGGCGGGCAGGCCGTCCGCGTAGGCGTCCAGGGCGGCGACCTCGGTGGCGCAGCCGACGGCCGCGGCCTCGTCGGCGAGCCGGGCGGCGAAGTCGCGGCAGGTGCCGTAGTTGCTGCCGTGCAGGAACAGGGCGCGGGTGCCGGGGCGGACCCGGGCCGGAAGGGTGCCCGGGGCGGGGGTGCCCTGGGCCGGCGCGGGGGCGGTGCCGGGCAGCGGGGCGTGCGCGCGGTCGGCGGCGGTGCGCGGGGTGAGCGTGAGGGTGAAGCCCTCGGGCTTGAGGGTGAGGGTCTCCTTCACGGTGAGCCGGTAGCCGGTGTGGTCGTGCAGCCGGTAGCGGTGGACCAGCAGGGCGAGCAGCATGGTCGCCTCGTGCAGCGCGAACTGCCGTCCGATGCAGGCGCGTTCACCGGTGCCGAACGGCTTGAAGGCGTGCACCGGGCGGGCCGCCTCGGCCTCGGGGGTGAACCGCTCGGGGTCGAACAGCTCCGGGTTGTCCCCCCACACCGGCTGGCGGTGCAGCATCGGCGAGAGGACGGTGACGGCCTGGCCGGCGCGCAGCGGGAGCCGGCCGCCGAGCAGGGTGTCCTCGCGGGCGTGCCGGCTGAACGCGGCGGCCGTCGGCCACAGCCGCAGCGCCTCGTTGAGCACCTGGCGGGTGTAGGTGAGCCGGCCGATGTCGTCGTACGTCGGCTCGGGGTCGGGCGTGTCACCCCACAGCGCGTCGGCCTCGCGCTGGACGAGCCGGAGCACGGCGGGGTGCTTGGCCAGGTAGTACAGGGCGAAGGACATGGCGCCGGAGGTGGTCTCGTGGCCGGCGATCAGGAAGGTGATGACCTGGTTGCGGATGTTGGCCGCGTCCAGGGTGGTGCCGTCGGCGGGGTGCGGGGCGCTGAGCATCAGCCCGAGCAGGTCCTCGGCGCCGCTCTGGTCGGTGCCGGTGCGGACGGCGATGACGTCGTCCACGACCCGGGCGAGGTAGTCGGCGTCGGCCCGGAAGGCGGCGTCGGCGGCCGTGTGGTCCCCGTCCGGGGTGCGGGCCAGGCGGGTCATGCTCCACTCCAGGCAGCGGACCATCGACTCCACGAAGGGGTGCGGTTCGGCGCGCTCGAAGGAGCCGAAGTCGTAGTCGAACCCGGCCAGTCCGATGGTGTCGAGCGTCATGCGGGTCATGTCGTCGGGCACGTCGACGGGCCGGCCGGACCGGGCCGCCCGGTCCCAGGAGTCGATGAGCCGCCGGGCCACCTTCAGCATCACCGGGTGGTAGGTGCGCATCGAGCCGAGCGCGAAGGCGGGCATGAGGATGTCGTGCGCCTTGGCCCAGTTGGGCTCGTCGTTGTAGGCGGTGAACAGGCCGTCGGCGGCGAACTCGCGGACGTTCTCCAGGGCGGGTCCGACGTGCTTGGCGAACCGCTCCTCGTCGGCGAGGTCGGCGACCAGGTCCGCGTCGGCGACGAACAGGGCGTCCCGGCCGTGCAGCCGGCGCACCAGCACCGGGCCGTGCTCGCGCATCAGCTCCATCACCTGCTGGATGGGGGTGCGGCCGGGGCCGGTGGCGGTGATGTCGACAACGGGTACGCCGGGCAGGGTGGCGGCGGGCTCGGGGCGCAGTGTGGTGGGGGGCATGACGCGACAACTGCCTTTCGCGGGATGGGGCTCCTGCGTTCCAGGGTGGGCGACGGGCGGGCCGGACCGGGGCCACGGCACTACACGATCGTGTAGGGATAAGTCGGCGACAGGCCTTGCGCGGCCGCGCGTGACCGGGCCGTGCCACCCGGTGTCCGGCCGGCGCCGGGGACGGCCGGCCGGCACCCGCCGGATGCCCTGCCCGTCCACCGCCCGAGTTGCCGCTGACCTGCCTTTTCCTCTTTGATGGGCGGGCGGCCGGCGGACCGGGAGGTGCGATGGAGGCGGGACGGGCCGACGCGGTGACCTGGCGCAATCGCGCGCTGCTGGTGTTCGACCGCGTGTCGGTACCGGTGGCGGTGTGCGATGTGTACGGCCAGGTGGTGCTGGCGAACCCGGCGATGGCCACGGAGTGCGGTACCACGCCGGGACGGCTGCGCGGTCGGCAGGTGCTGGAGCTGTTCCGGCCGCAGGAGGCCGGTCAGGTGGAGCGGATCGCCGAGGCGCTGCGGCTGCGGCACCGTTCCCGCTACCAGGTGTCGGTGTGCTGGCGGGCGCCCGGCGGGGCGGAGCGGTACGGGGAGCTGACCGCGGACCCGGTGAGCGACAGCGCGGAGGAGACACCGGCGCTGCTGGTGATGCTGCGGGTACTGGGCGAGCGCACCGCGCCCGGGCCGGAGCCGGTGCCCACCACGGAGGTGGAACGGCAGGTGCTGGCGCTGCTGGCCGGCGGGGCCACCACCGCCCGCGCGGCCCGTGAGCTGGGGCTCAGCAAGGACGGCGTCACCTATCACCTGCGGCGGCTGTCGGCGCGCTGGGGCGCCGCCAACCGCACCGAACTGATCGCCCGCGCCTACGCCTTGGGCGTGCTGCTGCCCGGGGTCTGGCCCCCGCGGGCGCGGCCCGAGACGCCCGAGTAGCCCCAACCGGAAAACCATTAGCCCACACGCGTAGAGCTAAATACGATAGTCGCCTGCCTAGGGTCCCTAGGCAGCATGCCGTCGTATCCGGAAGGACCCGCCCCCCATGAGACCGCTCACCGAGCAGGACATCCGCACCTCCTTCGTCAACTGCTCCAAGGGCGAGGCCAAGCGTCTGGCCGTGCCGCGCGACCTCGCTGAGCGCCCCTGGGACGATCTGGACTTCCTCGGCTGGCGCGATCCCGGCGCGCCCGACCGCAGCTATCTGGTCACCGAACGCGACGGCCTGCTCACCGGTGTGGCCCTGCGCTATCCGTCCTCGCAGCGCGGCTTCCTGCACCGCAGCCTGTGCTCGGTGTGCCTGACCACGCATCCCGGCGGCGGGGTGTCGCTGATGACCGCGCGCAAGGCGGGCGCGGCCGGCCGGGAGGGGAACTCGGTCGGGCTGTACATGTGTACCGACCTGGCGTGTTCGCTGTATGTGCGCGGCAGGAAGCTGCCGGAGTCCGGTGTGCGGTTCGAGGAGAGCCTGACCCTTCAGGAGCAGATAGAGCGGACCCGGGGAAACCTCTTCGCCTTCCTGGACAAGCTGTACGTCTGAGAGCCCTCCGGTCCACGCCGTGGCGGGCGTGGCCGGAAACAGCCCGCTAACGGCCACGTTCGACCTGCCCCAGGAACGGGAACAGGCCAAAGGATGATCAACGTACGGAAGTGGACCTCGGGACTGCGGCGGGTGCTGAGGCGCCGCCGGGAACCGGCGGTCGTCCAGACGCTGCGGTCGGCCGGGGCCGCGTCGGTCGCCTATGTCATCGCGCTCCGGCTGAGCCCGGAGCCGGCCCCGCTCACCGCGCCGCTCACCGCGCTGCTGGTCGTCCAGGTGACGTTCTACGCCACGCTGACCAACGGCATCCGCCGGGTGAACTCGGTGGTCGCCGGGGTGCTGGTGGCCATCGCGTTCAGTGTGCTGGTGGGACTGACCTGGTGGAGCCTGGCCCTGCTCATCGTCGCCGCGCTGGCCGTGGGCCGGCTGGTCCGGGTGGACGAGTACACGGCCGAGGTGGCGATCAGCGCCATGCTGGTGCTCGGCGCCACGGTCGGGTACACCGCGTGGGCCCGCATCGTGGAGACGCTGATCGGCGCGGCCGTCGGCACCGCCTGCAACCTGCTGCTGCCACCGCCCGTGTGGGTGGACGAGGCGGGCCGGTCGATCGCGGGCCTGGCCCGGCGGGTGCGCCAGCTGATGCTGCGGATGGGCGAGGAGGCCGCGGGCCGGGTCCCCTGGGAGCGGGCGGCCGAGCGGCTGCACGAGGCGCGCCGGCTGGACCACGACATCACGGGGGTGGACGCGGCGCTGCGGCAGGCGGAGGACAGTCTGCGGCTCAATCCGAGGGTGAAGGAGGGGCTGCTGCACCGGGTGGTGCTGCGCACCGGCCTGGACACACTGGAGATCTGCACGGTGGTGCTGCGGGTGCTGGCCCGCTCCTTCACCGACCTGGCGAAGGCCCGCGGCTCGAAGGACCTGTTCCCGCCCCGGGTGGGGGCGACCGTGGAACAGCTGCTGTCGGAGATCGCCGACGCGGTGGTCAGCTTCGCGGTGCTGGTGACCACTCATCTGAGCGAGGACGCGGAGTCGGCGGAGGCCCGGCTGTCGGCCGAACTGCACACGGCGGCCGGCACCCGGGACCGGCTGGCGCAGCTGCTGCGCGAGGAGATCGCCGAGGACTGGACGGACTGGCAGCTGCTGGGCGCCGTGCTGACCGAGACCACGAGGATCATCGACGAGCTGAACACCGAGCACCGCACCCGGCGGCTGCTGGAGGAGCTGGACCGGGTCTCCCGCGAGCACCGCTCCAAGCTGCCCCGGCTGGCCCGGCTGCGCGACTGGCTCGGCGTCCAGGAGGAGCTGTGGCGCAATCGCGCGGGCCTCGGCAGCCGCTCCCGGTGAGGTGCGCCGGGGCCGCCCGGGCACGGCGACGGCTTGCCCCGCCCGGCGGGCGCGGGTCAAGGTGTCCTGTCAGGAGCGGGCCGGCCGACGACCTGAGGTGGGGCATGGAGACGGAGTCACGGGCATCCGCGCGCAGCCGGGAGCGCGGGGGCGGGTGGACCAGGCGCCGGTTCGTGGGGGCCGTGGCCGGCACGGCGGCCCTCACCGGGTGCACGACCCGGGTGACACCCTCGGCACAGGCCCCGGCCACCCGGGGTACGCCGGAACCCGCGGCGCCGTCCCGGGGGCCGTCGGGGCCGCGCCCGCTGTACGTGGGCACCTACACCTCCGTGGCGGGCGGCGGCACCGGCATCGGCATCGCGTCGTACGACCCGCGGTCGGGCCGGATCACCGGGGCGGGCACGCTCACCGGGGTGGCCGACCCGTCGTATCTGGCCGTGCACCCGGACGGCCGCACGCTGTACGCGGTGGCCGAGCGGCAGGACGGCGCGGTGACGGCCGTGCGCCTCGCGGACCGGCGGGTCCTCGGCACCCGGAGCACCGGCGGCGCGGGTCCCTGCCATCTGTCGGTGCACCCCTCCGGCCGCTGGCTGCTGAGCGCCGACTACGGCTCGGGGAGCGTCTCGGTGCACCCGATCGACGCCTCGGGGGCCCTGGGCGAGCGCACCGACCGGGTCACGCACACCTCCCCGGCGCCCGGTCCCGGCCAACAGGGCCCGCATGCCCACCAGTTCGTCACCTCCCCCGACGGACGGCACGTCCTCGCCGTGGACCTGGGCACCGACACCGTCTACACCTACCGCCTCGATCCGGTGCGGGGCACGCTCACGGAGGCCGCCCGGGCGCACACCCGGCCCGGCGCGGGCCCGCGCCAGCTGGCCTTCCATCCCGGCGGCCGGTACGCCTACCTGGCCAACGAGGTGGACGACACGGTGGCCGTGTGCGCCTACGACCCGCGCTCCGGACGGCTGAGGATCGGCGCGCCGCAGCCGACGGGCTCGGCCGGCGGCACCAACTATCCGGCGCAGATCCTGGTGACGGCGAACGGCCGGTTCGCGTTCCTGGCCAACCGGGGCCACAACAGCCTCGCCCGGTACGCCGTCGAGGCCGCCGGGGCCCGGCTGCGGCTGCTGGGCACGGTGCCGGTGGGCGGGGACTTCCCGCGGCAGATCGCCTTCTCGCCGGACGGCCGGCTGCTGTTCGCGGCGAACCAGCGCTCCGGCACGGTCACCGTCTTCCATGTCGACGCCGAGGACGGCGGACTGCGCCCGGCCGGCGAGCCGTTCGCGTCACCAGTCGCCGTCTGCGCGCTGCCGCTGTAGCGCCCGGGGGCAGCCCGCCGCGGCGGCCTGTGCGAGCAGGGCGTGCATGCGCTCGGTGAGCTGGGGGACGTCGTCGGCGGGCGTGTGGAAGGGCAGTCGTACGTCGCCGTGGGCGCGGGTGCGTTCGATGCGCAGGGTCAGTCCGTGCCGGTCGACGGCGAGCGGCGCCACCCGGGTCGCGGCGTGCAGGCTCTCCGGCCGCACCAGGCGGCTGAGCCGTTCGACGGCGTCCGGGTGGGCGTCGGCGAGGTGGGTGAGCAGCCGGGCCTCGGCCCCGGCGAGGGGGTCGGGCCGGGCGGCGGTGAACTCGTCGAGGTCAATGACGACCGGCCCGGAGGCCCGCCGGAGCACCACCCGGGTGGGGTGGAAGAGCAGGTCGCCCTCGGACGGGGTGAGCCGGCCGGAGAGGAAGAGCCGGGCCCGGACGCGGTGGCGCACCGGCACGGGGGCCACGTCGGCGAACTCCAGCAGGGCGGAGGGTTCCTGGCGCGGGGCGCACAGGGCGGCGGCGAGCAGACCGCTGTCGTCGGGCACCGTCAGCCGCACCCGGCCGTCCTCGGTCACGGTGTGCGCTCCGGCGTACTCCTCGCGCACGCCGTCCGCGGTCACCGCGCACGACCATGCGACGGACAGCACCGAGCGTGCCCGTTCCGCCGCGCAGGGGGCGGCCGTCCAGTCCTGCGTGTCACCCATCCGAGACCTCCTTAGGTAAGCCTTGCCTAACCTATCGGAGTTCGAGGCGCGCGCCAACCGCGCCGCACCGGCGGACGGAATCGTTCCGGGTTACGTAAGGACGCCCAGCAGCGCGCGGGCGCACAGGTCGCGCACCCGCTCGCGGCACAACTGGCCCTCGCCGCTCAGCCATTCCAGACACACGGCGGTGGTGAAGGCGAGCCAGCCGCGCACCGCCAGGCGCACCTCGGGGGCGGTCTCCACGACCGGCCCGAACTCCGGGTCGGCGGCGAACGCGGCCAGAATCTGCCGCTCCTGCGCGGCCAGCGACCGCTGGTAGACACAGCGCACGGCGGGGTCGCCGGCCGCGGCGGCGCGGTGGAAGGCGCGGAAACCGTGCGCGTGCGCCTCGACATAGCCGAGATAGGCGTCGAGGCCGGCGGTCAGCTGCTCGCGCACCGGCACCCCGGGCACGGCCGCCGTCATCCGCAGCATCCGCTCGCTCTCGCGCTCCACGACCGCGGCGAAGAACTCCCGCTTGGTGGGGAAGTAGTGATACAGCAGGCCCCGCGACACCCCGGCGATCTCGGCGACCCGTTCCACCCACACATCGTCGTAGGCGCTCTCCGAGAACAGCTTCGCGCCGACCGACAGCAACTGCTCACGGCGCTCTTCGGTACTGAGCCGGCGCCGGGCGCGCTCCCCCTCGTTCGCGGGCATGGCGTCACTTTACTTGACGCCGGTTCAACAGCGGCACCACACTGAAACGCGTTATTGAACCCACGTCCAACACGCGGGGGCGGCGTCAACCATCCGCTTGATCAAGGGGGATCACGCCATGGCGGAGACGACGAAGACCACGGGGAACCGGCCGCCGAAGGGCTTCCGGAGCGCCGAGCAGGGCTGGCCCGAACTGCACCGCATACCGCACCCGCCGCGCCGGCTGCCGCTGCTCGGCGATGTGCTCGGCGCCGACCGGCACCGCCCGCTCCAGGACTCCCTGCGGCACGCCCGGCAACTGGGCCCGATCTTCCGGCGCCGGGCCTTCGGCCACGAGTTCGTGCTGGTGTGGGGGGCACGGCTGGTCGCCGACCTCGCCGACGAGTCACGGTTCGCCAAGCACGTCGGGCTGGGCGTCGCCAACCTGCGGCCGGTGGCCGGGGACGGCCTGTTCACCGCCTACAACCACGAGTCCAACTGGCAACTGGCGCACGACGTCCTGGCACCCGGGTTCAGCCGGGAGGCCATGGAGGGCTACCACGGCATGATGCTGTCCGTGGCCGGCCGGCTCACCGACCACTGGGACCGGCGGCTCGCGGCCGGGCGCACGGTGGACGTGCCCGGCGACATGACCCGGCTGACCCTGGAGACGATCGCCCGGACCGGCTTCGGGCACGACTTCCGCTCCTTCGAACGCGACCGCCCGCACCCCTTCGTCACCGCGATGGTCGGCACCCTGGCCTACGCCCAGCGGCTCAACACCGTCCCCGTACCGCTGGCCCCGCTGCTGCTGCGCACCGCGACCCGGCGCAACGCGGCCGACATGGCCTGTCTGAACCGCACGGTGGACGAACTGGTGGCGGCCCGGCGCCGGTCCCAGGGCGGCGAGGGGGATCTACTGGACCGCATGCTGGCCACCGCGCACCCGGAGACCGGGGAGCGGCTGTCCGCGGAGAATGTGCGCAAGCAGGTCATCACGTTCCTGGTGGCGGGCCACGAAACCACCTCGGGCGCGCTCTCCTTCGCCCTGTACTACCTCGCCCGGCACCCGGAGATCGCCGCCCGGGCCCGCGCCGAGGTGGACCGCGTCTGGGGCGACACCCCGCACCCCCGCTACGACCAGGTCGCCCGGCTGCGCTATGTCCGCCGGGTGCTGGACGAGTCGCTCAGGCTGTGGCCGACCGCGCCCGCCTTCGCCCGCGAGGCCCGCGAGGACACGGTGCTGGCCGGGGAGCACCCGATGCGCCGGGGCGCGTGGGCCCTGGTGCTGACGCCGATGCTGCACCGCGCGCCGGAGGTGTGGGGTCCGGACCCCGAGCGGTTCGACCCGGACCGCTTCGCCCCGGCGGCCGTACGCGCCCGTCCGCCGCACACCTTCAAGCCGTTCGGCACCGGGGCCCGGGCCTGCATCGGCCGGCAGTTCGCCCTGCACGAGGCGACTTTGGTCCTCGGTCTGCTGCTGCGCCGCTACGAACTGCACGCCGACCCCGGCTACCGCCTGACCGTGACCGAACGCCTGACGCTGATGCCGGAGGGGCTGCGGCTACGGCTGGAACGGCGACGCCGGCGCCCCGAAGCGACGCGGCGCGCGGCGCACCCGGCCCACGACGAACCCGCCGCCGACCCGCGGCAGCACCCGGCGGAGCCCCGCTCAGCCGGCCGCTGTCCAGTGCGCGGGGCGGGTGACTGACGCCGGCAGCCGGGTACCGGGGCCGCCCCGCGCCGCGTTCACCTGCGGCTGGGTGAGGAAGAACGCCCCGGTCAGGTCCGCGTCGGTGAGGTCGGCGTCGCGCAGGTCCGCGCCGATCAGGTCGGCGTCGCGCAGGTCGGCGGCGGTGAGGTCGGCGGCGATCAGGTACGCGCCGCGCAGGCTCGCCCCGCGCAGATCGGCGCCCCTGAGCCGGGCGCCGATCAGGTCCGCGCCCCGCCGGTCCCTGCCCTTCGCCTTCCCCTTGCCCTTGCCGGTGGCGCCGGCCCGGACCAGCTCGCTGGTGCGCAGCAGGAGCACGTTGACCTCCGCCCGGTGCGCGGCCACGTCCAGCGCGGCCAGCTCCTCGGGGCTCTGCCGAGTGAGCCGTTCGGTGTGCTCAAGGGCCTGGCGCAGCCCGGGGTGGACGGGCGCGGCGGCGGGCAGTCCCAGCGCCTCCGTGAGATACCACAGCAGCTCGTGCAGCTGCCGGACGACCGGGAAGGTGTCGAACATGCGGCGCGCGTGCTCCTTCGGCGCGCCGCGCCAGTCCCGCCCGCCGAAGGTGACCTGGGACACCTTCTGGCCGGCGCCGAAGCAGTCGTAGACGGTGCAGCCGGTGAACCCCCGCTGCCGCAGGCGGGCGTGGATGCCGCAGCGGTGATCCTCCTGGAGGTTCGAGCAGGGCGTGCCCGCGGACTTGTCCACCGCGAAGTCGGCGGAGCGGGCGAACGGCAGGGCGACACAGCACAGCCCGAAACACTGTGCGCAGTCGCCCCGCAGGTCGGCGGGGTCGGTGGTCTTCTCCGGCATGGGGACCAGCCTACTGACCTGCGAAAGCCCTTCCGTCAGAGCTCGTCGCGCACCAGGGACAGCAGCCGGTCCAGGACCCGGGGCGCCGTGCGCAGGCCGTCGTGCTCGTACTCGTTGGTGACCCAGGGGCGCAGGCCGCGGATCGCGGCGGCGGTCTCAAGGGAGTGGGCGGCGTCCACGAACATGTCGTCGTGGTAGACGGCCGCGGCGACGGGGACCTCGTTGGCGGCGAGGCGGACCGGGTCGTACAGCGGGCGCCAGTCGGTGCGGGCGGCGAGCAGGCCGGCGGTCTCGCGCAGGGGCCGCAGGGCCGGGTCGGTCTCGAACATCCAGGGGTGGACGGTCTCGCCGGTGAAGAGCACCGGGCCGTCCCCGGCGAGCGTCTTGGCCGCGTCGAACCGCGGGAACTCGGCGCGGACGCGTTCGGCGGCCCAGGCGGTGGGGCGGGCGTCCTGGCCGTAGATCGACTCGTGGACCAGGGCGTAGAGGGGGTGGGCGGCGTACGACAGCAGGGTCTGCGCCTGTTCCTGGAAGGCGTCGGAGAGCTCCGGGCCGGACGGCGTGCGCACGAAGGCGTCCTCCAGCAGGAGGTGCAGCCGGTGGCTGCCGTCGCCCGTGCCGAGCATCAGGCCGAGGGACTGGAAGGCCTCCACGGTGAAGCGGTAGCCGTTCGGGAGGACCACGTCGTGGGTGAGGAGGTGGTCGGCGATCCGGCGGGCCGCCGCCACGTCCTGCGGGTAGCGGTCGTAGTGGGCGGCGACCTTGCGTTCGATGCGCGGGTAGGCGGCCCGGTAGACGTCGTCGGCGTGGGCGTCCAGGGAGGGCAGGCCGCCGGTGACGAGCGCGGTGTGCACGCCCTCGGGAGCCAGGGAGAGGTACGTCACCGTGCAGAAGCCGCCGTAGCTCTGGCCGAGCACGGTCCACGGGGCGCCGCCGGTGAGGCGGGGGCGGATGGCCTCGCAGTCGCGGACGATGGAGTCGGCGCGGAAGTGGGTGAGGTAGTCGGCCTGGGCGGCGGGGCCGCCGCGCAGCGGGAGCGTCTGCCGGGTGGCGGGGGTGGAACGGCCGGTGCCGCGCTGGTCGAGCAGCAGGACGCGGTACTCCTTCAGGGCCCGGTCGAGCCACGACTGACGTCCGACGAAGCGATGCGCCCCGAAGCCGGGGCCGCCCGTGAGGTACACCAGCCAGGGCAGGTCCTGCCCGGCCTTGTCGCTCGCCACCGCCTCGCGCGCGTACAGCTCGATGGTCTCGCCCCCGGGGTCGGCGTGGTCGAGGGGCACGGTGAAGTGGTGGTCGGTGAGGACGACGCCGGGCTGGCGGTAGCTGTGGCTCAACGGGTCTCCCGGGACGGGCGGTACGGACGGGTCCCAGTTCAGCACATGAGCGCGCGCGGGCCCCACCCCGGGATCACGGCCGGGCGCCGGACGGGCCGTCAGCGCGCGACCAGGCTGGAGCGGCGCACCACCAGCTCCGGCTGGAGCACCACCCGGCGGTGCTCGTGGGTCCGCTCGCCCCGCTCGGTCTCCTCCAGCAGCAGTTCGGCGGCGAGGGCGCCCAGGGTGACGGCGGGCTGGCGCACGGAGGTGAGCGGGACGGCCGCCGCGGCGGCGAACTCGATGTCGTCGTAGCCGACGATCGCCAGGTCGTCGGGGACGGTGACGCCCGCCGCGTACATGGCCTGGAGCAGCCCGAGGGCGAGCAGGTCGTTGGCGCAGAAGACGGCGGTGGGACGGTCGGCGAGGCCGAGCAGCCGGGCGCCCGCGTCCCGGCCCGCGGCCACGTCGAGGCGTTCGGTGGGCAGTTCGCGCAGCGCCTCGGGCCCGAGCCCGGCCTCCGCGAGGGCGGACAGCGCGCCGGTGCGCCGGTCGCGGACCTGGTTGAGTCCGGGCGGCCCGCTGACGTAGGCGATCGAGCGGTGCCCGGCGTCCACCAGGTGGCGCACCGCGAGCGCGCCGCCGGTGACGTCGTCCACCGAGACCGAGCACTCGGTGGTGCCCTCGGCGACCCGGTCGACCAGCACGAACGGGATGCCGTGCCGGCGGAAGGCGGCGATGTTGCGGCCGGTGGCATCGGCCGGCGTGAGCAGCACGCCCCGCACCCGCTGCTCGGCGAAGAGCGACAGGTACTCGGCCTCCTCGGCCGCGTCCTGGGCGCTGTTGCACACCATCACGCCGAGCCCCGCCTCCCGGGCGGCCCGTTCGGCGCCGCGGGCCACGTCCACGAAGAAGGGGTTGCCCATGTCGAGCACGAGCAGCCCCATGATCCGGCTGCGGCCGGCCCGCAGCTGGCGCGCCGACTCGCTGCGGACGTAGCCGAGCCGGTCGATCGCGGACAGCACCCGGGCCCGGGTCTCGCCGGCGACGGTGTCCGGGCGGTTGATGACGTTGGACACCGTGCCCACGGACACTCCGGCGGCGCGGGCGACGTCCTTGATACCCACCGACTGGGCCATCGGGCTTCGGACCTCCAGGGGACGGGATGCGGCGGGACGAGCCTCACATTACCGTCACGCCGGCAGGCCGAAGTCGGCCACGTACAGCGGCGAGGGCGTCGTACCGGCGGACTTCTCCTGGTACATGAACGACAGGACGTTGTCCGCCGCGATCCGGGTCTCGTCCACCACCACCTCGCCGAAAGCGTTCAGTCCGGCGCCGTCGAACAGCAGCGTCCAGTCGGTGTAGCCGGAGGCCGCCGAGGCGGTGGCGATCCGGCCGTAGGGCAGCACGGCGTAGGCGTTGTCGTGGCGGTCCAGGACCAGCCTGGTGCGCTGGCTGGAGCGGAGCGGGACGGGGATCTCGGTCTTCAGCCAGGCGCCGGAGGCGGTCTTGCGCAAATGGTGGGCGCGGGCGTGGGCGGTGCGGGCGGCGGCGTAACCGGTGGTCGCCGGGCCGAGGCGGACGGGGAGGTGGCTGATGACCGCGTGCGGCCGGCCGGCCGAGTCGACGCACTGGCTCTCCTGGTTCATCAGGCAGTGGTCCGGGCCCAGCGGGTCCACCACCAGGCCGGTGCCGGTGACGTGGACCCGGTCCGGTCCGCCGGTGGTGCCCACCGCGGCACCGGCGTCGTCGTGCCAGGTCCGGCCGCGGTCGTCGGAGAAGACATAGCCGGTGTCGTGGTTGGTCGGTCCGCCGGTGCCGCGGAGGACGGCCGGGTCCCGCTCCCGCCAGGTGAACAGGGCGTGCTGCCGGCCGCGCCGGTCGTAGTCGAGGCCGTGCGGATACATGCTGCGGGTAGGTGAACCGGTCGGTGAGCGGGAGGCCGTCCAGGGTGGTCCCCACGGCTCCGAAGGCGGACGGGCCCCAGGCGGTGCCGGAGGGGTCGTCCAGGAGCCCCGCGACGGACTTGACGTAGTGGAAGCCGTCGCTGTGGGAGTCGAGGTTCGGGTGCAGGCGGCCGTCCGCCGGGGAGACGCCCACGCAGATGACGTTGTGGGAGTCGTCGGCCTTCAGCCGGTGGGGCAGGGTGACGGCCGACCAGGTGGCGGCGCCGGTCCTGCGGCGGGCCACGACCGCCTCGCGGCTCGCCGTGTACCAGACGGCGTACTGGTGGCCGCGGTGGGTCGACAGGCCGTACTTCTGGAAGGAGTTGGTGTTGACCAGGCCGTCGCAGGAGACGAAGTACAGGGCCCGGGGGTCGAGCAGGGTGCGGGCCGGCCCGGTCGGCGAGAGTCCCATCCGTGCGGCTCCCGGTCAGGCCAGGTGGAACACTTCGGTGAGCGGTCGCATGGCCTCGTCGGGCCGGGCGCCGTCCAGGGACTCGAAGAAGGGTGCCATCTCCTTCTGCCAGCGGGCGTTGACCTCGGTGGCGGCCATCCGGGCCCGGGCGGCGGCGAAGTCCTCGGTCTCCAGATAGCCGACGAGCAGGCCGTCCTCGCGCAGGAACAGCGAATAGTTGTGCCAGCCGGTCGTCTTCAGGGCGTCGAGCATCTCCGGCCAGACGGCCTCGTGCCGCGCCCGGTACTCGTCGAGCCGGTCCGCCCTGACCTTCAGCAGGAAGCACACGCGTCGCATGAACAGGCCCCGTCCCCTCGGAAGTGGTACCCGGCCGATGGCGCGGGCGTCGAACACGGCCGACCCACCGAGGTCGGTCACGCCGTTCCCGCCGGAGGGCGCATGCGGTGCCCGCGAAGGGCCCGCCGGGCCGTCCACCGGGTCATGAAAGGTTTCAAGTGGATTGCCGGGACCGTAGGCACCGCGGCCAGGTCCCGTCAATGGGCCCGTGCCGAAAAAGTGCCGCACCGGGGCGAACTATTGGGCGATGACGGGGCGGTCGCGTCGGGCCGCGTCGGCCGGATCGCTTGACACCCCTGGTGACGGCCCCTAGCTTGCCGTTCTGAATCGTTTCATACGCTCGGTCCGTCCGCCCGCCACCCACAGGAGCCCTGAAGTGACCGACCTCGCCGCGGTGAAGGCCGCGCTCAAGACCCAGGCCGTCGAGACGCCGTCGTGGGCGTACGGGAACTCGGGCACCCGGTTCAAGGTGTTCGCGCAGGCCGGGGTGCCGCGCTCGCCGTGGGAGAAGCTCCAGGACGCGGCGCGGGTGCACGCGGTCACCGGGGTGGCGCCGTCGGTCGCCCTGCACATCCCCTGGGACACCGTGGAGGACTACGCGGCGCTCGCGAAGTACGCCGAGGAGCGGGGGGTACGGCTGGGCACGGTCAATTCCAACACCTTCCAGGACGACGACTACAAGCTGGGCAGCATCTGTCACCCGGACGCGGCGGTACGGCGCAAGGCGGTGGACCACCTGCTGCGCTGCGTCGACATCATGGACGCCACCGGGTCCCGCGATCTGAAGCTGTGGTTCGCGGACGGCACCAACTACCCCGGGCAGGACGATGTGCGCGCCCGCCAGGACCGGCTGGCCGAGGGGCTGGCCGAGGTGTACGCGCGGCTCGGGGAGGGGCAGCGGATGCTGCTGGAGTACAAGCTCTTCGAGCCGGCGTTCTACACGACCGACGTCCCGGACTGGGGGACCGCCTACGCCCACTGCCTCGAACTCGGCGACAAGGCGCGGGTGGTGGTGGACACCGGGCACCACGCGCCGGGCACCAACATCGAGTTCATCGTCGCCACGCTGCTGCGCAAGGACAAGCTCGGCGGGTTCGACTTCAACTCGCGGTTCTACGCCGACGACGACCTGATGGCGGGGGCGGCGGACCCCTTCCAGCTGTTCCGGATCATGTACGAGGTGGTGCGCGGCGGGGGGTTCACCTCCGAGGTCGCCTTCATGCTCGACCAGTGCCACAACATCGAACCGAAGATCCCGGCGGTCATCCGGTCCGTGATGAACGTTCAGGAGGCGACGGCCAAGGCGCTGTTGGTCGACCGGGCGGCGCTGGCCGAGGCACAGGCCTCGGGGGACGTGCTGGGGGCCAACGCGGTGCTGATGGACGCCTACGACACGGATGTGCGGCCGTTGCTTCGCGAGGTGCGCGAGGAGATGGGGCTGGACCCCGATCCCGTGGCCGCGTACGCCCGGTCCGGGTGGGCCGAGCGGATCGCCGCCGAGCGGGTCGGGGGCGAGCAGGCCGGCTGGGGGGCGTGAGCGTCTGCCGGGTTCCTGTGCCGTCGCGGGGTGCGGGCCGTCTTCGGCCGGCCGCGCGGTTCCCCGCGCTTCTTCGTAGCGTCCCCTCTCCTGGAAAGAACCGATAGCCATGACCACCCACCCCTCGGTCGCCGATCTCCTCTCCCGCTCGCACCGCCTCGGCTCCGACCCCCGCAACACCAACTACGCCGGCGGCAACGCCTCCGCGAAGGGCACCGCCGTCGATCCCGTGACCGGAGGTGATGTGGAGCTGATGTGGGTGAAGGGGTCCGGGGGCGACCTCGGGACGCTCACCGAGGCCGGGCTGGCCGTGTTGCGGCTGGACCGGCTGCGGGCCCTGGTGGACGTGTATCCCGGGGTGGAGCGCGAGGACGAGATGGTCGGGGCCCTCGACTACTGCCTGCACGGCAAGGGCGGGGCCGCGCCCTCCATCGACACCGCCATGCACGCCCTGGTCGACGCCCCGCACGTGGACCATCTGCACCCGGACTCCGGTATCGCCCTCGCCTGCGCGGCCGACGGGGAGAAGCTGACCGCCGAGTGTTTCGGGGGCCGCGTGGTGTGGGTGCCGTGGCGGCGGCCCGGTTTCCGGCTCGGGCTGGACATCGCCGAGGTCAAGCGGGCGAACCCGCGGGCCGTCGGATGTGTGCTCGGCGGGCACGGCATCACCGCCTGGGGCGAGACGTCCGAGGAGTGCGAGCGCAACTCGCTGTACATCATCCGGACCGCCGAGGCCTTCCTCGCCGAGAAGGGCAGGGCGGAACCGTTCGGGCCGGTCGTCGCGGGATACGAGGCGCTGCCCCGGGCCGAGCGCAGGGAGCGGGCCGCCGCACTCGCGCCGTACATCAGGGGTCTGGCGTCACAGGACCGGCCGCAGGTGGGGCACTTCACCGACTCCGAGGCGGTACTGGACTTCCTGGCCCGCGCCGAGCACCCCCGGCTGGCCGCCCTCGGCACCTCCTGCCCCGACCACTTCCTGCGCACCAAGGTACGGCCGCTGGTGCTGGACCTGCCGCCGGCCGCGCCGCTGGAGGACGCCGTCGCCCGGCTGAAGGAACTGCACACCGCCTACCGGGAGGAGTACGCCGCCTACTACCGGCGGCACGCCCTGCCCGGCTCCCCCGCCATGCGCGGTGCCGATCCGGCCGTCGTGCTGGTCCCCGGGGTCGGCATGTTCAGCTTCGGCAAGGACAAGCAGACCGCCCGGGTGGCCGGCGAGTTCTACGTCAACGCGATCCATGTGATGCGGGGCGCCGAGGCGGTCTCGTCGTACGCGCCGATCGAGGAGGCGGAGAAGTTCCGCATCGAGTACTGGGCGCTGGAGGAGGCCAAGCTGCGGCGGATGCCCGCGCCCAAGCCGCTCGCCACGCGGGTCGCGCTGGTGACGGGGGCGGGCAGCGGGATCGGGAAGGCCATCGCGCACCGGCTGGTGGCGGAGGGGGCGTGTGTCGTCGTCGCCGACCTGGACGCCGAGGGCGCGGCGCGGGTCGCCGAGGAGCTGGGCGGGCCGGACCAGGCCGTCGCGGTCACCGTGGACGTCACCTCCGAGGAGCAGATCGCCGCCGCGTTCCGCTCGGCGGTGCTCGCCTTCGGCGGGGTCGACCTGGTCGTCAACAACGCCGGGATCTCCGTGTCCAAGCCGCTGCTGGAGACCACCGCCCGGGACTGGGACCTCCAGCACGACATCATGGCCCGCGGCTCGTTCCTGGTGTCCCGGGAGGCGGCCCGGGTGATGACGGCGCAGGGACTGGGCGGCGACGTCGTGTACATCGTCTCGAAGAACGGTGTCTTCGCCGGGCCGAACAACATCGCCTACTCCGCCACCAAGGCCGACCAGGCCCACCAAGTGCGCCTGCTGGCGGCCGAGTTGGGTGAGCACGGAATCCGGGTGAACGGGGTCAACCCGGACGGTGTGGTGCGCGGCTCCGGCATCTTCGCCGGGGGCTGGGGCGCGCGGCGGGCCGCCGTGTACGGGGTACCGGAGGAGAAGCTGGGCGAGTTCTACGCGCGGCGGACCCTCCTCAAGCGCGAGGTGCTGCCCGAGCATGTGGCCAACGCGGTGTTCGCGCTGACCGGCGGCGACCTCACGCACACCACCGGGCTGCACATCCCGGTCGACGCGGGTGTGGCGGCCGCGTTCCTGCGATGAGCGCGGGCGTGAAGGCGTACGCGGCCGTCGACCTGGGCGCCTCCAGCGGGCGGGTCATGGTCGGCCGGGTGGGCCCGGACTCGGTGGAGCTGACCGAGGCGCACCGGTTCCCGAACCGGCCGGTGCGCCTCCCGGAGGGCCTGCGCTGGGACATCCTCGCGCTGTACGGCGGTGTCCTGGACGGGCTGCGGGCGGCGGGCGCCCGCTGCGGCGGCCGGCTCGCCTCCGTCGGCATCGACGGCTGGGCGGTCGACTACGGCCTGCTGGACACCGACGGGGCACTGCTCGGCAATCCGGTCCACTATCGCGACGCCCGCACCGAGGGGGTCGCGGAGAAGGTGTGGGCGACCGTGCCGGCGGCGGAGCTGTACGCGGCGACCGGCATCCAGTACGCGCCGTTCAACACGCTGTACCAGCTCACGGCCGAACGCTCGACCGCCCGGTTCGCGCGGGCCGCGCGGGTGTTGCTCGTCCCGGACCTGCTGGCGTACTGGCTCACCGGCGAGCAGGGCACCGAGCTGACCAACGCCTCCACCACCCAGCTCCTCGACCCCCGGACCCGGACCTGGGCGTACGGGCTCGCCGACCGGCTGGGCATCGACCTGGCGCTGTTCGCGCCGCTGCGGCAGCCGGGCGATCCGGCCGGGGCCCTGCGGCCCGAGGTGCTGGCGGAGACCGGCCTGCGCGGCCCGGTGCCGGTGACGGCGGTCGGCTCGCACGACACCGCGTCCGCGGTGACGGCCGTCCCGGCGACCGGGGAGCGGTTCGCCTACATCTGCACCGGCACCTGGTCCCTGGCCGGCCTGGAGCTGACCGCGCCGGTGCTGACCGAGGAGAGCCGGGCGGCGAACTTCACCAACGAGCTGGGGCTGGACGGCACGGTCCGCTATCTGCGCAACATCATGGGGCTGTGGCTGCTCCAGGAGTGCGTACGGGCCTGGGGGGAGCCGGACCTGGGGCTGCTGCTGCGGGAGGCGGCGGCCGTGCCGACGCTGCGCTCGGTGGTGGACGCCGGGGACGCGGCGTTCCTCGCGCCGGGCCGGATGCCGGAGCGGATCGCCGAGGCGTGCCGGTCGTCGGGGCAGCCGGTGCCCGTCACCCGGGCGGAGGTGACCCGGTGCATCCTGGACTCGCTGGCCCTCGCCCACCGGCGGGCCGTGCTGGACGCGGCCCGGCTCGCCGACCGTCCGGTGGACGTGGTGTACCTGGTCGGCGGCGGCACCCGCAACGCGCTGCTGTGCCAGCTGACGGCCGACGCCTGCGGGCTGCCGGTGGTGGCGGGCGCGACCGAGGCGGCGGCCCTGGGCAATGTGCTGGCGCAGGCCCGCGCGCACGGACTCGCCGGCGACCTGCCCGCGCTGCGCCGGCTGCTCACCCGCACCCAGCCGCTCACCCGGTACACGCCCCGGGGGGACACCGGCCGGTGGCGGGCGGCCGAGGCTCGGCTCACCGCGCGGTGAGCCGCGCTCTCCCCGCGGCCGCACCCCGCCGACTACCCTGCACTGGTCCGATGATCCGTTTCCCCGTCCGACCACCGACACCGAGGAGCCGCGATGCGTGTCGCCCTGTTCCTGACCTGTGTCAACGACACGCTGTATCCGGACACCGGCCGGGCCGTGGTGAAGCTGCTGACCAGACTGGGTGTCGACGTCGACTTCCCGATGGGCCAGACCTGCTGTGGGCAGGCGCACTACAACACCGGCTACCGCCATGAGGCCGAACCGCTGGCCCGGCACTTCTCCGATGTCTTCGGCGAGTACGAGGCGATCGTGACCCCGTCCGGGTCGTGCGGGGCGATGGTGCGGGAGCTGTATCCGCGGCTGGGTGAGCGGGCCCGGGCCGAGGGGCGCGGGGACGGGCTCGCCCGGACGCTGGCGCCGGTGGTACCGAAGACGTACGAGCTGACGGAGTTCCTGGTGGATGTGCTCGGGGTGACGGACGTGGGCGCCTACTACCCGCACAAGGTCACCTATCACCCGACCTGTCACGGGCTGCGCGGGCTCGGGCTCAAAGACCGGCCGCGCCGGCTGCTGAAGGCGGTGAAGGGGCTGGAGCTGGCCGAGCTGCCGGGGGCCGAGGAGTGCTGCGGGTTCGGCGGCACGTTCGCGGTGAAGAACGCCGCGGTGTCGGCGGCGATGGGCGTGGACAAGGTGCGCAACGCGGAGTCGACGGGCGCCGGGGTGCTGTGCGCGGCCGACAACTCCTGTCTCATGCACATCGGCGGCACGATGAGCCGGCTGGGCAGCGGCATGCGGCCGGTGCACATCGCGGAGATCCTGGCGAGCACGGAGGAGGAACCGGCGGTATGAGCGGAACGTTCGTCGGCATGCCGGCCTTTCCCCAGGCCGCTCGGGGCGCCGTCCACGACTCCACCCTGCGCGGCAACCTTCGCCACGCCACGCACACCATCCGTGCCAAACGAGCCAGGGCGGTGGGCGAGTTGTCCGACTGGGCCGAGCTGCGCGAGGCGGGCCGGCGGATCAAGGACCACACCCTGCGCCATCTCGACCGGTATCTGGAACAGCTGGAGGAGTCGGTCACCGCGGCCGGCGGCACGGTGCACTGGGCGGCCGACGCCGAGGAGGCCAACCGGATCGTCACCGAACTCGTCGAGGCCACCGGCGAGTCGGAGGTCGTCAAGGTCAAGTCGATGGCCACGCAGGAGATCGAGCTGAACGAGGCCCTCGCGGCGGCGGGCATCCGCGCCTACGAGACGGATCTCGCGGAGCTGATCGTGCAGTTGGGCGAGGACCGCCCCTCGCACATCCTCGTCCCCGCCATCCACCGCAACCGGGGCGAGATCCGGGACATCTTCGCGCGGGAGATGCGGAAGTGGGGCCGGCCGGCGCCCGAGGGCCTGACGGACGCGCCCGCCGACCTGGCCGAGGCGGCCCGGCTGCACCTGCGGGAGAAGTTCCTGCGGGCGAAGGTGGGCATCTCCGGCGCCAACTTCATGGTCGCCGAGACCGGCACGCTCGTGGTCGTCGAGTCCGAGGGCAACGGCCGGATGTGCCTGACCCTGCCCGAGACGCTGATCTCGGTCGTCGGCATCGAGAAGGTCGTGCCCACCTGGCGGGACCTGGAGGTCTTCCTGCAGACCCTGCCCCGCTCCTCGACCGCCGAACGCATGAACCCGTACACCAGCATGTGGACCGGCACCACGGACGCCGACGGGCCGCGCGCCTTCCACCTGGTGCTGCTCGACAACGGCCGCACCGACACCCTCGCCGACACCGTCGGCCGCCAGGCGCTGCGCTGCATCCGCTGCTCGGCCTGCCTGAACGTGTGCCCGGTGTACGAGCGGGCGGGCGGGCACGCCTACGGCTCGGTCTACCCGGGCCCCATCGGCGCCATCCTCAGCCCCCAGCTGCGGGGCACGGCGAGCGAGATCGACGCCTCCCTGCCGTACGCGTCGTCGCTGTGCGGGGCCTGCTACGAGGTGTGCCCGGTCGCCATCGACATCCCCGAGGTGCTGGTGCACCTGCGGGAGCGGGTGGTCGAAGGCGGCCCGGCCGTGCGCCGGGGCAACAAGGTGCTGCTGAAGCCGGCGAAGGGGCACGCGGCCGAGCGGGCGGCGATGCGGGCGGCGCGCTGGGCGTTCGCCCACCCCGGCGCCCTGCGCGCGGGCCAGCGGCTGGCCTCCCGGACGCGCCGGCTGCACCCGCGCACCCTGCCGGGACCGGGCCGGGCGTGGAGCGGCGCACGGGATCTGCCGGCCGTACCCGCGGAGCCCTTCCGGGACTGGTGGCAGCGCACGCGTGGTGGAAAGGACGGCGGCGAGTGAACGGCAGGGAGCGGATCCTGGGCCGGGTGCGGCGGGCCCTCGCGGACGTGCCCCCGGACGAACGGCCCTACGAGGAGGCCGTGCCCCGGGAGTATCTGCGCGCGCACGGGGAGCGGACCACCGGGGAGACGGTGGAACTGCTGGCGGAGAACCTGGCGGACTACCGGGCGATCGTGCACCGCGCCGACGCGGAGGAACTGCCGATGCTCGTCAGGCGGCTGCTCGCCGAGCACGGCTCCCAGGAGGTGCTGGTCCCGCCGGGCCTGCCGTCGGGGTGGCTGGCCGCGGCGGACCCCGTGCGGATCCATGACCGGGCGGCCTCCACCGCCCTGCGCCTGGACCGGGTGGACAGCGTGGTGACCGGCTGTGCCGTGGCGATCGCCGAGACCGGCACCCTCGTGCTCGACGGCTCCCCGGACCAGGGCCGGCGCCGGATCTCGCTGATCCCGGACCACCACATCTGCGTCGTCCGCGTCCCGGACCAGGTCGTCTCCTCCCTCCCGCAGGCCCTCGAACGCCTCGATCCGGCCCGCCCGCTGACCTGGATCTCGGGTCCGTCGGCCACCAGCGACATCGAACTGGACCGGGTGGAGGGCGTACACGGCCCCCGCACGCTGGAGGTGATCCTGCTCGGCTGACCTCCTCGGTGCGCACACCGCCGGGGTCCGCCGGTCGGGGCACGGCCGGATGAAGGCCCGGGGCCGCTGCCGTAGCGTGGGTGGATGATCCGGTTCGAGCAGGTCACCAAGCGGTACCCGGACGGTACGACGGCCGTGGACGGCCTGTCCTTCGAGGTCGCCGGGGGCGAACTGGTGACCCTCGTCGGGCCGTCCGGGTGCGGCAAGACGACGACCATGATGATGGTGAACCGGCTCGTCGAGCCGACCTCCGGCCGGATCCTCGTCGACGGCCGGGACATCGCCACCGTCGACCCGGTGCGGCTGCGCCGCCGCATCGGGTACGTCATCCAGCAGGTGGGCCTCTTCCCGCACCGCACGGTCCTCGACAACACCGCGACCGTGCCCGCGCTGCTCGGCTGGAAGCGGGCGAAGGCGCGGGCCCGGGCGGCCGAGCTGCTGGACCTGGTGGGCCTGGACCCGAAGACGTACGGGCCGCGCTACCCGCACCAGCTGTCCGGCGGGCAGCGGCAACGGGTCGGCGTGGCCCGCGCGCTGGCCGCCGATCCGCCGGTGCTGCTGATGGACGAGCCGTTCGGCGCGGTCGACCCGGTGGTGCGCGAGCAGTTGCAGGACGAGTTCCTGCGCATGCAGGCCGAGGTGCGCAAGACGGTGCTGCTGGTCACGCACGACATCGAGGAGGCCGTCCGGCTCGGCGACCGTATCGCCGTGTACGGGCAGGGCCGGATCGAGCAGTCCGACACGCCCGGCGCGGTCCTCGGGGCGCCCGCCACGCCGTACGTCGCCTCCTTCGTGGGCGCCGACCGGGGGCTGAAGCGGCTGTCGGTCACCGCGATCGAGCCGGACGACCTGGAGCAGCCGCCGGTGGCCCGCCCGGACGAGCCCGCCGGCCGGGCCCGGGAGCGGCTGCGCGGCGAGGGCGCCCGGTGGGCGGTGGTCCTGGACGCGGACGGTGATCTGCACGGCTGGGTCGGCATCGGGGAACTGGCGGCGGGCGGCACGGTCGGGGACCTGGCCCACCGGATGACCGCCTGGGTGCCGGTCGGGGCGCCGCTGAAGCAGGCGTTCGGGGTGATGCTCCAGCACGACGCCGGGTGGGTGGCCGTGCTGGACGGGGCGCGGTTCCTCGGCGTGCTGACCCCGGCGAAGCTGCACGAGGCGCTGCGCCGCTCGGTGGACGCGGACGCGCGCGGGGTGGCGCGGGGGCAGGTGCCGTTCGACTCGGTGACGGACGCGTGAGGCCGGTTACCCGATCAGCCCCTTGTCCCGCAGATAGGCGCGGGCCACGTCGGCGGGCAGCCGGCGCGCGCTGTCGACCTGCCGGTTCACGGCGGCCAGGTCGGCGGTGGTGAGTACGTCGTCGAGCCGGCCCAGGGCCTTCGCCACCCGTGCGCCGCCCGCGCGGGCGCGGTTGACGACCGGGACGACGTGATCGGCGTTCTGCAGCCGCTTGTCGTCGGCGAGCAGGACCAGGCCGAAGGAGTCGAGGGTGGCGTCGGTGGTGGTGGTCAGCACCATCTGGTCCCGGCCCTGCTGCACGGCCCGTTTGGCCTGGGTGGTGCCGACGCCCTTGGGATCGATCCCGGTGATGTCGATGCCGTACACCTTCCGCAGGCCCGGGGCGCAGTACGGCCGCCGTACGCACTCGTCGCCCGCCGCGAGCCGCACCGGCAGTCTCCGGGCGCCGAGGTCGCTGAGGGTCTTCAGGCGGTGCCTGCGGGCGTAGTCGGCGGTCACCGCGAAGGCGTTCTGGTCGACGGCCCGGCCCGGCGGGAGCACGGTCAGGCCGCGGGGCGTGGCGAGGGCGCGCAGGGCCTTCATCGTGGCGCCGAGGTCGGGCGAGCCCACCGGGGGCGCGGCGGCGCCGTGCGTCTTGGCGTTCAGCCAGTCGGCGAAGGTGGCCGCGTACTCGGGTACGACGTCGATCCGGCCGGCTTCCAGGGCCGGTTCGTACAGTTCCCGGTTGGCGACCGTGAGGAGGGAGGTCCGGTATCCGGCCTCGTCGAGCAGCAGGGCGTACAGCCGGGCGAGCAGGTCGCTCTCGGTGAAGCCGGCCGAGCCGATGGTCAGCCGGCGGCTGTCGCCGGGGGCGGCGGTGATCCGGCCGCGGTCCTCCAGGGCGGGGCCGGCGGCGCAGGCCCCGAGGGGCAGCAGGGCGAGCAGCGCGAGGGCCGCACGGGCGAGGGCGGTGAGCGCGGCGGGGCGGGGGGTCTGCTTGCCTCTCATGGCCGGCCGCCCCTCGCCCGGGCCGGCGCCAGACGCTCGGCGAGTTCGAAGACGGCCTCCACCACGAGGGCGAAGGCGGCGACGAGGAACGCGCCCGCGACCACCTGGGGCGTGTCGGCCAGGTTGAAGCCGGCCGTGATGATGCGGCCGAGGCCGCCGCCGCCCGCGAGCGCGGCGAGGGTGGCGGTGGCGACGAGCTGGACCGCGGCGATCCGGACCCCGTTCAGCAGCAGGGGGAGCGCGAGGGGCAGTTCCACGTGGAACAGCAGTTGACGGCCGGTCATCCCCATGCCCCGGGCGGCCTGTACGACACCGCGGTCGACCTCGCGCACGCCGACGTAGGCGTTGGTGAGCAGCGGCGGTACGGCGAACAGCACGAGGGCGACCACGGTGGGGCCGTCGCCCCACCGGCCGACGGGGGTGAGCAGCAGCAGGACCAGGACGGCGAAGGTGGGCACGGCCCGGCCGGCGTTGGCGAGGTTCACGGCGAGCGCGCCGCCCTTGCCGAGGTGGCCGAGGACCAGCGCGACGGGCAGGGCGATCGCACAGCTCGGCAGGAGGCAGACGACGGTGAGCGTCAGGTGCTGGAGCAGCCGGTGCCCGATGCCGTCCTCGCCCGGCCAGTGCGCGGGGTCGGTGAGCCAGTCCCAGGCGGCTGCGAGGGTGCTCATGCGCGGGCCGCCCTGGTCCAGGGGGTGAGCAGCCGCTGCACGCCCAGCAGGAGCAGGTCCGCGGCGACGGCGATCAGCACGCACAGCACGGACGCGGTGAGCACCTGGGCCTTGAAGTAGCTGTTCATGCCCGCGTAGATGAGGTTGCCGAGGCCGCCGTAGCCGACGATCGCGCCGACCGTGGCCAGGGAGACCGCCGAGACGGTGGCGATGCGCAGGCCCGCCATGGCGGCGGGCAGGGCGAGCGGCAGCTCCACGGCGAGGAGCAGGCGGACGGGGCCGTAGCCGAGGCCGCGCGCGGCCTGCCGGGTCTCCTCCGGGACGGCGCGCAGGCCCGCGAGGATGTTCCGGACCAGCACGGTGAGCGAGTACAGCGCCAGCCCGGCGACGACGAGGGCGGCCGACAGGCCGTACAGGGGCAGCAGGAGGGAGTACATGGCCAGCGACGGGATGGTGTACAGGACCGTCGTCACGGCCAGGACCGGGCCGGCCGCCCGGCCCCGGCGGCGGGCCAGCACCGCGAGCGGCATCGCGACGGCGAGGCCGATCAGTACCGACAGAAAGGTCAGCTGGAGGTGCTGGACGACCGCGTCGAGCAGGATGTGCCGGCGGGTGCTCAGATAGACCCCGCAGATCCACTCGTTGCGCGTGAGGCAGTCGTCGGGGGGCGGGGTCACGGGTCCATTGCAGCGGGCGGGGGCGGGCGGGGCGCGTTGTGGTGGGCCGGACGGGGGTGCCGGCCGGGGTGCCGGCCGGGGAGGCGGTGGGCGTGGCGGGGGGTGGGCGTGGGGATCGGAGCAGACCGTGGCGCGGGGGCTGAACAAGCGCTTAGATAGGGCCGGAACGTTTCCCTGGGGCCCGCTCCCAGGATCCGCGCTGCTCCCGACCCGCCGGAGGCCCCCGTTGTTCACGTCCGTCGACGACGTCTCCGTCCGCCTCGCCGAGACCGGATATCTCGCCTCGCCCGCCATCGCCACCACCGTGTTCCTCGCCGCCCGCCTGGGCAAGCCGCTGCTGGTGGAGGGGCCCGCCGGGGTCGGCAAGACCGAGCTGGCCAAGGCCGTCGCCCAGGTGACCGGCGCCCGGCTGGTACGGCTCCAGTGCTACGAGGGCGTGGACGAGTCCCGGGCCCTGTACGAGTGGAACCACGCCAAACAGCTGCTGCGCATCAGCGCGGGCCGTGACGAGAGCTGGGACGAGACCCGGACCGACATCTTCAGCGAGGAGTTCCTGCTCCCCCGCCCGCTGCTGACCGCCATCCGCGGTGACGAGCCGACGGTGCTGCTCATCGACGAGACCGACAAGGCCGACATCGAGATGGAGGGCCTGCTGCTGGAGGTGCTCGGCGACTTCCAGATCACGGTCCCCGAACTGGGCACGGTCACCGCCACCCGCCGCCCGTTCGTCGTCCTCACCTCCAACGCCGGCCGGGAACTGTCCGAGGCGCTGCGCCGCCGCTGCCTGTTCCTGCACATCGGGTTCCCGGAGGAGGAGCTGGAGCGGCGGATCGTACGGCTGAAGGTGCCGGGCCTCGACGAGGCGCTGACCGCGTCGGTGGTGCGGGTGGCCGGGGCGCTGCGCGCGATGGACCTGCGCAAGGCGCCGTCCGTCGCCGAGACCGTCGACTGGGCGCGCACCCTGCTGGCCCTGGGCGCCGGCACCCTGGACGAGAGCGTCGTACGGGACACCCTCGGGGTGCTCCTCAAGCACCAGGAGGACATCCGGAAGGCGGCGGCCAAGCTGGACCTGGGCGCGCTGTGAGCGCCGTCGCCGACCGGATCACCGGTCTGGTGGGGGCGCTGCGCGCGCACGGGGTGCGGATCGGCACCGGGGAGAGCGTGGACGCGGCGCGGGCGGTGGAGGCGCTGGGCCTCGCCGACCGGGAGCTGCTGCGCGAGGGGCTGGCCGCGACCCTGCTGCACGGTCCGGAGCAACGACCCCTGTTCGACTCGGTGTTCGACCTGTACTTCCCGCGCGGTGTCGGCGGTCCGCGGAACGCTTCCGGGGGCCGGGACGAGCTGCGCGACCGGCTCGCCGAGGCGCTGGCCGCCGACGACCGGGCACTCATGGCCCGGTTGGCGGCGGAGGCGGTCGACGGACTGGGCGGCTACGGGAGTTCACCCGGCTCGGACGGCTGGTCGGCGTACCAGACCCTGGAACGGCTGCGCCCGGGGACCCTGTTGGCCCGGGTACGCGCCGGCATCCGTGGCCCGGGCGGCAGCGGGGCGGGCGGGGCGGACTTCGCGGACCGGCTGCTGGATGACGAGATCCGGCGCCGCGTCGAGGAGTTCCGGCGGATGGTCGGGACGGAGGCGCGGCGCCGGGTGGCGGAGCGGCGCGGGCGGGACGAGATCGCCCGGCGGGGCGTCCGGCCGACCGCCGACCGGGTCGACTTCCTGTACGCCGGCCGGGACCAGCTCGCCGAACTGCGCAGGACCGTCCAGCCGCTGGCGCGCAAGCTGGCCACCCGGCTGGCCGCGCGCCGCCGCCGGGCCGCGCGCGGCACCGTCGACCTGCGCCGCACCCTGCGCTCCTCGCTGTCCACGGGCGGGGTGCCGATACGGCCGGTGCTGCGCCGGCGCCGCCCGGTCCGCCCCGAACTGGTGCTGCTGTGCGATGTGTCCGGCTCGGTGTCCGGGTTCTCCGACTTCACCATGCTCCTCGTCCAGGCGTTGCACGAGGAGTTCACCAAGGTGCGTGTGTTCGCCTTCGTCAACCGGCTGGACGAGGTCACCGGCCTGCTCGGCCACGGCCGTGCCGACCCGGACGGGCTCGGCGCCCGCATCCGCGCCGAGGCCACCCTCACCGGCTGGCACGGCAGCAGCGACTACGGCATGGCGCTGGGCGAGTTCGCCGAGCGGTACGGCGGCGCGGTCGGCCCCCGTACGACCGTGTTCGTTCTCGGGGACGCCCGGACCAACATGAGCGACCCCAACCTCGCCGCCGTACGGGACATCGCCCGGCGGGCCCGGCGCGTCCACTGGCTCAACCCCGAGCCGCGCGACCGCTGGGGCACCGGCGATTCGGCGGCGCCCGCGTACGCCGGTCTGGTGGACATGCACGAGTGCCGCACGGCCCGGCAACTCGGCGCGCTGATCGCCCGGTTGCTGCCGGTGTGAGGCGGGTGCTCCGGGGCGTGCCCGCCGGTGCGGGGTGACGGCGGGCGGCCCGCCGTGATCGACTGGCCGCGACGGCACCCCCACCCGCGCCGGTCACCGACCCGAGGACATGCGATGAGCCAGCACCCGCCCGTGCCGCTGGGCACCTTCCCCACCCCCGTCGAACCGGCGCCCCGGCTGGCCGCCGCGCTCGGGCTGGGCCCGGACGACCTGTGGGTGAAGCGGGACGACCTGACCGGCCTGGGCGGCGGCGGGAACAAGGTCCGCAAACTGCAGTGGACGGTGGGCGCGGCCCTCGCCGAGGGCGCGGACACCCTGGTGACGACCGGTGCCCCGCAGAGCAACCACGCCCGGCTGACCGCCGCCGCGGGCGCCCGGCTGGGGCTGGACGTCGTCCTCGTCCTGCGCGGCTCCCCGGGCGGTTCACGCTCCGGCAACCTCGCCCTGGACGGGCTGTTCGGGGCGCGGCTCGCCTGGGCCGGCGACGTGGACCGGGCCGCGCTGGACGCGGCGGCCGACGAGGTCTGCGCGCGCCTGCGGGCCGCCGGTGCCCGTCCGGCGCTGATCCCGTTCGGCGGCTCCAGCGTCCTGGGGGCCAGGGGCTACGCGGGCTGCGGGGCGGAACTGCGCGAGCAGGTGCCCGACCTGCGTACGGCGGTGGTCGCGCTCGGCTCGGGCGGCACCATGGCGGGGCTGGTCGCGGCCCTGGGCAGCCGGTCGGTGCTCGGTGTCGACGTGGGCGCGCTGACCGGCCCGGCGGCCGCGGTGGCGGAGTTCGCCGCGCCGCTCACGGAGGAGGAGATCACGCCGGAGGGGCTGCGGGTGCGCCGGGACCAAGTGGGCGCCGGGTACGCGGCCCTGACCGGCCCGGTGACGGAGGCGCTGCGGCTCGCCGCCCGCACCGAGGGCCTGGTCCTGGACCCGACCTACACGGGCCGGGCCCTGGCCGGCCTCCGCGCCGCCGTCCGGGACGGCGACATCCGCCCGGGCGAGAAGACGGTCTTCCTCCACACCGGCGGCCTGCCGGGCCTCTTCGGCCACCCGGCGGCGGTGACCTTCGCGGAGGACGGCGCGACCCCCTTCGAAGCGTGACCGCCGCCGGCCGGAGACGCTCCTACTCCTTGGCGTACTCGTTCGCCATGGTCCCCGCGAAGTCGTGGATCACGACCTGCTCGTCACCGACCACCCAGGCGTCGTGGCCGGGCGGGCACATGACGGTGTCCTCCCTTCCGGCCGCTCACCGCGGCCGGGGCCGGCCAGCGTCCCCCGGCGGCCTCGGACGGCACCGGCGCTGCGGCGGCGGCCGTACCCCACCCCACCATCGTCGGCTCCGCTCCCCCGCCCCGCCAACCAGGTGAAGGACGGCGTCGGGACCCCACGGCCGGCGGGGCGGGCACCGGCCGTAGGCTGGCGTACCGCATGCCCCGCTCCTGTCCCCGACCACCCGAAGGTGACCATGTTCGCGCTCTCTCTCGGTGACGACGGCGCCGAGCTGTGCCCGCTCCCGCCCTGGCAGGCCGAGGAGTTCCTCGCCCATATGGACCGGGGGCGCGCGTTCATCGGGCGGTTCAACGGACTGCCGGACGTGGTCACCGACCCGGCGTCCAGCCGGGCGTTCCTGGAGGCGTACGCCCGGAAGGAGGCGGCCGACGCGGGGCTCATCCGGGCGATCCGCCTCGACGGCACCCTGGTCGGCGCGGTGATCCTGCGCCGGCTGGACGTCGCCCAGGGCACGGCGGAGGCGGGTTGCTGGCTGGAACCGGACGCGGTGGGCCGGGGCCTGGTGACCCGGGCGGCGCGGCGGCTGATCGACTGGGCGGTCCGGGAGCGGGGCGTCCACCGGGTGGAGTGGTGGGTGTCGTCCGGCAACGCGCCCAGCATCGCCGTGGCCCGCCGGCTCGGCATGCGCAAGGAGGCGGTCCTGCGGGACAGCCACCTCCACCGGGGCGAACGGCACGACGAGGAGATCTGGGCGGTACTGGCCCCCGAGTGGACGGCCGGCCCGGCGGCCGACGCGGCCTGACGGCGGCCTCCCCCTCGCGCGCCGCCCGCAGGGCCTTCGCCGGTTACCGCGCGACCGCCTTCACCAACGAGGAGGAGATCCAGGGCGGGCCGGCCGGGCAGGCCGAGCGGCTGTTGCGGGACCGGCTGACCGAGGCGGGCGTAGCTGTGCGCGCGAGCGGGCCGTGGACGCCGCACGCGGTGGTGGACCGCAACCTGATCACCGGCCGGAACCCGGCGTCCTCGGCTCCGGCCGCGAAGGAACCAGTGAAGCTGCTGGGCTAAGCCCCCCTTGGTCGGCCGAGGGTGGACCGCACCACCTGGGGGCCCCGCGCCGGAAGGCGTGAGGAGCTCACCGGCCGCCTGCCGCCGCCCGACGGCCGGGCCCTGCCGGTACGGGACAGTACCGGCTACGACGGTGACGGCCGGCCCGGTCCCCTGCCGGGCAGCCCGCCGCTGACCCACGATCGGCTGCGCGCGCCGATACCGCGTCCGGTACCGGTGGCCGGCTGACGGCGGCCCGGCGCCACCGGGAGGGCACTCAGCCCGTGTTCTCCCGGATGCGGGCCAGCAGAGCCCGCAGCTGCTCGCGTTCGGCCGTGTCCAGGGTCGCCGTGGCCTCGGCGAGGGCGAGGCGGTCGGTCTCCTCCGCCTCGCGGTGGCAGTGCAGCCCGTCCTCGGTGAGGCGCAGCAGGAACGCGCGCCGGTCCGTGGGGTGGCGCACCCGCTCCACCAGGCCGTCGCGTTCCAGGCTGTCCACGATCGTGGTGGTGGTGCGGGCGGCGATCCCGGCCATCTCGCCGAGGTCCCGCATCCGCAGCGGTTCCGGCGCCCTGGCCAGCATGCGCAGGGCGCGCAGCCGGGCCACCGACGCCCCCTTCTCCCGCAGCCGGGCCTCCACGAACTGCCGTAGTCGGTTGGTCGTCTCGTACAGCTCGTCGATGAGGATGTCGCTGCTGCCGTGCACTGCCATGGTGCCCAGTCTCTCCTGTCCCGCAGGGCCGGGCGCCTCGCACCCCGCCCTGCCGCGGCGACGGCCTGTTGACGGCCCGTCAAGCCCCGTCCCCCCACCGTACACGCGGAAAGCCATATCCTGAGCAACAACATAGTGCGTATGCTCAGCATATGCGCCGTCCCTCACTGCCGTTCGCCCTGCCGTCGCTCAGCCAGCGCCTGGTCGTCCCCGTCGTCTGCGTCAGCGTGACGTTCATCGCGATCGTCGACGGAGCTATCACCACCGTGGCCCTGCCCTCGATCGCCCGTCAGTTCCATTTGACGACCGCCGCACTGGACGGCGTGGTCGTCGCCTACCCGGTCTGCCTGGCCATGGCCATCCCGGCCTCCGCCTGGCTGGTCGAGCGGTTCGGCGGCAAACGCGTCCTGCTGGCCGCCCTGGTCGCCTTCCTCGGCTCGTCCCTGCTGTGCGGGGCGGCGGCCGGGCCCGGTCAGCTCGTCGCCTACCGCGCGGTGCAGGGACTGTCGGCAGGCGTCCTCTTCCCGGCCTCCGCCGCGCTGCTGTTCGGCACCTTCACCCCCGCCGAACAGGTGCGGATCTCCCGCTACATGATCGTTCCGCAGCAGATCGCCCCGGCCGCCGCCCCCGTGCTGGGCGGGCTGCTGGTGGACCACCTGTCCTGGCGGTGGGTGTTCTACGTCAACCTGCCGGTGGGGCTCCCGGCCGTCCTGTTCGGCGCGCTGTTCCTGGCCGGCGACCGCGGCGGCCGGCCCGGCCGGTTCGACCTGCCCGGACTGCTGCTGAGCGCGGGCGCCCTGGGTACCGTGATGTTCGGCGTCTGCGAGGGACCCAACCGCGGCTGGTCCTCCCCCGCCGTCCTCGGCTGCCTGGTCCTCGGCACGGTGCTGCTGGCCGCCGCCGCCACCTTCGAACTGCGCACGGCCCACCCCCTGCTGCGGCTGCGCCTGTTCACCGACCGGCTCTTCCGGGACACCAACCTGATCAATCTGGTCGGCCTGATACCCATCATGGGCGCCCTGTACCTCGGCCCGCTCTTTCTCCAGCAGGCGCAGGGCCGTACCGCGCTGGAGTCGGGCCTGACCACCTTCCCCGAGGCGTTCGGCGTCCTGCTGACCGTGCAGATCACCGGCGCGCTGTACGCCCGGGTCGGCCCGCGCCTGATCGTCGGCTGCGGGCTGGCCGGGGTGAGCGCGACCCTGGTGCTGCTCGCCACGTGCGACGCCGGCACCGGTCTGTGGGCCGTCCGCGCCTACATGTTCCTGTTCGGAGCCGCGATCGGCTGCTTCTTCATCCCCACGACGGTCGCCTCGCTGGCCACCATCGACCGGGCCGACCTGGCCCAGGCCACGATGCTGAACACCGTGGTGCGCCAGACCGGCGGCGCGCTCGCGCCGGCGGCGGTGACCACGGCCCTCGTCCTCGGCACCCCGTCGGGCGCCGCCACCGCCCCGCCCGTCGCCGCGTACCAGCACGCCTTCCTCGCCCTCGCCGCGATCGCGGCGGCCACGGCGGTCTTCACCTTCACGATGCCCGACGGCGCCGCCCGCGCCGCCGCCCGCGGCGGTGCCGAGGCGTCCGGCCGGCCCGCCCTCCTGCGGCGCCGACGGGACCGGGTCGGCGCCTGAGCCCTGCCGCGCCGGCGCCGGAAGCCCGCCGTGCCGCTCGCGTCCGTGGTGCGAAGCACGTCGGCCTCCCGCATATTGAGGAAGTGACTCTCTCCGGGACGAGGCGGCACCTCGGATCTGGCCCGGCACCGACGAGCGCGCCCGGCGGCGCACAAAGGAGGCTGTGATGTCGTTCCCGGAACCGACCGTGCTCGAATGCCCCTTCGACTACGCTGAGGCGCTGGAGTTCGACCCCGAGCTGGACGCGCTGGCGCGGCGCGGCCCGGTCAGCCGGATCAGGCTGCCCTACGGCGAGGCCGAGGCGTGGCTCGTGACCAGCTTCGCCGGTGTGCGTCAGGTGACGTGCGATCCGCGGTTCAGCCGGGCGGCGATCGTCGGACGCGACTATCCGAGGATGACGCCCGAGCCCATCGTGTCACCGGAGTCCATCAACGTGACGGACCCGCCGCACGCCACCCGGCTGCGGCACGTGGCCGCCCAGGCGTTCACCCGCGACCGGGTGGCGGCCATGCGGCCGGCGGTGGACCGGGTGGTGGCCGGACTGCTCACGGCGATGGCCGAGACCGGACCGCCCGCCGACCTGGTGACCCATCTGTCGGTGCCGCTGCCCCATCTGACGATCTGCGAGCTGCTGGCCGTACCCGAGGCCGACCGCGACGAGCTGCGGGACCGCACCATGCGGCTGCTGGCCACCTCCGCCGACGCCCGGCGGACCGCGGCCGAGGCCAAGGCGTCCCTGCGGGCGTACTTCGCGGGGCTGGTCCCCGAGCGGCGGCGGGCGCCGGGCGAGGACCTGCTGAGCACGCTGGCCACGGCCCCGGTGCCGGAGGGCGAGGAGCCGTTGAGCGACGACGAGCTGGCGGTGCTGGCCGTAACGCTCATCCTCAGCGGCAACGACACCGCGACCTGCCAGATCAGCGACATCGCCTATCTGCTGCTGACCCATCCCGAGCAGTGTGCGGCACTCGCCCGCGACCCCGGCCGGTTCCCCGGCGCGCTGGAGGAGCTGCTGCGGTTCATCCCGTTCCGCAAGGGGGTGGGCATCCCCCGGATCGCCCTGGAGGACGCGGAGGTCGAGGGCACCCTCATCAGCGCCGGCGACTACGTCCACGTGTCGTACCTGGCGGCCAACCGGGACCCGGCCGTCTTCCCCGACCCGCACCGGCTGGACCTTGAGCGGCCGGTGCGCCCGCACATGACGTTCGGCTGGGGCGGGCACCACTGCCTGGCGGCACCGCTCGCCCGGGCGGAGCTGGACAGCGCGCTCAGCGGCCTGCTGACCCGGTTCCCCTCGCTGCGTCTCGCCGTGGCCCCCGAGGACATCGAGTGGGACACCGGCACCATCCGCCGCTTCCCGGTGCGGCTGCCGGTCACCTGGTGAGGCCGCCCTCGCCCCTGTGAGGCAACGTCACCGGCCGTGGACGTCACACGGCGCCGCCCGCCGGCCTCTCGCGGCTGCGCGGGTCCGGCGCGGCGGCCGGCCCGGGCCGACGGCCGCCCGGCGCTGGTGCTCCGGCTCGACGGCAGGGTGGGCGGCAGCGCGGGCGCGCTGCGGACACCGTCCTCGCCCCGCGCCTCGCCGACGGCCGGATCACCGGCCTGTACGCCGCGCGCACCCCCGAGAAGCCGTCCCGCATGGACCACGAGGTCGTCCCGCGCCACCGAACCCGCCCCGGCCGCGGTCGTGAGAGCGTACGCGGTCGGAAGGCGGCCCCGCCGCCGGGACGGAACCGGTGTGGCGGCAGCGGCAGGCCGCCCCCTCCGGTGCCGGAGGGGGCGGCCGGGGTCAGCGCCCGGTTCCCGGCCGGAAGCGCCGGTACAGCACGGTGCCGCCCGTCAGCGACGCCAGGCCCGCGGCGGCGGCCGTCCAGGTGCCGTCCGCTCCGGTGTGGGCGAGGGTGCCGGGCGGGCGCTGCCGTACGACGCTGGACGACAGGTGCGGCACCGGGCGGGTCGGGGTCGCGGGGTGGGAGGGTTCGTGCGGCTGGTGGCGCACCGGCGGCGTGTGCCGCGTGGGCGGCTGCGCGGGCGGGGTGGGCCGGCCGGGGGTGTCGGGGCACGGGGAGGTGTTCACGGACTGGTTTCCGAAGACGGGGTCGCCGATGCCCACCACGTCCACGGTGCTGCCGCTGATGTCCACCGGCAGATCGACCGGGAGCCGGACGCCGTCGCCGGAGATCACCCCGGGCGAACCCTGCTCCTTGCCCACGGCCGTGGCCCCGCCCGGCCTCGCGGCCCCTTCCTCGCCCCCGGCCTGGTCACCCTGGTTGGCGCAGCGGTTGCCCATGGCGGGGTTGAGCAGCCCCACCACGTCCCCGGTGATCCCGCACGCGTCCACCGGAACGTATACCGGCAACTGGATGCCGTTGTCGGAGATCAGCCCGGGCGAACCGCCCGCATGGCCGCCCGCGGCGGAGTCGGCGTGCGCCGGCCAGGCCACTGCCATCGCCCCCGAGGCGGCGGCGACGGCGATGACACTGTTTCGGGTAACCCGTTTCATCGGTTCCCTGTCCTTCCAGATACGGTCGCGGGCACTCGCCCGCACCCGGTGAAACGCGAGGGAAAGCATGCAAGTTATGGCTTATCAATCTTTCGCCGGGTACCGGGGACAAACGCGCGCACCGAAAAGGCGTCCCCGGACCGTCGGAAGTCGGCCGCCCTGCCGGGCCGCGCAGATGGCCGAGCCTGCGGCAGCGGTGGCGCCCGGGAGCTGATAGCTGTCGTGAGGGCACCTCAGCCGGAACCGATCTACCCGGAATCGACCGAGACGAGGAGCGATGGCAACGGTACGAGACACCAGGAGCGACACCGCGCCCGCCAGTCTGCGCCTGCCCGGCATCCTGCTGGGCGTGGGGCTCGGCGGATTCGTCGACGGGATCCTGCTGCACCAGCTCCTCCGGTGGCACCACATGCTGACCAGCACCGACCACGACCGCATCGGCGTGAAGTACTACGACCCGAAGAGCGTCTCCGGGCTGGAGATGAACACCGTGTGGGACGGCGTCTTCCACACCGTGTGCTGGCTGGCCGTCCTGTCCGGGCTCGCCGTGCTGTACGCCCGGGTGACCAGCGGCCGGCGGCGGGTGTGGACCTCACGGGTGCTGTGGGGCTGGATCCTGGTCGGCTGGGGCCTGTTCAACCTGGTGGAGGGCCTGCTGGACCACCAGATCCTGGGCATCCACCATGTGCGCGGCGGGGCGCACCAGGTGTGGTGGGACGTGGCCTTCCTGGTCTTCGGGGCGCTGCTGGTGGCCGGCGGGCTGCTGCTCCGGCGGGGCGGCCGGTCCTACGATCCGGCGGCCCCCGGTGCCGCCCGTGAGGGGCGCCTCGCCTGATGGGCCACCACCACACGTCCCACCCGGAGAGCGGTGGCGCGCTGGCCGTCGTCCTGCCGGTCCTGGCCCTGCTGGTGTGCGCCGGCGGCTATCTGCTGCTGGTCCTGCGGGCGCGCCGGCGGAATCCGGTGCGGGCCTGGAGCCCGTGGCGGACCGCCGCGTTCTGTGCCGGGGTGGTGCTGTCGGCGGTGGCGCTGCTGCCGCCGGTGGCGCCCTTCGCGCACCGGGATTTCCGCGGTCATATGGTCCAGCACCTGCTCATCGGGATGTACGCCCCGCTCGGCCTGGTGCTCGGTGCCCCGGGCACCCTGGTGCTCCGCGCCGTTTCCGCGCCCCTCGCACGCCGGTTCACCGCGGTGCTGCACAGCGCCCCGGCACGCCTGTTGAGCCGTCCGCCGGTCGCCCTGCTGCTGTCGGCCGGGAGCCTCCCGGTGCTGTACTTCACCCCGCTGTACGACACCGCCACGGCCCATCCGGCCGGGCACTGGCTGGTGCACGCGCACTTCCTGCTGTCGGGGTGCCTGTTCGCACACGCCGTCGCCGGTCCCGACCCCGCCCCGGCCCGGCCGGGCGTGCCCGCCCGGCTGGCCTGGCTGGGCTGCGCGATCGCCGTGCACGCGGTCGCCGCGCAGCTGATGTACGGCGGGTTCCGGGTGGCCGTCCACGCTCCCGCGTCCGAGGTCCGGGGCGGCGCGGAGATCATGTACTACGGCGGTGACATCGCCGAGCTGCTGCTGGCGGCGGCGCTGGTCGCCACCTGGCGCCCCGCGCGCCGTCCGTTCGCCCGGCCGGCGTCCCTCAGGCCCCGGGCGCGACCGTCCGGGTGACCACCCAGCGGCTCTCGCCCAGCCGCCGGGCACGCCGGAAGCCCCGGCTCTCGAACAGGCCCGCCGTGCCGCCGAACAGGGCGGATCCCGGCGCCCGGGCGCCCTCGGTGTCCCGCGGGTAGCCCTCCACCGTGCCGCCGCCGAACCGGGCGATCTCGGCCAGGGCGCCGTCGAGGGCTGCGCCGGCCACGCCGGTGCGCCGGCGGGCACGGTGGACGAAGAAGCAGGTGATCCGCCAGTCGGGCAGGGCGGGCGCGGTGGCCTCGTAGGCGCGGCGGTGGGCGATCCGGGGTACTTCGGCGGGCGGGCCGAACTGGCACCAGCCGACGCAGTCCGGGCCGTCGTACACCAGCGCCGCGTGCGCCCTTGCCTCGCGCACCCGGCGTTCCTTCGCCGCCCGGTTCCGCTCCGGGGTCGTCCCGCGGCCGATGCCCTCCTGGTGGAAGGCCATGCACCAGCAGCCGCCGCACACCCCGCCGTGGTCCTCCGCCAGGCGGGCGAAGTCAGCCCAGGTGTCCGGGCTCAGCGCCCGTGCGGTGAACGCCATGGGTGCCTCCGGTTCACAACGGGGTGGCGGCTCACAACGGGGTGGCGGCGCGCAGGATCAGGACCAGGGTGACGGCGGAGTTCGCCGACGACATCGCGGAGGCCAGCGCCCCGGCGGCGGCGCCCCAGGCGGCCAGGCCGACCGCGGTGAACGCCGACGGCCAGGTGCGGGCCGCCGGTGCGGGCGCCAGCAGCGCGGCCACCCGGCGCGGCACGGGCCCGGTCGCGGCGAGCGCGGCCAGGGTGGGCGCCGGGGTGCGCGGGGACAGCAGGGCCGCCTTGCCGATGGCGCGGGCGACCGTGCGCCGGTCGCCCACCGCGCGGGCCGCCTCCTCGTCCGCCCACCGCTCGGCCGTGTAGACGACGGCGGTGCGCAGCGGGCGCAGGAACGGGTTGGCGCGGGCCGCCAGGTGCGCGGCGAGCAGATGGCGGTGGTGGCGGGCGGCCAGATGGGCGCGTTCGTGCGCGAACAGGGCGCGCCGCTCGGCCGGGGCGAGTCCGGCCAGCAGGGCGGTGCTGACCACGATCCGACCCCGGCCGCCGGGCAGCGCGTACGCGTACGGCGTGCCGTCGGGCAGGACGGCCACCGTGGGGCCCGGCACTCCGGCCAGGGCCCGGCGGGCGCGGCGGGTGACCCGGCGGTGCCGCCACAGGGTGCGGGCGCAGGCGGCGGCGACCACGGCGAGCGCCGGTATCGCGGCCCGGCCGGCCACCTCGTCGTGCGGGACGGCGGCCCGCACCTCGGGGTCGGACCAGCCGTCGGGCAGCGGGTTGCCGGGCAGTTGCGCGGTGCCGACCACCATGAGCAGGGCCAGGCACAGCGTGCTGCACACGGCCATGACCACGGCGACCGCGGTGAGCAGCCGGGTGGCGGTGCGCGGGTGCAGCCGGGTCTCGGCGAGCCGGGCGACCGGCCAGGCGGACAGCGGCAGCACCAGCGGCAGGAAGACGAAGACTCCCATCGGCGCTCAGTCCTCCGGGCCGCCGGCGTCCGGGGCCGGGATGTCGAGCAGGGCCCGCAGCACCTGTTCGTCGCCGGGCGGCAGGGCGGTGACGAAGCTGGCCAGGACCGCCTCGCGGTCCCGTTCGCCGTCCAGCAGGCGGCGCATGCGCAGCGCGGCCAGCCGGGCGACGTCGGCCGTGGGCGTCCACAGGAAGGACCTGCCGTGCCGTTCGCGGGAGACGACGTCCTTGGCGAGCAGCCGGGTCAGGATGGTGACGACGGTGGTGTACGCGAGGTCGCCGCCGAGGTGCTGCTGCACCCAGGCCGCGCTGACCGGCCCGTCCGCCTCGCGCAGCGCACCGAGCACCTGGCCCTCCAGTTCGCCCTGTCCGCGCCGCCGGGCCCGGCTCTCCCGCTCTGTCATCTCCGGTCCCCTCCCCCGTCTCGCACCGTTCGCTCACCGACCCGTCCCACGCTACTTCACGCCACTGACAGCGGCCCGGCCGCGCGGGCCGTGCCGGGTGCGCGCCGACGCCCCGGGGTGCCGCCGGGGGCGGGTGCGGGCGTGGCATGCTGACGCGATGGCACCCCGTGATGACACACCGCTCGCCGAGCGGGTCGAGGAACTCCTCGCCGCCGGCGGCCCCTTGCCCATCGTCGCGGCCGGCCGGCCGGTCCTGCGGCGCGGCACCGAGCCGTACGACGGTCAGCTCGGCCCCGCGCTCCTGGCCCGGTTCGTCGAGGCCCTGCGCGCCACCATGCACGCGGCTCCCGGTGTGGGCCTGGCCGCCCCGCAGGTCGGCATCCCGCTGCGGATCGCGGTCATCGAGGACCCGGCGCCGGTGCCGCCGGAGGTGGCGGCGGCCCGGGGCCGGGTCCCGCAGCCGTTCCGGGTGCTGGTCAACCCGGTGTACGAGCCGGTGGGCACCGCCCGGGCCGCGTTCTTCGAGGGCTGTCTGAGCGTGCCGGGCTGGCAGGCGGTGGTGGCCCGGCACGCCGAGGTGCGGCTGCGCGGCGAGGACGAGCACGGCCGCCCGCTGGACGAGATGTTCACCGGCTGGCCGGCCCGGATCGTCCAGCACGAGACGGACCACCTCGACGGGACGCTGTACCTGGACCGCGCGGAGCCGCGCTCGCTGTCGACCAACGAGGCGGTGGCGTCCCTGTGGTCCCAGCCGACCCCGCGGACGGCCGCCGACGCGCTGGGCTTCCGTCTGCCGTAGCCGCGCGGTCAGTTGTCCCGGTACGCCTCCAGCAGCCGCAGCCACACCTCGCTGAGGGTCGGGTAGGACGGGACCGCGTGCCACAGGCGGTCGACCGGGACGCGGCCGGCGATCGCGACGGTGGCCGAGTGGATCAGTTCGCCGACACCGGGGCCGACGAAGGTGACTCCGCGCAGGATCTCGTCCTCCAGGTCGACGACCATGCGGGCGCGGCCCCGGTAGCCGTCGCCGTACAGGCCGGCGCCCGCCACGGAGGAGAACTCGACGTCCACGGCGCGTACCCGGTGGCCGGCCTGTTCGGCCTCGGCGAGGGAGAGGCCGACGGCGGCGGCCTCGGGGTCGGTGAAGACGACCTGGGGTACGGCGTGGTGGTCGGCCGTCGCGGCGTGGGCGCCCCAGGGTTCCTCCAGGAGCGTGTCGCCGGCGGCGCGGGCGGCGATCGCGGCGCCGGCGATGCGGGCCTGGTACTTGCCCTGGTGGGTGAGGAGGGCGCGGTGGTTGACGTCACCGACCGCGTAGAGCCAGTCGGTGCCGGTGACGCGGAGGCTGTCGTCGGTGTCCAGCCAGGAGCCGGGTTCCAGGCCGACGGTCTCCAGGCCGAGGTCGTCGGTGCGCGGGGCGCGTCCGGTGGCGAAGAGGATCTCGTCGGCCTCGATCCGGTCGCCGGCGGAGGTGACCGCCACGACGGTGCCGTTCTCGCGGCGGACGGACTCCACGGAGGTGCCGGTGCGGATGTCGGCGCCCGCACCGGTGAGGGCCTCGGCGACCAGTTCCCCGGCGAACGGCTCCATGGTGCCCAGCAGGCCCTTGCCGCGGACCAGTACGGTGACCCGGGAGCCGAGGGCCTGCCAGGCGGTGGCCATCTCGGCGGCGACGACCCCGCCGCCGACGACGATGAGCCGTCCGGGGGCGGCCTTGGCGCTGGTGGCCTCGCGGCTGGTCCAGGGCCCGACTTCGGCGAGTCCGGGCAGGTCGGGCAGTCGGGCGCGGGTGCCGGTGGCGACGGCGACGGCGTGCCGGGCGGTGAGCGTGGTCAGGGTGCCGTCGGGGCCGGTGACGGTGACCGTGCGCGGACCGGCGAGCCGACCCTGGCCGCGGTACAGGTCGGCGCCGGTGCCCGCGAGCCAGTCGGCCTGCCCGTCGTCGTGCCAGTGGGAGGTGTACTCGTCGCGGCGGGCCAGCACGGCCGGGGTGTCGAGCGGTCCCCGCATGGCCTGGGCGAGGCCGGGCAGGCGGCGGGCGTCGGCCTGCGCGATGACCGGCCTGAGCAGGGCCTTGCTGGGCATGCAGGCCCAGTACGAGCACTCGCCGCCGAGGAGTTCGCTCTCCACGACGGCGGTGGTCAGGCCGGCCGCCCGGGTCCGGTCGGCGACGTTCTCGCCCACCGGTCCCGCCCCGATCACCACGACGTCGTACGTGTTCGATTCCGTTTCCGTCATGGGGTCAGTCTGGTGGGTGGTGTGCGCCGAGGCCACATGGGTACGCGCGCGGAACACCGGCGTGCGCGGGTGGAATAGGCGGCCCGGCGGCCGTGTTTGCGCCGTCGGCACACCCCACACCAGGAAGAGGGAACCAGGCCATGAGCAGCACCGTGGAACTGACCAAGGAGAACTTCGACGAGATGGTCTCCGGGAACGAGTTCGTTCTGATCGACTTCTGGGCGTCCTGGTGCGGGCCGTGCCGGTCGTTCGCGCCGGTGTACGAGAAGGCGGCCGAGGAGAACCCGGACCTGGTGTTCGGCAAGGTGGACACCGAGGCGCAGCCGGAGCTGGCCGCGGCCTTCGAGATCCAGTCGATCCCGACGCTGATGATCGTCCGCGATCAGGTCGCGGTCTACGCCCAGCCGGGCGCCCTGCCCGAGCAGGCCCTCGCGGACCTGATCAAGCAGGCCCGCGCCCTGGACATGGACGAGGTGCGCAAGAGCATCGCCGCCCAGCAGGGCCAGACCGGGCAGTGAGGCGCTCCGGTGCGGTCGCGGGTCGGCTGGACTCGCGTCGCACCACACGGGCCCCCGGCAGGGAGTGCGCTCCGGGCCCGCCGCCGGGGTCGCGCCCCGAGGGGCCTCGGGCATGCCAAGACCGGTCCGGCGCCTGCCCCGACGGCTGGGGCGAGCGACTGCGGGTGCTGGTCGGGGACGCGGACGGGGCGCTGGTGCCCCGCCGGATCCACGCGCTGCCGGTGGGGCACCGCTGGGACCGGGCGCCCGGGGCGACCCTGCCCGGAGACGCCGCCCACCTGATGTCCCCGTTCGTGGGCGAGGGCGCGAACCTGGCGCTGCTCGACGGCGCCGAGCTGGGCCTCGCCCTGGCCGCGCACCCCGGGGACACGGAGGCCGCGCCGGCCGCGTACGAGGCCCGGATGTTCCCGCGCGCCGAGGCGTCGGCGGCGGAGTCCGCGCGCGGCCACGAGCTGCTGTTCGCTGCCGACGCCCCGCGGGGGCTGGTGGAGACGTTCACCGGCGAGGCGGGCTGACCGGAGGACGGCCGGGCCGGTTTGCGGACGCGGGCGCGCCACTGTGGCTCCGGGGGGCCGGGTACCGGGTGGAGGTCAGTCCGGCCGGTCCGTGCGGGTCACCCGGGTGACCAGGTCGAGCCAGGCTGCCTCCAGGCGTTCCATGGGCATCTCGCACTGCCGGGTGAGGTGATGGATCAGCGCGGGGTCCAGGGAGGCCAGCAGGGTGTGGGCGAGCAGGTCGCAGTCGCCGTCGGGCACGATCTGCCGGAGCAGCATCGTGAGGTGGGCGCGCAGGGCCCCGGCCACCGGGTGGGAGAACCGGCGGGTCGGCTCCGGCTGGGCGGCCAGTTGCAGATCCAGCTGTTCGGCCGTGCGGTACAGCACCGCCACGCCGAACGCCCGCAGCCGCTCCAGGGGCGGCGCGCCGGGACCCAGCGGCGGGGGCCCGCCCATGAAATCGGCCTGGAGCCGGCGGGCCGAGTGGTCGAGGAGGGCCATCAGCAGCCCGGTGCGGTCGCCGAAGCGGCGGAAGACGGTGCCCTTGCCCACGTCGGCCGCCGCGGCGACCGCCTCCATGGTGACCCCGGCCACCCCGTGCTCCGCGATCAGCCGGGCGGCCGCCTCCAGCAGCCGGGCCCGGTTACGGGCCGCGTCGGCGCGCAGGCCCGGCTCGCCGGGAGCCGTGCCCACCTCCAGCAAGGAGGGGGTCTCGAAGGGCTCTTGAGGCTTCGGGAAGGGCGGCAGAGCGCTGGACATGACGACAGCGTAAAGCATCGGGAAGAGAACTGGACCGCGGTCCGTTTAAGGTGGTACACACTTAAACGGACTTCGGTCCGGATCGTCTCAGCGATGTTTCAGCCCCTTGGAGTTCCCATGTCTGTTCGCATCCTCGCGCTCGTCGGCAGCCTTCGCGCCGGTTCCCACAACCGCCAGCTCGCCGAGGCGGCCGTGAAGCTCGCGCCGGAGGGCGCCGAGGTCGAGCTCTTCGAGGGCCTGGCCGAGGTCCCCTTCTACAACGAGGACATCGACGTGGAGGGCAACGTGCCGGCCGCCGCCGTCAAGCTGCGGGAGGCCGCACAGGCCGCCGACGCCTTCCTGCTGTTCTCCCCCGAGTACAACGGCACCATCCCGGCCGTGCTGAAGAACGCCATCGACTGGCTGTCCCGCCCCTACGGCGCCGGCGCCTTCGGCGGCAAGCCCGTCGCCGTGATCGGCACCGCCTTCGGCCAGTACGGCGGCGTGTGGGCCCAGGACGACACCCGCAAGGCCGTGGGCATCGCCGGCGGCAAGGTGATCGAGGACATCAAGCTGTCCATCCCGGGTTCCGTCACCCGCTTCGCCGAGACCCACCCGGCCGACGACGCCGAGGTCGCCGCCCAGCTCACCGAGGTCGTGGCCCGCCTGCACGGCAACGTGGGCTCCGCCGCCTGAGCCGCACCCACCCAGGGGGCCGAAGCCGACACGGCTCCGGCCCCACCCCTGTCCCCAATCCTGACGGTCAGGGCGCGGCTCCGTGCCGGCTCTGTGGGTCAGGTCGCCGACAGGCCGATGCCCAGGGTGATCAGGGTGGCGGTCTTCAGGATCTCCAGTGCCACGTACCACAGGTGGCTGCGCGAGCGGGGCAGGTTCTCGCCCGCCAGTACCCGGTCCGACCTGCGGTTGAGGACGGGGCGGACGACGGCGAGCTGGACGGCGAGGAGCGCCGCCACCGCCGCGGTCGGCGCGATGATGCCGGCCGGGGCGCCGCCCACGGCGACCGCGCTGATCACGACGACCGCCAGGACGGTCTCCACGGCGTTCAGCGCCCGGAACACCAGCCGGCCGATGCCCAGTCCGACGGGGATCGTCACCCCCGGGGCGCGGAACTTCAGCGGGGCCTCCAGGAACGAGATCGCCAGCACCATCCCGAGCCAGACGAAGGTGACCGCGCCGGCGGTGGCGGCCAAGGTGGCGTTCATGGGGGTACGGGCCTTTCTCCGGCTGCGCGGCGGTTGTACGCCGGGGTTCGCCGGGCGGGACGGGTTCTGCCGCGCGCGGGTCAGGAGGCGCGGGCGGCCGGTGTGCCGGCCAAGTGGGCGACGCAGGAGTCCGGTTCCGCGAACGGCTCCAGCGCGGTGGCCGTCAGGGGCGCCCCCATCCGGTCCAACGCCCCCTGGATCAGGCCCAGATGGAGTGAGCACACCAAGGCGCCCTGCTCCTCGGCGAGTTCCAGGAAAGGGCAGTGCCGCAGCCGGATCCGTTCCGGGGGCCGGCCGGGCTCGCCGACGCCTTCGGCCCGCGGCGCGAAGCCCAGGCCGTCCAGCAGGGCGAGCAGCCGGGCCGTCGACCGTTCGGGCGTCGGTGTCTCGTCCGGCGCGGGCGGGTCCGCCAGACAGCGGCCCCAGGTCCGGCCCGTCTCCCGGGCCTCCGCGCGCGCCTCGGCCGGGTCGGCGGCGGTCCACCGGCTGAGCAGCATGCGGGCCAACAGCCGGTAGTCGCGCGGGCCGCCGCGGTCCATCCCGGGGCGCGCGGTATAGACGGTACGCGGCCGGCCGGGCCCGGAGGGCTCCTCGGTCCGGCGTTCCACGAGGCCGTCGGCCACCAGGGCGCCCAGGTGGAACCGCACGCTGTTGGGGTGCAGTCCCATCCGCTCGGCGGCCTGCGCGACCCCGAGCGGCGCGGGCGCCGCGCGCAGTACGTCCAGCAGCGCCCGGCGGCGCGGACTCTCCCGGGTGCTCACGTCCGGACACCCCTCTCCACCGCTGCCCAGCGCGGCCGGTTTTCACGAATCGTACCTGTATTAATTGTAGAGTGGCCGGGATGTGCGAGCGGGGGAACGCGAGAGCCGAGGGGAACACCAGATGACATCGCCGTCCGCGACCGGCACCGGACCGGCCGCCCGCCCGGCGACGCGGCCGCGCGTTCTGTGCGAGACCCGCGCCCTGGCCGAGACACCGCCACTGCCCGCCGGCGTGCTGTGGAAGCTGGCCGAGAGCGGGCGCCAGCTCGACGCCAACGTGGTCCGGCTGGCTCCCGGCGGCCGGGTACCGGCCCACACCGAGACGCAGTTGGACGTGCTGGTCCTGGTCGTCGCCGGGGACGGCCTGCTCGGTGACGGCTCCCCGGACCCGGGGCAGCCGCTCGTCGAGGGCGCCCTGGTGTGGCTGCCGCACGGCGCCGCGCGCAGCATCACCGCCGGCCCGGCCGGGCTGACGTACCTGACCGTGCACAACCGGCGCCCCGGCATGCGGATCGGCGCACGGCCCGATGCGGCTACGGCGTGACACCCGGGGTGGCCAGGCCGGTCGCGCGGACCGCTAAGGTGCCCGCGTGAGCACGATCACCGATGACAGCGCCCCCGGCCGCCATGGCCCGTACGCCACCACGGAGGCCGACCCGCGTGAGGTCGGCCGGGTGCGCACCGAGTACTCACCGGCCCACGACGGCGACCCCGACCCGGGGGAGATCGTGTGGACCTGGGTGCCGTACGAGGAGAACGACGGCCGGGGCAAGGACCGTCCGGTGCTGGTCGTGGCCCGGGAGGCGGCGGGCACGTTCCTCGCGTTGCAGCTGACCAGCAAGCGGCACGACAGGGACCGGGAGTGGGTGGCCCTCGGCGGCGGGCCCTGGGACGGTTCCGGCCGCGACTCCTGGGTGGACGTGGACCGGGTGCTGCGGCTGCACGAGCGGGGCATGCGCCGGGAGGCCGCCGCGCTGGACCGGGCGCGCTTCAACCTGGTCCGGCGGCGACTGCGCGAGCGCCACGGCTGGAACTGACGGCAGGCGGGTCCGGCTCCGAGGGGACGGGTGTCACGTACCCCGCGCGCCCGCCCCCGGCGCCTCGGGCCTCCTGCGCAACGCCTCCTGAGCCTCGGAAAGTTCCCGCACGACCGCCCCCGCGCCTCGGGCAATCCCCGTACAACCACCCCCGCGCCTCAGGAAACCCCCGTACGCACATCCCTCCGGGCCTCCGGGAACGCCCGTGCGAACGCCTCCCGTACCACCGCCCCCGGTGTCCGGTCCAGCACACCGAAGACCACATGGTCGAAGCGGTGCGCGAATCGGCCGCCGGGGCCCAGGGCCGCCCGGAAGGCGCCCGCGACCCGCGCCGGGTCGTTCTGGAAGACTCCGCAGCCCCAGGCGCCGAGCACCAGCCGCCGGTAGCCGTGGGCCGCGGCCGTCTCCAGCACGCGTTCCGCCCGCACCGCCAGCGCGCCCGGCAGTCCGGCGGCCCGCTCCGGCGCCGTACGCCGGATCACACCCGCGTTGGGGGCGGCCGCCGTCAGGAAGCCCACGGGATACGGCTCGGGGAGCAGCCGGCCCCGGTCGTCGCGGAACACGGGGACGCCCGGCGAGTAAATCACCCGGTCGGTGTAGAACGGGTCGCGGTCGGCGCGGTGATGGTCGTAGAAGCCGCGGGCCGCGAGCAGGCAGGAGTACAGCGCGGAGGCGCGGCACAAGGCCTCCTCCTGGGCCTGCGCGCCGTTGAGGTAACCGCCGCCCGGGTTGCGGGCCGAGGCGAAGTTCAGTACGGCCACGGGGCCGTCGGCCAGCCGGCGGGCCGCCTCCAGGCTGCTCTCCCCGGTGACCTCGAACCGCGTACCGCCCTCCGGCGCCGGCTCCGCGGGCACCGGCACCGGGGCGGGACCGAACATCCGGGTGCCCGCCCGCGCGGCCTCGACCGCCCGCGCGACCGGCACGTCCCGGCCGTCCGGCGCCCGGTAGCGGCCCGCGGCCACGATCCGTTCCGTCTCCGCGGCGATCCCGCGCAGGCGCGCGCTCACGGCGCCACCCCCGTGGGCGCCGCGGCCGCGCGTCGCGCGGTCTCCCCCGTCGTGCTCATGCACGCATCCTGGGTGATGCTGGTGATGCGGCGCAACGGAATTGACGACGAGCCCGGTACGTCCGGGTCCGCGCTCTTGTGCGCGTCCGCCGAAGGGTCTTGGCTGGGATGAGTGCCCGCACGGCCCGCGCCATGGGCCGATGGCATGCTGGAACCTCAGGAGGATCCCGACATGTCCGATATACGCAGCGACGGCGGTGACTGTACGGAGCACCGCACCGCCGTCACCGACGCCGAGGCGGAGGCCCTGGTCCGGGGCATCTGCTTCAAGACCGGACCGCCCCGCGCCCTCGGTGTCGAGCTGGAGTGGCTCGTCCACCCGCTGGAGCTGCCACAGCTCCCCGTCACACCCGAACAACTCGAAGCGGCCTACGCCACGGTGCGGACCCTGCCCCTGGCCTCGGCGCTCACCGTCGAACCCGGCGGCCAGCTGGAGCTGAGCTCGCCGCCCGCCGGCTCCCTGATGGAGTGCGTCGACACCGTTTCGGCCGACCTGGACGCCGTACGGGCCGCTCTGGCCGACGACGGTCTCGGTCTCACCGGCCTCGGCCACGATCCCCGGCACCCGCCCCGCAGGTTTCTGCGCGCGCCCCGCTACGACGCCATGGAGACCTGCCTGGACCGCACCGGTCCGGCCGGCCGGCACATGATGTGCTCCTCCGCCTCCGTCCAGGTGTGTGTGGACGCGGGCCACGAGGAGCCGGGCCCGCTGGGGCACACCCGGCGCTGGTGGCTGGCGCACCAGTTGGGCGCGGTCCTGGTGGCCGCGTTCGCCAACTCCCCGCTGGTCGGCCTGCGGCGCACCGGCTGGCGCTCCACCCGTCAGCTGAGGTGGATGGAGATAGGGCCCGGCCGGGCCGGCGCTCCTCCGCTGGACGGCGCGCCACGGGCCGCCTGGGCCCGGCACGCGCTGGACGCGCCGGTGATGTGCGTCCGCCGGGACAGCGGCCCCTGGGAGGTTCCCGAGGGGCTCACGTTCCGGCAGTGGGCCCGTTCCCGGTCGCCCCGGCCGCCCACCCGGGCGGACCTCGACTACCACCTGAGCACCTTGTTCCCGCCGGTCCGGCCGCGCGGCCATCTGGAGCTGCGGATGATCGACGCGCAGCCCGGAGCGGACGGCTGGCTCGTGCCCCTCGCGGTGACGGCCGCGCTGTTCGACGACCCCCAGGCCACCGAGACCGCCTACCGGATCGTCAAGCCGCTCGCCGAACGGGCCCTGGACCGGCCGGCCCCGCACAATCCGCTGTGGGCCGACGCGGCCCGGCACGCCCTCGCCGACCCGGAGTTGCGCGAGGCCGCCGACGGCTGCTTCGCGGCGGCCCTGGAGGCGCTGCCCCGGCTCGGCGCCACGACCCGGGTCACCGACGCCGTGGCCGCGTTCCGGGACCGCCATGTCGCCCGGGGCCGCTGCCCGGCCGACGACCTGCTGGACGAAGGCCCACCCGGGGGCAGCCGCGCCCACGGGAGGAAGGACATCCGCACATGACCGCCCCGGAGACCGGCACCACGACCACCGAGACGGACACCGAGGCCCTGCGCGAACGGGCGCGGGCCTGCCTCACCACCGCCCGCGCCCGCACCACGCTGCTGACCACCTGTGTCGACGAACCCGACCTCACCGCCCAGCACTCCCCGCTGATGTCCCCGCTGGTGTGGGACCTCGCGCACATCGCCAACCAGGAGGAGCTGTGGCTGCTGCGGGCGGTCGGCGGCCGGGAGGCGATGCGGCCCGGGCTGGACAGCCTCTACGACGCCTTCGAGCACCCGCGCGCCGAGCGCCCCTCGCTGCCGCTGCTGCCGCCCGCCGAGGCCCGCCGGTACGCGGCCGAGGTGCGCGTCCGGGCGCTGGACCTGCTGGCGTCGGCGGACTTCCACGGCACCCGGCTGACCGAGGCCGGCTTCGCCTTCGGCATGGTCGCCCAGCACGAACAGCAGCACGACGAGACCATGCTGATCACCCATCAGCTCAGAAGGGGTCCGCGGGCGCTGACCGCGCCCGACCCGGACCCGGCGCCGCCCTTCACCGGCCCGGCCGAAGTCCTCGTCCCCGGCGGCCCGTTCACCATGGGCACCTCCGACGAACCCTGGGCGCTGGACAACGAACGCCCGGCGCACCCCCGCCGGTTGGCGCCGTTCTGGATCGACACCGTCCCGGTGACCAACGCGGCCTACCAGGCGTTCATCGAGGACGGCGGCTACACCACCGAGCGCTGGTGGACACCGGAGGGCTGGGCGCACATCCGGCGGCACGGCATCACCGCCCCGCTGTTCTGGCGGCGGGACGGCGACCGGTGGCTGCGGCAGAGGTTCGGGGTCACGGAACCGGTGCCGCCGGACGAGCCGGTGCTGCACGTGTGCTGGTACGAGGCGGACGCCTACGCCCGCTGGGCCGGACGCCGGCTGCCCACCGAGGCGGAGTGGGAGAAGGCGGCCCGCCACGACCCGGTCTCCGGCCGCTCCCGGCGCTATCCGTGGGGCGACGCCGACCCCGCGCCCGAGCACGCCAACCTAGGCCAGCGGCATCTGCGGCCCGCCCCCGCCGGCAGCTATCCGGCCGGGCAGTCGCCGCTGGGCGTACGGCAGTTGATCGGTGACGTGTGGGAGTGGACGGCGAGCGACTTCCTGCCGTACCCGGGGTTCCGGGCGTTCCCGTACAAGGAGTACTCCGAGGTGTTCTTCGGCTCCGCCCACAAGGTGCTGCGCGGCGGCTCGTTCGCCGTGGACCCGGTGGCCTGCCGGGGCACGTTCCGCAACTGGGACTACCCGGTCCGCCGGCAGATCTTCTCCGGGTTCCGCACCGCCCGTTCGGAGGCCGCCTGATGTGCCGTCACCTTGCCTACCTGGGGCCCGAAGAACCGCTGGGACGGCTGCTCGTGGAGCCCCCGCACGGGTTGTACCGGCAGTCGTGGGCGCCGCGCCGGCAGCGGTACGGGACGGTCAACGCCGACGGGTTCGGGGTCGGCTGGTACGCGCCCGGGGATCCGGCGCCGGCCCGTTACCGGCGGTCCGGGCCGATCTGGGCCGACCTGTCCTTCGCCGACCTGGCCCGGGTGGTGCGCTCGGGCGCCGTGCTCGCCGCGGTCCGGGACGCGACGCTGGCGGGGGCGGACGCCGAGGCCGCGGCGGCGCCGTTCGCGGCCGGGCGGTGGCTGTTCAGCCACAACGGGCTGATCGCCGGCTGGCCGGACGCGGCGGCACCGCTGGTGTCCACGCTGCCCCCGGTCGAACTGCTGTCGCTCCAGGCCCGCACCGACTCGGCGTTCGTCTGGGCGCTGGTCCTGCACCGGCTGCGGTCCGGCCAGGCCCCGGAGCGGGCGCTGGGCGGACCGGTGCGCGAACTGGCCCGGGCGGCCCCCGCCTCCCGGCTGAACCTGCTGCTGACCGACGGGGACACGATCACCGCCACCGCCTGGGGCGACTCGCTGTGGTACCGCGCGGAGCCCGGCCGGAGCACGGTCGTCGCCTCCGAGCCGTACGACGACGACCCGCTGTGGCGGGAGGTCCCCGACCGCACCGTGCTCACCGCGAGCCGCGCCGGCGTGCGGCTCGCCCCGCTGGAGGATCCGGCGGCCGTACCTTCGAAGGAGCCCTGCCGTTGAGCCCCTTGCACATCACCCGCACCCTCCCCGAGGACGCGACGGAGGCCGCGCTGCGCGCCGACGTCCTGCGCGGCCTCACCGCGACCCCCAAGTGGCTGCCGCCCAAGTGGTTCTACGACGCCCGCGGCAGCGAGCTGTTCGAGCGGATCACCGAGCTGCCCGAGTACTACCCCACGCGCGCCGAACGGGAGATCCTCGCCACCCGGTCCGGGGAGATCGCCGCGGCGAGCGGTGCCCGCACCCTGGTCGAACTGGGCTCGGGCTCCTCGGAGAAGACCCGCCATCTCATCGACGCGCTGCCCTCGCTGGCCGCGTACGTCCCGGTCGACGTCAGCGAGAGCGCGCTCACACAGGCCGGACGGGCGCTCGTCGAGGAACGTCCGGGGCTCGACGTGCACGCGCTGATCGCCGACTTCACCGCCCCGCTGACCCTGCCCGCGACGCCCGGTCCCCGGCTGCTGGCCTTCCTCGGCGGCACGATCGGCAATCTGCTGCCCGCCGAACGCGCCCGGTTCCTGGCGTCCGTGCGCGCGCTGCTCGCCCCGGGCGACGGGCTGCTGCTCGGCACGGACCTGGTCAAGGACGAGGGGATGCTGGTCCGGGCGTACGACGACGCGGCCGGGGTGACGGCCGCGTTCAACCGGAACGTGCTGGCCGTGATCGACCGCGAACTGGGCGCCGACTTCGATCCGGAGGCGTTCGACCACGTGGCCCTGTGGGACGCCGGGCAGGAGTGGATCGAGATGCGGCTGCGCTCCCGTACCGCACAGACCGTGAAGGTGCCCGCGCTGAACCTGGCCGTGGACTTCGCGGCGGGCGAGGAGCTGCGCACGGAGGTGTCGGCCAAGTTCCGCAAGGAGGGCGTCACCGCCGAACTCGCCGCCGCCGGGCTGGAGCTGACGCACTGGTGGACGGACGCGGCGGGCCGCTTCGCGCTGTCGCTGAGCGTGCTGCGGTGAGCCGGGTGCGGCGGCTCAGCCCACGTCGGGGGCGAGCGCCTCGGTGATCCGCGCGGAGGCGCGGCGGGCCTCGGTCGCCGGGTCGCCGCCCTGGAGCACCCGGGTCATGTACTCCTTGATCGGGTTGTCGGCCTCGACGTCGGCCCACTGAGGGGTGGAGGGGGTCGCCCGGCCGCGCGCCGCGCCCGCGGCCATGGCGGCGACCCCCTCCGTGCCGGCGACCGCGCCGGCCAGCGTGGTCTTGTTGGGCACGTAGTGCATGGTGCGGGCCAGCTCGGTGTCCCACTTGGCGCCGGTGAGCGCGCCGACGACGGTGGTCGCGGCGAACTGGTCGTCGGTGTTGCGCGGGACGACCAGGTCGGAGCCGCCGGTGAAGACGGTGCCGGGCCGGCCGGCGGTGCGGCCGGGCACGGGGAAGAAGCCGAGCTTGTCCTTCAGGTCCGGGTTCTGCCGGACGATCGCCTGGGCGAGCCCGGGTACGGCGATGATCTGCGCGACCTTGCCGCCGGCGAACACCCCGGCCTGGGGCGGGTGTTCCTCGTCGGCGTCGGCGGGTCCCGCGCCGAGCGCCTGAAGGCGCCGGTAGAAGTCCATGCCGCGCAGCGCGGCCGGGCTGTCCAGGGTGCCCCGCCACTCGTGGTCCTTCTCCTCGGCGAGTTCGCCGCCCTCGTCCCAGATGAACCCGGAGAGCGTGTACCAGTCCTGGCCCGCGAGGTAGATGCCCTGGTTCCCACCGGTGTCGAGCTTCTCGGTGGCGGTGAGCCATTCGTCGCGGGTCTTCGGCGGGCGGGTGATGCCGGCCTGCCGGAAGAGGTCCTTGCGGTAGATGACGACCCGGTTGGCCGCGTACCAGGGGATGCCGTACTGCTTGTTGCCGTCCTTGCCGGGCTGGGCGAGGCCGGGCAGCCAGGTGTCCTTGCCCCAGTCCCGCATCGACTCCAGCGTGAGGTCCGCCAGCCGGCCGCCGTCGGCGTACAGCGGCACCTGGGTGTTGCCGACCTCGATGACGTCCGGTCCGTCGCCGGAGGGTTCCTTGAGCGCGCCGCGGACCTTCTCCACGATGCCGGTCCATTCCTGGATGCGGATGTCGAGGCGCAGGTCGTCGTGGGTACGCTCGAAGTCCTCGGTGAACCGCCGCAGGAACTCCTTGGAGGCGCTGTCCTTCATCAGCCACACGGTGACGGTCTTCCGCTCCTGGTGGTCGCCGGGGAGCATCCCGCAGGCGCTGACGAGGGAGCCGGTGACACAGACGAGGGCGAGCAGACGACGTCTCACGAAGGGTCCTGTTCTGTCTGGCAGGTGGTGCCGAGGTGCGGGGACAGGGTGTGGGGGCCCGACGTGGGGGACGAGCACGAGGGCTCGTACGGGTGTGCTGGATTTTGGTATGTACCAATGCGGAGGTCAAGCGCTACCCGGCGGTACGCGCGGGACGCCGTGCGCAGGCGGCGCGGATAGTGCACGGTGGAGTACGGCGTGACACGTAAGGAGCACCCGCATGACGAACCACACCTACCGGGTCACCGAGATCGTCGGCACCTCGCACGAGGGCGTCGACCAGGCCATCCGCAACGGCATCGCCCGCGCCGACCAGACGCTGCGCAACCTGGACTGGTTCGAGGTGACCCAGGTCCGCGGCCAGATCGAGAACGGCCGGATCGAGCACTACCAGGTGGGTCTGAAGGTCGGCTTCCGTATCGAGGACAGCGCCTGAGCCGCCCCGGCGCGCGTCAGGTCCGGCCCTCCCGTTCCTGCGCCTCCTGAACCGCGGCCGACTTCTCCGCCCAGCGCGCCCGTACGACGGTGAACCCGGCGCGTTCGGCGTCGTCGCACACCAGCTCGTCGTCGTCCACCAGCACCCGGACCTCACGGTCCCGGGCGAGCCGGCGCAGGATGGCCAGCTTGGTGAAGCGGGCCGGTCTGCGGTCGGCGTCCCCTCGCATGAACACCCGCCCCTCGGGCAGTCCGTGCGCCGCGAGCCACTCCAGGGTGTCCCGGCGGTACCGCTCGGGACGGCCGGTGAGATAGACGACCTCGCAGCCGCGGGCGCTCTCCACGGCCAGCGCCACGCCCTCGGCGAGCGGCGGATCCGCGGGCGCGGCGGCGAAGAACGCGGCCCAGTTCCGCGGCCGGCGCTCCAGGAAGTGCTGCCGGTGGGCGGTGTCGGCCAGCGTGTTGTCGAGGTCGAACACGGCGATCGGGGGCCTTGGGCGGTCGGTCACACCGATCACCCTAGCCAGCCGCCTGCCCTGGGCAACCCGCGCGCCGCGAGCGGGCGGCCGGGAGACCTCACCGGCGGCGAGAAGGCACGGCTTCCGGGAATCCTGTGCCCGCCGCGGTGTTGAACACCACGTGAGCAGCACAGTGATCAGCCGTACCCGGTTCTCCGTCCTCGACCGCTCCCGCACCCGGGAGGGCCGTCCGCCCGCCGAGGCGCTGCGGGACACCGTCGCGCTGGCCCGGGAGGCGGAGGCGCTCGGCTACCACCGGTTCTGGGTGTCCGAGCACCACGGGGTGCCGGGGGTCGCCGGGTCCGCGCCGACCGTGCTCGCCGCCGCGGTCGCCGCGGCCACCCGCGCCATCCGGGTCGGCACCGGCGGGGTCATGCTGCCCAACCACCGGCCGCTGGTCGTCGCCGAGCAGTTCGGGGTGCTGGAGTCGCTGTTCCCGGGGCGTATCGACATGGGGCTCGGCCGCTCGGTCGGCTTCACGGACGGGGTGCGCAAGGCGCTCGGCCGGGACAAGGAGGACGCGGAGGACTTCGCGGCCCAGCTCGGGGAACTGCTGGACTGGTTCACGGGCGGCTCGCCGACCGGGGTGCGGGCCCGCCCTTCGGAGGGCCTGACCGTGCCGCCGTTCGTGCTGGCCCTGGGCGAGGGCGCGCGGATCGCGGCCCGCGCGGGCCTGCCCATGGTCATCGGCGATCTGCGGGGCCGGGAGAAGATGCTGCGCGGCATCGACCAGTACCGCTCGCTGTTCCGTCCGTCCCGCTGGGCGGCCGAGCCGTACGTGGTGATCTCCGGCACGGTCGCGGTCGCCGGCACCGAGGCCGAGGCGCGCCGGCTGCTGGTCCCCGAGGCCTGGTCGCTGGCGTACTCCCGCACCCGCGGCACCTTCCCGCCGCTCGCCCCCGCCGAGTCGGTTCAGGCCCGCACGATGACGGCGAAGGAGCGGGACCTCTACGAGTCCGCGCTCGCCGGGCACATCGCGGGCACCCCGGAGCAGGTCGCGCACGAGCTGGAGACGGTGCTGAAGGAGACGGGCGCCGAGGAGGTGCTCGTCACGACCAGTACCTACGACCGCACGGGCCTGCTGGACTCCTACCGGCGGCTCGCCGCGCTGTTCGCGCCGGGCCGGTGAGCCCCCGCCCCGAGATGCGGTTGCGGCGCGGGCCGGTGACCCTGGGAGGGCAAGCCTGTCAGCGACGAGGAGGGCTGCCATGTCCATGCTGGACAAGCTCAAGCAGATGATCAAGGGTCACGAGAGCACGGCCGACAAGGGCGTCGACAGGGGCGGCGACTACATCGACCAGCGCACCGGCGGCAAGTACCGGTCGCAGGTCGACACCGGGCAGGACAAGCTGAGGGACGAGTTCGGCACCCGGCCGCAGGACCCGGGCAACCCTCCGCGGTAGCGGCGCGACGGGGGCGGATAGAGTTCCCCCGATGCACACCCCTTACGACCCTTACGTCCGCGTCCGCGGCGCCCGCGAGCACAACCTCAAGGGCGTGGACGTGGACATCCCCCGGGACGTGCTGGCCGTGTTCACCGGGGTCTCCGGCTCGGGCAAGTCCTCGCTGGCGTTCGGCACCGTCTACGCCGAGGCGCAGCGGCGGTACTTCGAGTCGGTCGCACCGTACGCGCGCCGGCTGATCCACCAGGTCGGGGCCCCGAAGGTCGGCGAGATCACCGGGCTGCCGCCCGCGGTCTCGCTCCAGCAGCGCCGCTCGGCCCCCACCTCGCGCTCCTCGGTGGGCACGGTCACCAACCTCTCCAACTCGCTGCGGATGCTGTTCTCGCGGGCCGGCCACCATCCTCCCGGCGCCGAGCGGCTGGATTCGGACGCGTTCTCGCCGAACACCGCCGCCGGGGCCTGCCCCCGCTGCCACGGCCTCGGCCAAGTGCACGACACCACCGAGGAGTTGCTGGTCCCGGACCCCTCGCTGTCCATCCGGGAGGGGGCGATCGCGGCCTGGCCGGGCGCCTGGCAGGGCAAGAACCTGCGGGACATCCTGGACACGCTCGGCCACGATGTGGACCGGCCCTGGCGCGAGCTGCCCGCCGAGCAGCGCCACTGGATCCTGTTCACCGACGAACAGCCGGTCGTCACCGTCCACCCGGTGCGGGACGCCGACCGCATCCAACGGCCCTACCAGGGCACCTACACGAGCGCGCGCCGGTATGTGCTCAAGACCTTCTCCGACACCAGGTCGGCCACCCTGCGGGCGAAGGCCGAACGGTTCCTGACCAGCACCCCCTGCCCGGACTGCGGCGGCAGCCGGCTGCGGCCCGAGGCGCTCGCGGTGACCTACGGTGGCCGGACCATCGCCGAACTCGCCGCGCTGCCGCTGACCGACCTCGCGGAACTGCCCGACGGCGGCGACGAGACGGCGCGGGTCCTCACGGCGGACCTGAAGTCCCGGATCGCGCCGGTGGTCGAGCTGGGCCTCGGCTATCTCAGCCTGGACCGGGCCGCCCCCACGCTGTCCCCGGGCGAGCTGCAACGGCTGCGCTTGGCCACCCAGTTGCGCTCCGGGCTGTTCGGTGTGGTCTACGTGCTGGACGAGCCGTCCGCCGGGCTGCACCCGGCCGACACCGAGGCGCTGCTCACCGTCCTGGACCGGCTCAAGGCGGCCGGGAACTCGGTGTTCGTGGTCGAGCACCATCTGGACGTGGTGCGCGGCGCCGACTGGGTGGTGGACGTGGGTCCCGGCGCGGGCGAGCACGGCGGGCGGGTGCTGTACAGCGGGCCGCCGGCCGAACTCGCCTCGGTGGCCGAGTCGGCGACGGCCGCCTATCTCTTCGACGAGTCGCCCGGTCCGGCGCGCGAGGTCCGCGAGCCGCGCGGCTGGCTGACGGTGGGCCCGGTGGCCCGGCACAATCTGCGCGCGGTCACGGCCCGGTTCCCGCTCGGCGCGTTCACCGCGGTCACCGGTGTCTCCGGCTCCGGGAAGTCCACGCTCGTCGGCGAGTTGACGGAAGGGCTGCCGGGGGTGGGGCGGCTGGTCCGGGTCGACCAGAAACCCATCGGCCGCACCCCGCGCTCCAACCTCGCCACCTACACGGGCCTGTTCGACGTCGTACGGAAGGTGTTCGCCGGCACCGAGGAGGCACGGGCACGCGGGTACGGGGTCGGCCGGTTCTCCTTCAACGTGCCCGGGGGGGCGCTGCGAGACCTGCCAGGGCGAGGGGTTCGTCAGCGTGGAACTGCTGTTCCTGCCGAGCACCTACGCGCCCTGCCCCGACTGCGCGGGCGCCCGCTACAACCCCGAGACGCTCCAGGTGTCGTACCGGGGACGGACCATCGCCGAGGTGCTGGACCTGACCGTGGAGGCGGCCGCGGAGTTCTTCGCGGACACCCCGGCCGCCTCCCGGAGTCTGCGCGCCCTGCTGGACGTGGGCCTGGGCTATCTGCGGCTCGGTCAGCCCGCCACCGAGCTGTCCGGCGGGGAGGCGCAGCGGATCAAGCTGGCGAGCGAACTCCAGCGGGGCCGCCGGGGCCACACCCTGTATCTGCTGGACGAGCCGACGACCGGGCTGCACCCGGCCGACGTGGAGGTGCTGACGGACCGGCTGCACGGGCTGGTGGACGCCGGGCACACGGTCGTCGTGGTCGAGCACGACATGACGGTGGTCGCGGGCGCCGACTGGGTGATCGACCTCGGCCCGGGCGGCGGCGACCGGGGCGGCCGCATCGTGGCGGAAGGCCCACCGGAGGAGGTGTCCCGGGCGGAGGGCAGCGCGACGGCGCCCTATCTGGCGCGGGTCGTCCCTTGAGCGCCCGGGCCGGCACGGCGTGTGCCCCGGTCATGCCCCGAGGACCGGGCGGCCGGCCCGTGTGCCGTGCTCGTGCGGGCGGGCCAGGGTGCCGGCGACCAGGGCCGCGTGGGTCCAGGCGGGCTCAAGGGCGGGCGGCTGGGCGGCGTGGGCGAGGCTACGGCGGTCGGGGTGGGTGCCCGGTGGGATGAGTGGTCCCACCCGCACCTCGGCGATCAGACCGCGGGTCCGGGCCACCCGCCACAGGGAGGCCGCCAGGGTGTCCTCGCCGACGAAGGCCGCCGCGGTGCCGGGGCCGCCGTCCCGCCGCCGGTAGCGCAGGCCGACCGGCTGGACCGGTACGCCCGCGTCGAGCGCGGCCTGGAAGACGGCCCGGTGGAACCGGCCCCGGGCGCGTCCGCACCAGGTACTGCCCTCGGGAAAGGCGCTCACGGCCCCGCCGGCGCGCAGGGTGCCGGCGATCCGGGCCACCGTCGCGGGCAGGGCGCGCAGCCGGTCCCGTTCGAGGAACAGGGCCCCGCCGCGCGCCGCGAGCGCGCCCGCCAGGGGCCACCGCCGGACCTCTGCCTTGGCGAGCATCCGGGCCGGGCGTACGGCGGCGAGCAGCGGGATGTCCAGCCAGGAGACGTGGTTGGCGACGAGCAGCAGCCCGCCGTCCGGCGGGGCGGTGCCCGTGATCCGGACCCGGACCCCGGCGGCCCGCACGATCAGCCGGCACCACCGCCGGATCCACTCGGCGGGGACCCTCCTGCCGAAGGGGGACAGCGCGACCCCGGCCAGCACCAGGGCCGCGACCGCGGTCAGCCGCAGCACGGCCCGGGGGACGGACGCGGTGGCCCGGACGGGATCCACGCAGGCGGCCGGGGTGCACGGCGCGGTGGGCAGCCAGCCGCTCATCAGGCCGGGACGAGGGAGAGGAAGTGGCGCAGGTAGCGCGGGTCGACCCGGCGCATGGACAGCAGGACGTACAGGTCGGCGACGCCGAAGCCGGGGTCGTGCGCGGGTGCGCCGCACACCCAGGCACCGAGCCTCAGGTAGCCGCGCAGCAGGGCGGGCAGTTCGGTGCGGGCGGCCGGGGCCGTCGCGGGCGCCGTCCACGGCAGCAATGGCCGGACCCGGAATTCCTCGGGGGCCAGGTGCCGTTCGCGCACCCGCTGCCAGGTGCCGGCGGCGAGGGCGCCGCCGTCGGCGAGCGGTACGGAGCAGCAGCCGGCCAGCCACTCGTGGCCCCGGTCGGTCATATAGCGGGCTATGCCGGCCCAGATCAGACCGATGACGGCGCCGTCGCGGTGGTCGGGGTGGACGCAGGAGCGGCCGACCTCGACCAGGTGCGGCCGGATCGTGTCGAGCGCGGCGAGGTCGAACTCGCCGTCGGAGTAGAGCCGGCCGGCGACGGCGGCCCGCTCGGGCGGCAGCAGCCGGTAGGTGCCGACGATCTGCCCGCTCGCCTCCTCGCGGACGAGGAGGTGGTCGCAGTAGGCGTCGAAGGCGTCGATGTCGTGCCCCGGTTCCGGGGTGGCCAGCAGGGCTCCCATCTCCCCGGCGAAGACGTCGTGCCGCAGCCGCTGCGCGGCACGCACATCGGCCTCGTCGCGGGCGAGGGTGACGGTGTAGCGGGCGGGTGCCGCGGGCTGCGGGGGACGGTCGAGCGTGGGAACGCCGGTCATGGCTTACTCCTGGGCACGGGCCGGGTCGGCGGGGACGGCGGGCCCGGTGTGCGCGGCCCTCCGCTCCTGTTCTTCCGAGGCCGGTTGGCGTGCGCGTGACCGGTGCCGGGAGCGCGGATGTGGGGCTGGTGAACGGCCCGGTCAGCCGTCCTCGGCGACGCGGCCGGCGAGCAGCCGCCCGGCCTCGTCCCCGCCCAGCACACCAGACGGGGCCGGGTGAGCACCTCCCCGGCCCCGCCCGCCCGCCTGTGGTCGGCGAACGTCTTCAGTCAGCGGCTACCTCTTGCCCGCCTTCCGGGTGGCCCGCAGCCACTCCTTGTTCATGCCGGTGATGGACACCAGCGGGATGCCCTTGGGGCAGGCCGTGGCGCACTCGCCGGTGAGGGTGCAGCCGCCGAAGCCCTCCGCGTCCATCTGGGCCACCATGTCCAGTACCCGCGTCTCCCGCTCGGGCGCGCCCTGCGGCAGCACGTTGAGGTGGTTGACCTTGGCGGAGGTGAACAGCATCGCCGCGCCGTTGGGACACGCGGCCACGCACGCCCCGCAGCCGATGCACTCGGCGTGTTCGAAGGCGAAGTCGGCGTCGGCCTTGGGCACCGGGGTGGCGTGGGCCTCCGGCGCGGAACCGGTGGGGGCGGTGATGTAGCCGCCGGCCTGGATGATCCGGTCGAACGCCGACCGGTCCACCACCAGGTCCTTGATCACCGGGAACGCGGACGCCCGCCACGGCTCGATGTCGATGGTGTCGCCGTCCTCGAAGGACCGCATGTGCAGCTGGCAGGTGGTGGTGCGCTCCGGCCCGTGCGCGTCGCCGTTGATGACGAGGCTGCACGCGCCGCAGATGCCCTCGCGGCAGTCGTGGTCGAAGGCGACGGGCTCCTCACCGGAGAGGATGAGCTGTTCGTTGAGGACGTCCAGCATCTCCAGGAAGGACATGTCGGGCGAGATGTCGTCCACCTCGTAGGTGGACATCGCTCCTTCGGCGTCGGCGTTCTTCTGCCGCCAGACGCGCAGGGTGAGCTTCATGCGTAGCTCCGCTGGGTGGGGTGGACGTACTCGAAGACCAGGTCTTCCCTGTGCAGGACGGGGGCCTCGCCGGTGCCGGTGAACTCCCAGGCGGCGGCGTAGGAGAACTCCTCGTCCTTGCGGGCCGCCTCGCCGTCGGGGGTCTGGGACTCCTCGCGGAAGTGGCCGCCGCAGGACTCGGTGCGGTGCAGCGCGTCGAGGCACATGAGCTCGGCGAGCTCCAGGTAGTCGACGATCCGGTTGGCCTTCTCCAGCGACTGGTTGAACTCCTCGCCGGTGCCGGGGACCTTGATGCGGCGCCAGAACTCCTCGCGGATCTGCGGGATGCGTTCCAGGGCCTTGCGCAGCCCGGCGTCGGAGCGCGCCATCCCGCAGAACTCCCACATCAGCTCGCCGAGTTCGCGGTGAAAGGAGTCCGGGGTGCGGTCGCCGTCCACGGCCAGCAGCAGGTTGATCCGGTCCTCGGTCTCGGCCAGCACCTCCTGGACCGCGGGGTGCCGGTCGGTGACCGGGTCCTGGTGGGGGTTGCGGGCGAGGTAGTCGTTGATGGTGGCCGGCAGCACGAAGTAGCCGTCGGCCAGGCCCTGCATGAGGGCGCTGGCGCCGAGCCGGTTGGCGCCGTGGTCGGAGAAGTTGGCCTCGCCGATCGCGAACAGGCCGGGGATGGTGGTCTGCAGGTCGTAGTCGACCCACAGGCCGCCCATCGTGTAGTGCACGGCCGGGTAGATCCGCATCGGCACCTCGTACGGATCCTCGTCGGTGATCCGCTGGTACATGTCGAAGAGATTGCCGTACTTGGCCTCGACGGCCTTGCGCCCCATGCGCTTGATGGCGTCGGCGAAGTCCAGGTAGACGCCCTGGCCGCCGGGGCCCACTCCCCTGCCCTCGTCGCAGACGTTCTTCGCGGCGCGGGAGGCGATGTCGCGGGGCACCAGGTTGCCGAAGGACGGGTAGATGCGTTCCAGGTAGTAGTCGCGCTCGTCCTCGGGGATCCGGTGCGGCGGGCGGGTGTCGCCCTTGGCCTTGGGCACCCAGATCCGGCCGTCGTTGCGCAGCGACTCGCTCATCAGGGTCAGCTTGGACTGGTGGTCGCCGGTGCGCGGGATGCAGGTCGGGTGGATCTGGGTGAAGCAGGGGTTGGCGAAGTAGGCGCCGCGCCGGTGCGCCCGCCAGATGGCGGTCGCGTTGGAGTTCATGGCGTTGGTCGACAGGTAGAAGACGTTGCCGTAGCCGCCGGAGGCGAGGACGACGGCGTCCGCGAAGTACGTGTCGATCCTGCCGGTGATCAGGTCCCGGGCCACGATGCCGCGCGCCCGTCCGTCGACGACGATCAGGTCCAGCATCTCGGTGCGCGGGTGCATCTCCACGTTTCCGGCGGCGATCTGCCGGGACAGCGCCTGGTAGGCGCCGAGCAGGAGCTGCTGACCCGTCTGGCCGCGGGCGTAGAAGGTGCGGGAGACCTGGACGCCGCCGAAGGAGCGGGTGTCGAGCAGGCCGCCGTACTCGCGGGCGAACGGCACGCCCTGGGCCACGCACTGGTCGATGATCTCCACGGAGATCTGCGCGAGCCGGTGCACGTTGGACTCGCGGGCGCGGAAGTCGCCGCCCTTGACGGTGTCGTAGAACAGCCGGTGGATGGAGTCGCCGTCGTTGCGGTAGTTCTTCGCCGCGTTGATGCCGCCTTGCGCGGCGATGGAGTGGGCGCGGCGCGGGGAGTCCTGGTAGCAGAACTGGACGACGTGGTAGCCCTGTTCGGCGAGGGTGGCGCCGGCGGAGCCGCCCGCGAGGCCGGTGCCCACCACGATCACCGTGTGCTTGCGCCGGTTGGCCGGGTTGACCAGCTTGGCCTCGAACCGGCGCTGGTCCCAGCGCTCGTGGATCGGGCCGGTCGGGGCCTTGGTGTCGGTGACCGGGGCGCCGGTCGCGTAGTCGGTGTACGTCATGGGTCAGCTCACCACTTTGGTCATGACGCCCACGGGTACGGCGATGAAGCCGGCCGTGAGCAGCAGCGCGAGGACGTTGGCGACGGTCTTCAGGGCGCGGTCGCGGGCGCGGCTGCCGACGCCGAGGGTCTGGGCGGCGCTCCAGAAGCCGTGCCGGATGTGCAGGCCGAGCGCGAGCATCGCGACGATGTAGACGACGTTGCCGTACCAGGTGGAGAAGGTGTCCACGACGTTCTGGTACGGATGTCCCTCCTGGAAGCCGCCGGGGTGCGCGGTGCCGGTGGTCAGGTCGAGGACGTGCCAGACGATGAACAGCCCGAGGATGACCCCGCCCCAGCGCATGGTGCGCGTCGCGTAGCTCGCCCGCGGTTTGGCGTGGACGTACTTGGTGGGGCGGGCCTTGAGGTCGCGGCGGCTGAGCTGGTAGGCGGAGGTGGCGTGGGCGACCACGGCGACGACGAGGACGACCCGGATCAGCCAGAGCGTCCACTCGTAGTGCATGAAGGGTTCACCGACGGTGCGCAGCCAGTGCCCGTAGTGGTTGAACTCGTCCGGGCCGAAGAAGATCTTCAGGTTGCCGATGACGTGGGCGACCAGGTACAGCAGCATGATCACGCCGCTGACGGCCATGACCGTCTTCTTGCCGACGGAGCTGTCCCACACGGTACGCGCCATGGACGGCCGTCGGTCCGTCCGCGTTGCCAGAGCCATGGCACAGAACGCTAGGGCCGAAGGTCCCGATCGGTCCAAGACATGGCGCAGCTTGTTTCCATAGGCTGAGGCTATTCTGGCTGCGTGCAGTTCCAGCAGCTCCAGTACTTCGTGGCCGTCGCCGAGACGCGGCACTTCACCCGGGCCGCCGAGCGGGTCCATGTGGCCCAGCCGTCGCTGTCGCAGCAGATCAAGGCGCTGGAGCGGGAGCTGGGCGCGGATCTGTTCCTGCGCGCGCGGGGCAACATCACGCTCACCGACGCCGGCGAGGCGCTGCTGCCGCTGGCCCGGCGGATCCTGGCCGACGCGGACACCGCCCGGCACGAGGTGCAGGAGCTGGTGCAGCTGCGGCGCGGGCGGGTGCGGCTCGGGGCGACGCCGAGCCTGTGCACCGGACTGCTGCCGGACGTGCTGCGCGCCTTCCACGACCGGTACCCGGGCATCCGGCTGCTGATCGAGGAGGGCGGCTCGCACGACCTGGTGCGGGAGCTCGCGCGCGGTGCGCTCGACCTGGCGCTGGTGGTGCTGCCGCTGCCGACGCCGGCGCCCGCGCTGACCACGGTGGAGCTGCTGCGCGAGGACCTGGTGGTGGTGTCCTCGCCGGAGGCGCCGGCGCCCGGCCGGGGCGGGCGGGTGATCCATATCGCCGACCTGGCGGGCGAGCGGCTGGTGATGTTCCGGCACGGGTACGACCTGCGGGAGCTGACCGTGGCCGCGTGCCGGGCGGAGGGCTTCGAGCCGGACTTCGCGGTGGAGGGCGGCGAGATGGACGCGGTGCTGGGGTTCGTCCGGGCCGGGCTGGGGGTGGCGGTGGTGCCGCGCATGGTCGCCACCCGGGCCGGGCGCGGGCTGCGGGTGACCCCGCTGGCCCGGCCCGGACTGCACCGTACGATCGCGCTCGCCCACCGCAGCGACGTGGCCCCGCCGCGGGCGGCGCGCGAGTTGCAGCGAATGCTGCTGGAGCGCTGAGCCGCGGGCTCAGCCGAGGACGGCGGGCCTGAGCACCTCCTCGCACCAGCGGCAAAAGCCGGTCGGCGCGGTGTCGGGGGTGACGGGCACGCCGGCGCCGTAGAAGTCCTGGTCGTCCAGGGCGCGCATCATGTCGGCCAGGCCCTGGGCCGCGGCCCGGCCGGCGCCGTACCGCAGGAGCGCCGCCTTCTGCTCCTCGGCGTCGACCCGGCGGAAGCGGACCGGCCGGTCCAGCACCTCGGACACCACCCGTGCCATGCCCTCGGGCGTCAGATCGTCGGGGCCCACCAGCGGTACGTCGGCCTGGCCGGTCCAGGCGCCGTCGAGCAGCAGCCGCGCCGCCGTGACGCCGATGTCCCGGGTGGCGCAGGTGCGCAGCACCCGGTCGCCGGGCACCGCCATGGCCAGCTCGCCGCCGTCCCGCAGGGCGGCGGCCTGGGTGAGCAGGTTCTCCATCAGGTACGGCGGGCACAGCGCGCGGTGGTGCACGCCGGTGGCGCGCACCTCGTCGTCGGCGGCCAGCGAGGCGGAGATCTGCCCGGCGTGCTCGGCCACCCCGCGGCCCAGGGTGGAGACGGCGACGACCCGTTCGACGCCCTGGGTGGCGATCGCGTCCACGAGCGGCCGGGTGAAGGCGCGGAAGTGGCCCTCGACGCTGTCGGCGGTGAGCGACGGCGGCACCAGCCAGAACACCCGGTCGGCGCCCGCGCACGCCTTGGCCATGACGTCGGGGTCGGCGTGCGAGCCGGTGACGACCTCCACGCTTTCGCGTACCCGCGAGGGCAGGCGGGCCGGGTCGCGGACGACGACGCGCACCGGTCCCGCCGCGTCCCCGGCGTCGAGGAGGGAGGCGAGGACCTGGCCGCCGACCTGGCCGGTGGGGGTGGTGACGAGGATCATGAGGGCTCCGGAAAAGTCTGTGGGAGAGGGAGTGGAAGAAGACCTGCTCGAGCCTGCCCGCCGGGTTCCGGGAACTGAAGGACCGGCCGGCTCAGGGTTGTTACCCTCAGGGCAATACCGAGCGGAGGGGTGCGGGGTGGACTCCCGTCTGGTGTGCTACTTCGTCGCCGTGGCCGAGGAACTCAACTTCGCCCGCGCCGCCGAGCGGCTGGGCATCTCCCCGCCGCCCCTGTCCCGCGCGATCCGCCGGCTGGAGGCCGAGCTGGGGGTGCCCCTGTTCGAGCGGACCACGCACCGCGTCGCGCTGACCGAGGCGGGTGAGGCGCTGCTGCCCCAGGCGCGCTTCGCGCTGGACGCCCTGGAGGCGGCCGGGCGGCGGGCGCGCCGGGCGGCCGGGCCGGACCGCACACTGGTCCTGGCGGTCAAGGCCGACAGCGACGCGGGGCTGCTGGAGCCCCTGCTGGAGCACTACGCCGCCCGGCCCGGCGCCCTCCCGGTGACGGTCCGGCTGTGCGCGTGGCGGGAACAGCCCCGGCTGCTGCGGCGCGGGGAGGCGGACGCGGCGCTGCTGCACGAGCCGTTCGACCGCACCGGCCTGGACAGCGAGCCCCTGCTCGAAGAGGACCGGGTCGCCGCCCTCGGCTCCGCCCACCCCCTGGCCGGCCGCGACCGGATCACCCTCGCCGACCTCGGTCTGCGGCCCGGGGGACTGCACCGGTTCCTCGAAGAGTCGCGGGGCGCGGGCCGGGACCTCGCCCAGCTGCTCACGCGCGTCGCGCTGGGCGATGCGGTGTCCGTGCTGCCGGCCTCCGTCGCCGGCCGCTACCCGCGCCCGGGGGTCGTCTACCGGCCCGTCACGGACGCACCGCCCTCGCTGCTGGCGATCGCCTGGCCGCAGCAGTCCCGCTCCACGGCCACGGCGGCGCTGGTACGGTCGGCCACCACGGTGGCCGCGACGGCACGCGGCGCGGGGGCCGGCGTCCCTGCCCCCGCGGACACGACCGCCGAAGCCCTCCCGTCCACGGGCCGGCAGCGGTCCGGCCCGCCGCCCACCGGCGATCCGGCCGCCCGACCACTCCCGGGCGCCCACACGTAGCCGACCGGCCCGGCGGCCCACGGCAACCCCCGCGCGCGCGAGGAGGACGCGGCGCCCCGGGAGTCCCGCCGCGCAAGGAGCGAAACGACACGACGGCCACCGGCGAAACCGGCCATCCGGCCGCCCTGTCGCTCCTGGTCACGCGCGGCGCGCGAAGGCCGCCGCGGTCATTCGGCCTGCCGCCGTCGGCGCGCCCGGGGCCGCGGGAGCTGCGCGCGTAGAGCGGGGCGCGAGGCGGGTGAGGGCCGGCGGGTCGCGGGAAACGCGGCGCCGGTCAGCCCGTGGCGTCCACCAGGGTCAGGTCGTGGAGCCGCTCCGGCGGGCCCGGGCGGGCGTAGTACCAGCCCTGGGCCGTGTCGCAGCCCAGGATGCGCAGCTGCTCGGCCTGGGCGCCGGTCTCCACGCCCTCGACGGTGACCGCCAGATCGAGGCTGTGGGCGAGGGAGACGATGCCCTCCACGATCTTCAGGTCGACGGGGTCGGCGGGGAACCGCTGCATGCCCTGGGTGAAGGAGCGGTCGAGCTTGAGGATGCTGACCGGCAGCCGGCGCAGGTTGGCGAGGTTGGAGTAGCCGGTGCCGAAGTCGTCCAGGGCGATGTCGACGCCCATCTCGGCGAGCCGGCGCAGCGGTTTGAGGAGGTCGTCGTCGGCGCCGATGAGCGCGGACTCGGTGACCTCCAGGCACAGCGCGTCCGGGGTGACGCCCGCGCGTTCGAGGATGTCGACGGTGTCCTGCACCAGCCCCGGGTGACCGAGCTGGCAGGGCGAGAGGTTGACGTTGATCCGCAGCGGGCCGGCCTGCCCGCCGTGGCGTTCGCGCCAGGCGCGGGCCTGCCGGATCGACTCCTCCAGCACCCAGCGGCCGAGCGGCACGATCAGACCGGTGTGCTCGGCGAGCGGGATGAACCGGTCCGGGCCGAGGACCCCGTGCTGCGGGTGCAGCCAGCGCACCAGGGCCTCGGCACCGCGCACACTGCCGTCGCCGAGGTGCACCAGGGGCTGGTACTCGATGAAGAACTCGCCGCGTTCCAGGGCGGTCGGCAGCGCCGTGGTCAGTCCGTGCCGGGTGATGGCGCGGGCGTCGGCCTCGGGGTCGGCGAGCTCCGCGCGGTTGCCACCCGCCGACTTCGCCCGGTACATGGTGATGTCGGCGCTGCGCAGCACCTCCGCGGCGCTCCGCTCGCCGGCCGGACCCTCCACGATGCCCAGGCTGCCGCGCACCAGCAGATCGCGGCCGTCGATGCTGATGGGCGTCACGAGCGCGTTCATGATGCGCTCGGCGAGTTCGTCGACACCGTGCTCGGTGTCGGGGCCGGTGGTCAGGGCCACGAACTCGTCGCCGCCGAGCCGGGCGACCATCTCGCCGGGGGCGGTCGCGCAGGACTGGAGCCGGTCGGCGACCTCCACCAGCAGCCGGTCCCCGGCCGCGTGCCCGAGGCTGTCGTTGATGGTCTTGAAACCGTCCAGGTCCAGATAGCACAGGCCGAAGCGCTGGCCCTCGCCCGCGTTCAGGGCCTTCTCCAGCCGCTCGAAGAACAGGGTGCGGTTGGGCAGGCCGGTCAGGGCGTCGTGCGTGGCCTCGTAGCGCAGCCGCAGATTGAGCAGCCGGCGCTCGGTGGTGTCCTCCATGAGGGCCAGCTGATACTGCGGGCTGCCGTCGGCGTCGCGCAGCAGCGAGACGGTCAGATTGGTCCACAGGACCGTTCCGTCGGGCCGGTTGAACGCCTTCTCCACGTGGTAGTGCTCGCGCTCGCCGCGCACCAGTTCCTCGTACAGCCGCCGGATCTGCGGGGCGTCCTCGGGATGCGCCCAGTCCTGGACCCGCCGGCCACGCAGGGTCTGCTCGGACAGGCCGAACATGCGCAGCAGCGCCTCGTTGACCTGGAGGAGGTTGCCGCGCAGGTCGGCGATGCCGATCCCTATGGCGGCGCCCTCGAAGACCGCGCGGAAGCGGGCCTCGCTGGCGTGCAGCGCCTGGGCGACCACGCCCTGCGCCCGCAACGCGGCCTGGGCGATGGCCTCCTGCTCGGCACGGGTGCGCTCGCGCAGCGCCTGGGCGTAACCGGCGGCCATCGCGTGCTGCAACCGCGAGGAACGCAGCCGCAGTTCGTCCTGGGGGCGGTCCTCACCGCAGTACAGGACCAGGTAGGCGTCGACGCAGTCCAGGGTGCGGGCCAGCGCCTCGGGGTCGGTGCAGTGCGCGCCGACCAGGGCGGCCCCGACGGCCTTGGCCGCGTCCGCGTCGAAGTGGCGGGCGTGCAGCAGCTCGCTCAACCGGCGGGCGAGCGGCAGGAGTTGTCCCGCGAACTCGGCGCGGGTCAGCGACGTCGAGGTCACCGGGTAGACCGCCCGGCTCCAGATGGTCGTCAGCCGGTGCAGTCTGTCCTCCGGCCCGTCCGGTTCCGCGCTCACGCCGAACGCCCCACGCCGGCGAATCCGGAGAAGGCATACGGATCCTCGTCCTCCGGCGCCGAATCCGGGCGCCAGTGCGGCATCTGCACCAGTCCGGGTTCCACCATGTCGTACCCCTCGAAGAACCGCGCGACCTCGTCGCGCGAGCGCATGATCAGCGGGTTGCGAATGTCCTTGTATACGTCCACCGCGGCCTCGGCCCGCTCGGCGGGCAGCGGGATTCCCTCGTACGTGGCATGGGTGAGGATCAGCAGGCTGCCGGGCGCGAGCGCCTTTCGCAGCTCGGCCACCGCACCGTACGGGTCGTCCGCGTCGTCCACGAAGTGCAGTATGGCAACGAGCAGCAGCGCCACCGGGCGCTCCAGATCGATGAGCCGCTCCAGCCGGGGGCTGGTCAGGATCTCCCCGGGCTTGAGGAGATCGGCGGCGATCACGTCCGCGTCGTCGTTGTCCGCGAGCACGGCCTCGCTGTGCGCGACGGCCACCGGGTCGTGGTCGACGTAGACCACCCGGGCGCCCGGTACGGCGGCCTGGGCCACCTCGTGGACGTTGCCGAACGTCGGGATGCCGGAGCCGATGTCGAGGAACTGGGTGATGCCCTCACCGGCCGCGAACCGCACCGCCCGGCGCATGAACGCCCGGTTGGCCTGCATGACCTTCGGCAGGCCCGGCATGAACTCCATGGCCCGGCGCGCCGCCTCCCGGTCCACCTCGAAGTTGTGCGAACCGCCCAGGTAGTAGTCGTAGATCCGCGAGACGCTCGGCACCGAGATGTCGATGCTGCGTGGGGCCCAGGCAGGACGCTCCATAAATGTCTCCAAAGCGTGGACAGGTGTAGGCGATCCGGTGTTCGAGCTGAGGCTACTGATCGCCCGCCAAAGGAGCGAGCCGAACCGGAAATTGACCATCCGTTCCCGGTCACTGCCTGCGGCAAGTGCCCGTACGGCCCCGGTGCGTGACGGTGCGACGCACCCACGGCTCCCGCCGCACACAACGATCCGCCCCCTCCGTGCGGTGCGGAGGGGGCGGATCTTCGGCCGCGCGCCGGGCCGGGGCGGGTTGATCGACCCTGGGGAGGGGATCTATGCGCCCGGCGCGCCGACCGGCTTGCCGTCGGGCGAGACGGCGTACCAGGTGCCGCCCACGCCCTGACCGGTTGTGTCTCCCGGGGCCTTGTCCCCGGAGAAGGTGTAGACGGGCCGGCAGTCGACGGTCATCTGCCGGGCCCCGTCGGGCCGGGTGAAGGACATGAGGCCCTTCTTCGTCACGCCCTCGGTGTCGTCGGCGTCGACCGGGCCGACGGCCGGCCACTTCTCCAGGCAGGCCCCGGTGCAGTTCGAGACGGGCCTGGGCCAGGCCTTGTCCTTCATGAAGCGGTAGACCGTCATGCCCGCGCGGTCCACGACGATCTTCCCGAGCTTCGGGTCCTCGCGGACGGACAGGCCGGGCAGCCCGGACGGCTGCGCCTTCTCGCCGGTGGGGGTGAGCGCGTACCAAGTGCCTCCCACACCCTGGCCGTTCACGTCACCGGAGTTGACGTCCTTGGCGTAGCGGTACGCGGGCCGGCCGCCGATGGTGAGCTGCTTCGAGCCGTCGGCGCGGGTGACCTCGCCGAGCAGCGCGCGGTCGACGCCGGCGCCGGCGGAGGCGTCGTCGGCGGGGACCGGTGGCCAGGTGGTGGCGCAGTCGCCGGAGCAGTTGGACGTCGGCGGGTCTGCGGTGTCCTTGTCGAACCGGTACAGGGTGAGGCCGGAGGAGTCGGTCAGCACCTTGCCGAGTTCGGGGTTGCTCGCCACGGTGAGCTTTCCCGCGGGGGTCGGCGGGGCCGTGGAGTCCTGGGTGCCGTCGGCGCCGTATCCGTTGCCCGCGCCGATCGCCGTACCGCCGCCCGGGGGCCCGTCGTCGCCCGCCGCGACCGTCGCCCCGGCGTTCCGGGCCGCCGACGCGGGAGTGGTCCCGTCGTCCTGACCGCACGCCGTCGTCAGGGCCAGCACCGCGGCTGCCGTGGCCGCCAGCGAGGCGGTCCGCCAGGAGGTCTTCATCGTCAACTCCCCATCGTCACCCGGTTACCGCGGCGCCTGCCGCGCCGCCGCACGGCCATGGGTACGGGGGGAGGGGGCCGTCGTGTTCAACGACGGCCGGGAATTCTTCCCCCGAGGAGGGGAGGCGCGACGCAGCACGGCAAGGACACGGCGCGGCCACGGCACAACACGACGGCGGACGGGCGGCGGGCGGCATATGCGGCTCTCTCGTTCGGCAAACCTCCGGTCGTCAATCTCCTTCTTTCGGAGCAATCTCGGGCGACTGTGCGGTAATACGGTCCCCCGCACCCCATGATCTGCGTCGTGCATGGACCCGAAGCGACCCGACGCGCACCCACCGCACGGCTGTTGGCCCTGCTGACGCTGGCCTGGGCCCTGGTGGGCTGGCCGGCCGGCACCGCGTCGGCCGACGCCTGCGCGTACGCCTCGACGGGCCCGGACGGCACGGTGGCGGTGGCCCACGCCGGCGGCCACCACCGGCCCCACCCACCCGGCCACCACCACTGGCCCCACCCGCCCGGCCACCACCACTGGCCCCGCCCACCCGGCCCTCACTGGCCCCACCCGCCCTGGCCGAAACCGCCGCCCCCGCTCCCGTGCCCGCCCATGCCGACGCCCACGCCCCCTCCCCCGCCGAAGCCCACACCGCCCCCGAGGCCGAC